>NZ_JAUYQU010000036.1 GCF_030697065.1 Bradyrhizobium sp.
CGCAGAAACTGGAATTTGTCACCGAAGCCCCTGATGCGGTCGAGCCGGATGACGCGCAATTGCAGGCCTATCTCGATTCGCACCGCGAGCTGTTTGCGGTCGAACCGCGATACAGCTTCCGCCACATCTATCTCGACCCGCGGCGGCACCCGGCGACAATCGTGGCCGAAGCGGAACGAATGCTCGCTGAGCTGAACAGCCCGGGAGCCAACCTCGATGCGGCCGGCCTCGGCGATCCGACCACGCTGCCGTCCGACTTCGACAGCGCTTCGGCGAGCGACATCAAGAACAGTCTCGGCAATCAGTTTGCAAAGGCGCTGGCCGGGATCGCGCCCGGTCCATGGAACGGCCCGGTCTTGTCCGGTTACGGGGTGCATCTCGTGCAGGTCCGCCAGCGCAGCGAGCCGCGCGCGCCAGAGCTGGCGGACGTGCGCGAGGCCGTGAAGCGGGAGTGGCAGCTGACGCGCCGTGCCGAGGCGGTCGAGAAATCCTACCGGAACCTGCTGCAGCGCTATACCGTGACGATCGAGCCGTCGCGGCTGGCGCACGGCGCCGGCGATAGCGTATCGAAACGGCAGCCATGAGCCTGCGCCGTCTGCTCCGGAGCATTGTCGGTCTCTGCGTCCTGCTCGGCGCCGCCGCCGCCACCGCCGATGAATTCCGGCCGGGCTACCTCGAGCTGCGCCAGCAGGACGCCGAGACCTGGGAGGTGTTCTGGAAACTCCCGGCGCAAGGCGGCCAGCCGCGGCCGGGCGGTGAAGTGGTGTTTCCCGCCGATACCGTCATTCTGTCGGAGCCGCGCGGCGCGATGCACGCCGGCGCCTATGCCGAGCGCTGGCGGCTGAAGCGTTCCGGCGGCCTCATCGGCCAGACGGTCCGCATTGACGGATTGCCGCCGGACGTCACCGACGTGCTGGTGCGTGTGCAACGATCCGACGGCACGACGCAGGTGACGCGGCTGCTGCCGTCCGAACCGGCGTTCGTCGTCACGGCTTCCGCCGGGTCAGGGGAAGTGGCGCGAACCTACCTCGTGCTCGGCGTCGAGCATATCCTGCTCGGGATCGATCATTTGCTGTTCGTGCTGGCTCTGCTGCTGATCGTAAAGGGCGCCGGCCGCGTGGTGGTCACGGTGACCGCCTTCACCATCGCGCACAGCATCACGCTGGCCGCGGCGACGCTGGGGCTGGTCCGCGTGCCGGGTCCGCCGGTGGAAGCGGTGATCGCGCTTTCCATCGTTTTCGTCGCCGCGGAAATCGTCCACGGCGCGAACGGCAGGCCGGGCCTGACGGCGCGCTGGCCGTGGCTGGTGGCATTCACCTTCGGCTTGCTGCACGGGTTCGGTTTCGCCGGCGTGCTCGGCGAAATCGGGCTGCCGCAAAACGCCATCCCGCTGGCGCTGTTCTTTTTCAATGTCGGCGTCGAACTTGGCCAGTTGCTGTTCATCGCGGCATTCGCAGTCGCAGCACGGTTGGTGGCCCGTGTTCGCACCTTGTGGCCGCGCTGGATCGAACTGACGCCGGCCTATGCGATCGGCAGCATTGCGATGTTCTGGGTGCTGCAGCGCGTCGTGGCCTTGGGCGACAGTTAGCTAGGCTTGCGGCTTCGGATCCGACCCGGCGGCCATGGCGCGGCTGCGAAAGTAATCGAGCACGAACAGGCGAATCGCCGACGACAGATTGCCTTGCTGGCGGTTGGAGTCGATCTCGCCCACCAGTTCGGACAGCGTCATGTCGCGCAGGCCCGAAATTTCCTTCATGCCGTTCCAGAACGCCTCTTCGAGGCTGACGCTGGTCTTGTGGCCGGCGACCACGATCGAGCGCTTGACGACCGGCGACTTCATGATGCGTCCTCGCCATCGATACGGTGCTGATCCAGCAAATTATTCGCACGTGTTTCGCGCTGTTGGTCCAGCGCGCGTTCGGATTTGGTTCGGCCGAACCGCGTCCGGTTGGCGTCGGCCTGCTTCGCCGACGCGATACGCTCGGTGCGCTTCTTGAATCGCTTCAGGTTGACCACGTCCCCCATGGCAGCCTCCATCATCCAAAAACTGAAGGGCAACAGAAATTGCGAAGGCGGGGGCGCGTATGATGCCCCTTGGCCGGCTCGATCGTCATCCCAGAAAATCCCCGTTAGCGCCTTTTAATAGCATCAAAAAATATGTTTCGCTCTGCGAAAACCCGAATATTCGGCTGCTTGCCGCGAGCCGATCCACGACGGAAGCTGATCCACCCCATCCAATAGCCGTTATGATCTATAACCATTACGCGGGCCCGGTAAACGTAACGCCGGCCCCGTAGTATTCCGGGGGTCCCGCCCCGCAATCAACCCGGGTGTGTCATTTTGTCCGGCTGTACCAGCCGGTCGAATTCCTGAGCCGAAACAAATCCCAGCCGCACCGCTTCTTCGCGCAAGGTGGTGCCGCGGGTGTGGGCCTGCTTCGCGACCTTGGCGGCATTGTCGTAACCGATCGTCGGCGCCAGCGCGGTCACCAGCATCAGCGAGCGTTCCATCAAATCCCGGATTCGCTGTTCGTCGGCGCGGATTCCCTTGACACAATTTTTCGTGAACGAGCGTGCGACGTCGGCCAGCAATTCGATGGATTGCATCATGCAGTGCGCCATCACCGGCTTGTAGACGTTCAGTTCGAAATGGCCCTGGCTGCCAGCGACGGTGATGGTGGTTTGGTTGCCGAACACCTGGCAGCACACCATGGTCAGCGCTTCGCTCTGCGTCGGGTTGACCTTGCCCGGCATGATGGAGGAGCCCGGTTCGTTTTCGGGCAGGATCAATTCGCCGAGGCCGGAGCGCGGACCCGATCCGAGCAGGCGGATGTCGTTGGCGATCTTGAACAGCGCGGTCGCCACCGAATTGATGGCGCCATGCACGAACACATAGGCGTCGTTGGACGCCAGCGCTTCGAACTTGTTGGGCGCGCTGACGAACGGCAGTTTCGTGATCCGGGCGGCGTGCCTGGCAAACAGTTTGGCGAATCTCGGCTTCGAATTGAGGCCGGTGCCGACCGCGGTGCCGCCCTGCGCCAGCGGGTAGAGATCCTTCACCGCAATCCGCAGCCGCGCGATGCCGCTCTCGACCTGCGCGGCGTAGCCGGAGAATTCCTGGCCGAGCGTCAGGGGCGTCGCGTCCTGGGTATGGGTGCGGCCGATCTTGACGATACGTGCAAACGCCTTTTCCTTGTTGCGCAGCGCGCGCTGCAGTTCGCTCAGGGCAGGAATGAGATCGGCGGTGATGCATGTGGCGGCGGCGATGTGCATCGCGGTCGGGAACGAGTCGTTCGACGACTGGCTCATATTGACGTGATCGTTGGGATGAACCGGCTTCTTGGCGCCGAGTTCTCCACCCAGCAGTTCGCTGGCGCGATTGGCGATCACCTCGTTGAGGTTCATGTTGGTCTGGGTGCCGGAGCCGGTCTGCCAGACCACCAGCGGAAAATGGTCGTCGAACTTGCCCTCGATCACCTCGCGCGCGGCGCGGACGATGGCGCGGGCGCGACGGGCGTCAAGCAGCCCCAGTTCGCGATTGGTTTCCGCGGACGCCAGTTTGACGATGCCGAGCGCGCGGACGACGTCCATCGGCATCCGGTCGCGCCCGATGCGGAAATTGTGCCTGCTGCGTTCGGTCTGCGCGCCCCAATAGCTGGCGGAGGGGACCTCGATCGGACCGAAGCTGTCGGTCTCGCGGCGGGTGGATTTGGAACGCGATGCTGCGGTCGGTCGAGCCATCCAGGATATCCATCGCGCGAGGGCGTTGCGGATTACTTCTTGCGGAAGCGGTCCAGCCGCACGACCTCGGCACCCTCACTCGGCTTGGCGGGCTCTTCCCTGGTCTCGGCGGACGGGGCCGGAACCGGCGCAGCGGAGGGGGCGGAGGCGGGGACGGCCGGAAGATTGGCCGCCGGCGCTTCGGATGCGGCGTCGGCGGGCTCGAACTGCAGGCCGAACTGAACCGACGGATCGAAGAAGCTCTTGATCGAGTTGAAGGGAACCACAAGCCGTTCGGGAATGCCGCCGAACGACAGGCCGACTTCGAACCGGTCTTCGGTCACCACCAGGTCCCAGAACTGGTGCTGCAGGATGACGGTCATTTCTTCCGGGTATTGCGCCAGCAGCCGCGGCGACAGCTTCACGCCGTCGGCGGTGGACAGAAAAGTGATGAAGAAATGATGCTCCCCGGGCAGGCCGTGCTCGGCGGCGTCGGTCAACACGCGGCGCAGCACCCCTCGCAGCGCGTCGCGCGCCAGTACGTCGTATCGGATATGATCGGTCGCCATTATCAGGTCCTGTCACGTTCAAAGGTATTTTGCGGATCGGCAGTGCAGCCCGGGTGCCCCGACTCGCCTGTTTCGTCCATGCTACCCCGGCAGCGGGCCGAGGTCAGCAGCCGTTGCCGCCCATGGCGGAAATTCCAGCAGATCGTTCCCATAACAGGCAAATCAAATACCAAAAGGGTGATCAAGCTGCTGCCGGTTGCAGCCCGGGTCCGAGGCAGTGGTTGCGACCGCAATTGATTTCCGTGGAAGGCCCAGTCCGCAAGCCTGATATAGGAGGCAAATGCCCGGGAAACAGGGCCGGAATGACGCATTGGGATCGGAATGCCCCCAGCGAGGCACCAAGTCTTGGGCACGGCTGCGGATTTGCCGCCGGCCGCCCCGCCGGCGACGGATCCCAACCACTGCTGCTGGAACTGTTTCGAGCATCGCCAGAATGTCGCTGGCCGGCTTCGGCGGCGTGCTGGTCCAGGCGCGGCAAGTCATCGTCGACCAGCACCGCTGGATGACGGCGGACGAATTCAACCTGCGGTACCGGCCTTCGCGACCCGGCTCGATCCGCTCCGAATTCTGCTGGCCGGAGGGGTTTGGGTTTCGCTGGCGTTGTCGGATGAAAATCGGTAGGCAGGTTCGCCGGACCGGCAACTGGGGCATCCAAGAACAGATTTGGGCGACAAGCCCGTGCGGGGGGAGTGAGACCGATGAGTGATACGCCGAGTCCTGGACCGGTCAAATACATCATGCCCAAATGGATCCGGGGACCGCAGGATTTCATCGGCGGCCTGGCGATGGTCGGCATCGCGGTATTCGCTTTGTGGGCATCGAGCGATCTGCAGGGCATGCGCGGATTTTCCTTCGGGGCCGGAACCGCGCCCCGGATGTTCGCCTTCCTGCTGCTCGGGCTTGGCATCGCGATAACGATCGTCGGCCTTGTGAAAGATGGCGAGCACATCACGACCTATGCGTGGCGCGGTCCGCTGTTCGTGTCGCTGGCCATTCTTTCCTTTGCCGCCTCGATCCGGCCGATGGGCCTGATATTCTCGGCATTCACGAGCTTCATGATCGCGGCGCTGGGCACGCCGGAAACGAAATGGAAGCAAACCGCCATCGTCGCTATCTGCCTGACGACCTTCTGCAGTCTGTTGTTCCCCTACGCGCTCGGCCTGCCGTTGCAGATGTGGCCGAGATTTATGATCCGGTGAGGGTGTGATGGGTGACGTCTTTTCAAATCTCGGTATGGGCTTCGGCGTCGTCTTCCAGATGGTGCAGTGGACTCCTGCCTTTCTCGGCGGCATGTCGATTCCGGTTCCCGTCAATATTTTGCTGTGTCTGATCGGTGCGCTGGTCGGCACGCTGGTCGGCGTGCTGCCGGGCATCGGCACCATTGCCACGGTTGCTATGCTGTTGCCGATCACCTTCGGTCTGCCGCCGGTCGGCGCGCTGATCATGCTCGCCGGCATCTATTACGGTGCCCAGTATGGCGGCTCGACCACCTCGATCCTGGTGAACATCCCGGGCGAGGCGGGGTCCGTGGTCACCGCGCTCGACGGCTTCCAGATGGCCAAGCAGGGCCGTGCGGGCCCGGCGCTTGCGATCGCGGCGATCGGCTCGTTCTTTGCGGGCTGCGTCGCGACCGTGCTGATCGCGGTGCTCGGCGCGCCGCTGACCAAGCTCGCGCTGGCGTTCGGGCCGGCCGAGTATTTCTCGCTGATGGTGCTCGGCCTGATCTTCGCCGTGGTGCTGGCCAAGGGCTCGGTGCTGAAGGCGATCGCGATGATCGTGTTCGGCCTGCTGCTGTCGATGGTCGGGTCCGACATCGAAACCGGCGCGTCGCGCATGTCCTTCAACATCCCCGAACTCGCCGACGGTCTCGGCTTTGCCACCCTGGCGATGGGTCTGTTCGGCTTCGCCGAGATCATCCGCAATCTCGACGCGGGCAGTCAGAGTGACCGCCAACTGGTGCAGCAGAAGGTCACCGGCCTGATGCCGACCCGGAAAGAGCTCAAGGATTCCACGCCGGCGATCCTGCGCGGCACGGCGCTGGGATCGATCCTGGGCATTCTGCCGGGCGGCGGCGCGGTCATCGCATCGTTCGCGGCCTATACCATGGAAAAGAAGCTGTCGAAGCATCCCGAGAAGTTCGGCCGCGGCGTGATCGAGGGGGTGGCGGCGCCGGAAAGCGCCAACAACGCGGCGGCGCAGACCTCGTTCATTCCGCTGCTCACGCTCGGTATTCCGCCCAATGCGGTGATGGCGCTGATGGTCGGCGCCATGACGATTCACGGAATCGTGCCGGGACCTCACGTCATGCAGATACAGCCCGACCTGGTCTGGGGCATGATCGCCTCGATGTGGGTCGGCATTCTGATGCTGCTGATCATCAACCTGCCGCTGGTCGGGATCTGGGTGCGGCTGTTGCGCGTCCCGTATCGCCTGATGTTTCCTTCCATCGTGGTGTTTTGCGCGATCGGCATTTATTCGGTGAACAACGCGCCGACCGACGTGATGCTGGCCGGCGCATTCGGACTGCTCGGCTACTGGCTGATCAAGCACGATTTCGAGCCGGCGCCGTTGCTGCTCGGGATGGTGCTTGGACCGCTGATGGAAGAGAACCTCCGTCGCGCCTTGCTGATTTCGCGCGGCGACTGGACGGTATTCGCTACCCGTCCGCTGTCGGCGGTGCTGATGCTGATATCGGCGGCCCTGCTGGTGCTGACGATCCTGCCCTCGCTGCGCAAGAAGCGCGACGAGGTGTTCGTGGAGTCCGAGAACTGATGTACATCCACGGCGCCGCACTCCGGAGGTCTGAACTCGGAAGCGGCGCGGTCTGACCAAGTGAGGCCCGGTAATGCCGGCCTTTCCAACTTTTTTTTGCGAGGTAAATCTGATGAATCTCTATAGTCGCATGCTGGCGGTGTCCGGTCTGGCCGCACTCGTCGGCCTCGGCGCGGCCCCCGCGCAGGCGCAGGCGCCCGCTTATCCGACCCGCTCCATTACCATGATCGTGCCGTTTGCGGCCGGCGGTCCGACCGATGTCATCGCGCGCATCGTCACCGCGCATATGGCGCAGACGCTCGGTCAGACCATCATCATCGAGAACGTGGTCGGCGCCGGCGGCACCACCGCCACCACGCGCGCCGCGCGCGCGACCAATGATGGTTATACGCTGATTACCGGGCATATGGGCACTCACGCGGCGTCGGTGCCGCTGTATCCCAAACTGGCCTATCATCCCGAGAAGGATTTCGAACCGGTGGCGCTGCTGGCCGGAACCCCGATCCTGATCCTGGCGAAAAAGGATTTCGCGCCGAAGGACCTCAAGGAATTCATCACCTACGTGAAAGCCAATGCCGACAAGGTCAATGCGGCGCATGCCGGCGTCGGCTCGGTCTCCAACGTGTCCTGCGAACTGCTGAATTCGGTGCTCGGCATCAAGCCGGTCGGCATCCCCTTCAATGGCACGGGCCCCGCGATGAATGCGCTGGTCGGCGGTCAGGTCGACTACATGTGCGACCAGATCGTCAATGCCGTGCCGCAGATCAACGGCGGCACCATCAAGGCCTATGCGATCGCGACCCCCGAGCGCAATCCGTCGCTGCCGAATATTCCGACCACCAAGGAAGCCGGCCTGCCCGAGTTCCAGGCCCAGGCCTGGAACGCGATTTTCGCGCCGAAGGGGACCCCGCCCGAGGCGATAGCCAAGCTCAATGCGGCGGTGGTCAAGGCGCTCGACGACGAAACCGTCCGCAAGCGCCTGCTCGATCTCGGCAGCGTTATCCCGGCGACCGCCGAACGCACGCCCGCCTCGCTGGCGGCCTTGGTGAAGAGCGAAATCGCCAAGTGGACAGCGGTGGTCAAGCCGACCAATTGATCCCGCGCTCACGAAAATCGGTACCGGCCGGTCGCCCCGCATTGTTTTGATGTCTGGCGGCGGCCGGTCTCGATCCTTGCCGACGGCCGGCCGGGGCGACATTCGACACGCTTCGGTCAAGCGATGGCGCGTCGCTGCAGAGACGCGCCGGAGGGGCGCACGGGGAGGGAGGTTTGGTGCCCTTGCTGCATCCCATCCGGAACCCCATTTTTCCGGGTATAATCGGTCGCGGGCCGAATCGCCGCTGTCGATCGGGCCTTCCGGCCGCTAAGAGTGTTCTCCCCCGGGGTGAACAGCCTGACGCCATGAACCAGTACCACGATCTGCTCGAACGGATTCTCTCGGACGGCGCGGAGAAGCAGGACCGCACCGGCACCGGTACGCTGTCGATCTTCGGCCACCAGATGCGCTTCAACCTGGCCGCCGGCTTTCCGATGCTGACCACCAAGAAGCTGCCGCTGAAATCGATCATCCACGAGTTGTTGTGGTTCCTTAAAGGCGACACCAACATCAAATACCTCAGGGATAACGGTGTTTCGATCTGGGACGAGTGGGCCGACGCCAATGGCGATCTCGGTCCGGTTTACGGGTCGCAGTGGCGGTCGTGGCCGGCGCCCGACGGTCGCCACATCGACCAGATCGCCGGCGTCATCGACATGATCAAGCGCAATCCGGATTCGCGGCGCCTGATCGTCACAGCGTGGAATCCGGCCGAAATCGACAAAATGGCGCTGCCGCCGTGCCATTGCCTGTTTCAGTTCTATGTCGCGAACGGCAAATTGTCGTGCCAGCTATATCAGCGCTCCGCCGACGTATTTCTCGGCGTGCCCTTCAACATCGCCTCCTATGCGTTGCTGACGTTGATGGTGGCGCAGGTGACCGGGCTGAAGCCCGGCGATTTCGTCCACTCGTTCGGCGACACGCACCTCTATTCGAACCATCTCGACCAGGCCAAGCTGCAATTGACGCGCCCGACACGTCCGCTGCCGACCATGAAGATCAATCCCGCCGTGAACGACATCTTCGCCTTCCGCTATGAAGACTTCGTGCTCGAGGGCTACGACCCGCACCCGCATATCAAGGCCGAGGTCGCGGTGTGACCGCGACTGCCAGTCACGGTCCGGAAGTCGTCCTGGTCGTCGCGGTCGCCGAGAACGGCGTGATCGGGGCCGGCGGCGCGATTCCATGGCGGCTGAAATCCGACATGCAGCGCTTCAAGGCGATGACGCTGGGCAAGCCGGTGGTGATGGGCCGCAAGACGTTTGTCTCGCTGCGCAGGCCGTTGCCCGGGCGGACCAACATCGTCATGACGCGCGACGCCGGCTTTCGCGCCGCCGGCGCGGTGGTGACGACCTCGTTCGACGCCGCCCGGGCGGTCGCCACCGGCGACGCGCTGCGGCGTTTCGCCACTGAGATCGCCGTCATTGGCGGTGCCGAAATCTACGCCCAGTGGATGGATCAGGCAGACCGGCTCGAGATTACCGAGGTCCACGCCCGGCCCGAGGGCGATACCTGCTTCGCCGCCATCGATTCCGCGGTCTGGGAAGAGGTTGCGCGGGTGCGGAATCCGGCCGGTTCTGACGACAGCGCCCCCTATTCCTATGTGACATATCGCCGAAGGAAGCCGCATTAATCCCTTTAGGCAATGTTTGCATTGACAAATTCCGGCTCGGGCATAGCTCCAGCGAGCCAACAAGCCGCGTTGTAAGGGCCGGGACGGTCCCCTATAAGGCCGTGCAGATGTAGTGAGGCCGGGCGTCTTTGCCTTGGCCCGCGGAGGAGACTGTCGATGCCGTGGAAGAATCAAGGCGGAGGCCCCTGGGGCGCCGGTCCGAAAGGGCCATGGGGCTCGGGCCCGCAATCGGCCGGGCCGAGGCCACCCGATCTCGAAGACCTGTTGCGCCGCGGCCAGGACCGGCTCCAGCAGATGATGCCGGGGGGGTATTTCAGCGGCATTGGCATCGCGATCATCCTGCTCGTCGCCCTGGTGATCTGGGGCCTGTCCGGTTTCTTCCGGGTCCAGTCCGAAGAACTCGGCGTCGTGCTGCGCTTCGGCAAGCATGTGCGTACCGTGCAGCCGGGCCTGAACTATCATCTGCCCTATCCGATCGAGAGCGTGCTGTTGCCGAAGGCGCTGCGCGTTTCCACCATCAGCATCGGCATGTCCCTGATCGAGGATCCGGCGCGGCGCGGCCGGACCACGCGCGACGTGCCGGAAGAAAGCCTGATGCTGACCGGCGACGAGAACATCGTCGACGTCGACTTCGCCGTGTTGTGGCGGATCAAGCCGGACGGGGTCGGCGACTATCTGTTCAACATCCAGAATCCCGAAGGCACCGTGAAGGCGGTGGCCGAAAGCGCGATGCGCGAAGTTGTCGGGCGCGCCAACATCCAGCCGATCCTGACCGGCGCGCGTACCACCACCGAAGCCGGCGTGCAGGACCTGATGCAGAAGACGCTCGACTCCTATGGTTCGGGCATCCTGGTGCAGCAGGTGCAGATGCAGAAGGTCGATCCGCCGGCGCAGGTGATCGACGCGTTCCGCGACGTGCAGGCGGCGCGCGCCGATCTCGAACGGTTGCAGAACGAAGCGCAGACCTATGCCAATCGCGTCATACCCGATGCCCGCGGCCGCGCCGCGCAGATCCTGCAGGTGGCCGAAGGTTACCAGCAGCAGGCGATTGCCGAGGCCAAGGGCCAGAGCGCGCGCTTCCTGAAGGTCTATGACGAATACAGGAAGGCGCCGGACGTCACCCGCCAGCGCATCTATTTGGAGACGATGGAGCGCGTTCTCGGCGGTGCCGAGAAGCTGATCCATGACGGCGGCGGTTCGTCCGGACAAGGCGTGGTGCCGTTCCTGCCCCTCAGCGAACTGACGCCCCGGCGTCAGCCCGCGCCGGCGGCAGGTCAGGCGCAACAGCAGAGCGGAGTGACCCGATGAAGTCCGGAACTACAGGTATCGTCGCACTCATCCTGCTGCTGGTCGTGGCGGTCGTCGGCTACAGTTCGGTCTTCCAGGTGTTGCAGACCCAGCAGGCGCTGGTGGTGCGGCTCGGCAAGCCGGTCGCTGTCGTCCCGGAGCCGGGTCTGCATTTCAAGGCGCCGTTCATCGATACCGTGATCAGTATCGACAAGCGGATCCTCGATCTGGAAAATCCGGCGCAGGAAGTGATCGCGTCGGACCAGAAGCGTCTGGTGGTCGATGCCTTCGCCCGCTATCAGATCAAGGATGCGTTGCGGTTCTATCAGCGCATCGGCTCGATCCAGGCCGCCAATATCCAGTTGACCACGCTGCTCAACGCGTCGCTGCGGCGCGTGCTCGGCGAGGCCACGTTCATCCAGGTCGTGCGCGACGAGCGCGAAAGCCTGATGACGCGGATTCGCGACCAGCTCGACAGGGAGGCCGACGGTTACGGCATCGAGGTCGTCGATGTGAGGATCAGGCGCGCCGATCTGCCGGAGCAGAACAGCCAGGCGGTCTACCAGCGGATGCAGACGGAGCGACAGCGTGAGGCCGCCGAGTTCCGCGCCCAGGGCGGCCAGAAGGCGCAGGAGATCAGGTCCCGGGCGGATCGTGAAGCCACCGTCATCGTCGCCGACGCCAACTCCACCGCCGAACAGATACGCGGCGCGGGCGACGGCGAACGCAACCGGCTGTTTGCCGAAGCCTACGGCCAGGATGCGGATTTCTTCGCGTTCTACCGTTCGATGACGGCATACGAGAACGGGCTGCGCAGCAACGATACCCGCTTCTTGCTGCGGCCGGACTCCGACTTCTTCAAGTTCTTCAGCAATTCGTCGGGCAAGCCGCCGGCGGCGGCAGCGGCGGCAGCGACGCCAGCGGCAGTGGCCCCGGCCCCGGTGGCGGTGGCCCCGGCCCCAGCCCCGGCAGCACCTGCTGCGCCGAGGCCGTAAACGTGCTTGAAAATGACCTCGGTTCCGATTCAATCGGAGCCGAGGCGACGTAACCAAGACGTAACCAAGACAAGAAAAGCATCAAGGGCGGGGTTTCAGTCCGATGAGGTCCATAGCGTTCGCCGACTTCCTCATCGGCCTGGGCATCCTGTTCGTGTTTGAAGGCCTGCTGTTTGCAGCAAGCCCGGCCTGGATGCGCCGGGCGATGCAGAGCGCGATGGCGACGCCGGACAACATTCTGCGCATCGTCGGCATCGGATCGGCGGTCCTGGGCTTGGTCCTGATCTGGTTCGTGCGGCGCTAGCATCAGTCATTCCGGGGCGCGCCCTGGCGCGAACCCGGATCTCGAGATTCCGGGTCTGGTGCTTTCGCACCATCCCGGAATGATAACCACGGTAAAAAGGCTGCCGGATCAACGCGATCGTGAGCCCGCGGCGTCGGCTTTTCGCCCTATTATCCGCCTCAAATGCTTGCGCCGCAGACCTGTTCGGGCGCACTGTTGCCGCCAGATTCCGACCTTTCGCAAAGAGAGAAGCCGATATGACCGGTGCGATTCCATACCCGAGCTATCGCCAGCGCCCCCTGATGGCCGCGATCTGCGCCGCAAGCCTGCTTGTCGGGCCGGTCTTCTCCGCGCCCGCTTCGGCGCGCGGCCCGGACGGCATCGCCGATGTCGCCGAAAAGGTGATCGACGCCGTGGTCAACATCTCGACCTCGCAGACCGTCGAGGCCAAGGGCGGTTCATCCGGCGGCGACCGTGGCGCGATGCCGCAACTGCCGCCGGGCTCGCCGTTCGAGGAGTTCTTCGACGACTTCTTCAAGAACCGACGCGGCGGTCCGGGAGGCGGCTCCAAGGGCGGCGAGATCCAGCCGCGCAAGACCAACTCGCTCGGATCCGGCTTCATCGTCGATACCGCGGGCATTGCCGTGACCAACAATCACGTCATCGCGGATGCCGACGAGATCAACATCATCATGAACGACGGCACCAAGATCAAGGCCGAACTGGTCGGGGTCGACAAGAAGACCGACCTTGCGGTGCTGAAGTTCAAGCCGCCGGCAAAGCCGCTGGTCGCCGTGAAGTTCGGCGATTCCGAGAAGCTGCGGCTCGGCGAATGGGTGATCGCGATCGGCAATCCGTTCAGTCTCGGCGGCACCGTGACCGCCGGCATCGTTTCGGCGCGAAACCGCGACATCAACACCGGCCCCTACGACAGCTATATCCAGACCGACGCTTCCATCAATCGCGGCAATTCCGGTGGCCCTCTGTTCAACCTCGACGGCGAAGTGGTTGGCGTCAACACGCTGATTATCTCGCCGACCGGCGGTTCGATCGGCATCGGTTTTGCGGTGCCGTCGAAGACCGTGGTCGGCGTGGTGGATTCGCTGCGGCAGTTCGGCGAATTGCGCCGCGGCTGGCTCGGCGTCCGGATCCAGCAGGTCACCGACGAAATCGCCGAAAGCCTCGGCATCAAGCCGGCACGCGGCGCGCTGATCGCGGGCGTCGAGGAAAAAGGCCCGGCGAAACCGGCGGGCATCGAGCCCGGCGATGTCGTGATCAAATTCGACGGCAAGGACGTCAAGGAGCCGAAGGACCTGTCGCGCGTCGTGGCCGACACCGCGGTCGGCAAGGAGGTCGACGTCGTCATCATCCGCAAGGGCAAGGAAGAGGTTCGCAAGGTCACGCTCGGCCGCCTTGTCGATGACAAGCCGGTGCAGGCGGCGATCAAGAAGGAAGAACCGGTTGAGAAACCGGTGACGCAGAAGGCTCTCGGCCTCGACCTCGCCACCCTGAGCAAGGACCTGCGCACCCGCTACAAGATCAAGGACACCGTCAAGGGCGTCATCGTCACCGGCGTCGACAACGGCTCCGACGCCGCCGAGAAGCGGCTCAGCGCCGGCGACGTGATCGTCGAGGTCGCGCAGGAGTCGGTGGCCAACGCCGCCGACATCAAGAAGCGGGTCGATCAGTTGAAGAAGGACGGCAAGAAATCCGTCCTGCTGCTGGTGTCGAACGCGGAAGGCGAACTGCGCTTCGTGGCGCTGGGCGTGCAGTAGGACGCCAATTTCACTTGCGTTGCCGGTAACCCGGCAGCGCATTCGCGCCGCCGGGCGCTTCCTGAGATCCGATGGCCGCCAGGATCAAGCCCGGGCATGACGCGCCCCGGCCACCATCCTCCGATACCCTGCGCATAAGCGATGCGGTGAGGCCGCCGTAGCCGACCCGTGCAACCGCGCGGCGACGGCCGATGCTCTGCGAACTCATTGTCGATTAATTGCTTCCTAGGATGGCGGGCTTGGCTGACGATCCGGCTCTCGCAAACGGCGGGCCATTTCAACGGTCCAGCTAGCCGGCCGGGAAATGTCCAACGGGAGGGACGCGGGTTCGCTGTGGCTCCGGTCAAGGCCGGCCCACCATTGTCACAACGCGTGCCGTCACGGTCCTGCCGGCGCCACGGAGATTGTTCATGCCGCCCACCAATACCATTCCCGCCGTCCTGATGGCGGTTTGTACCGCCCTCGTCTGGTCGGTCGCCGCGTCCGGCCCGGCGCATGCCGAGCTTCTGAAGGCCCGTCTCGCGCAGAATCTCGCGCCGATATCGGGCCTCACCATCGTCGCCAAGGCCAAAGGTATGTTCGAGAAACACGGGCTGGATATTTCGGTCACGAACTTCACCTCGGGAAAGCAGTGCCTGGACACGGTGATCGGCGGTGGTGCCGATATCGCGACGACGGCCGAAGCACCGGTGACGGCGGCGGCGATGGCCAACCAGCCGATCGCCTTCGTCGCGGGAATGGAATATTCCGATCTCAAGACGATCACGGCGGCCAAGGCCGCTATCAAGACCAAGGCCGATCTCCGCGGCAAGAAAATCGGGTTCACCGCCGGCACCGGCAGTGAAGTCTATACCGCCACGCTGCTGAAGGCGGCCGGCCTGACGCCGGCCGACGTCACGCTGGTCAATCTGCGGCCGCAGGAAATGCTGCCGGCGATGGCGGCCGGAAGCATCGACGCCTTCGATACCTGGGAGCCGCATATCTCCAACGCCAAGAAGGCGCTCGGAGAGAGTGCGGTAGTGCTCGACACCAAGGGGATTTATTCCGAGACCTTCAACATCGTCGTGACCCGGCCCTACCTCACCGCCAACGGCGCGCTCGTCGACAAGTTTCTGGGGGCGCTGGTGGAAGCCGAAGCCTGGCTGAAGTCGAATCCGGACGAGGCGATCGCGACCATCGCGGACGCCGTCGGCATGAAGCGCGACGAACTCAAGGCGATCTGGCCTGATTACGTCTATCATGTCCGCATCGACGATCAGCTACTCGGCATTCTCAAGCTGCACGCTGGCTGGAGGCTCGCCACCGGCAATCACCCGCCGGGCGCGGTGATGCCGGATTTCAGCAAGGTGCTGGTGCTCGATCCGCTTCGCGCCATCGATCCCGCCCGCGTGACGGTTTCGAGCAACTAGCCGATGAGGCGTCTCAATATTCTCATCGGTGCTCTGTCCATTCCGCTGTTTCTGGCGGCATGGGAGGTGGTCGCAAGGTCGGGTATCGTGAACATGGTCCTGTTCCCGCCGCCGTCGATCGTGGCGGTGGCCGTGCTCGAATGGATCAGAAGCGGCCAGTTCTTCTCGGACTTTGGCGCGAGTCTCTATCGCGTCGTGACAGGCTTCACGCTCGGCGCGATCGCGGGTGTCGCGCTGGGTGTTCTCACCGGACAGTTTCCATTGGTGTCGAGCCTGCTGTCGCCGATCTTTCATGTCCTGCGGCCGATTCCGCCGATCGCATTCGTCCCGATCGTCATTCTCTGGTTCGGCCTGTCGGAGGCCGGCAAGCTGTTTCTGGTGTTCTGGGGCGTATTCTTCACGGTGTGGCTGTCCGCCCATATCGGCGTGCAGAAGGTCGACCGCGGCCTGATCCGGGCGGCACTGATGCTGGGCACGCCGCGGCGCCAGATGCTGCAGGAGATCGTGTTGCTGGGGGCGCTGCCCTACATCGTGGTCGGGCTGCGGACCGCCGTCAGCATTTCGTTCTACACGCTGGTGGCCGCCGAACTGGCGGGGGCCTTTTCCGGCATCGTCTACCGGATCGAGATCGCGCAGCAGAACCTGCAGACCGGCCAGGTGATGGGTGGCCTGGCAGCACTCGGATTGATGTCGTTCGTCGCGGACCGGATGTTCGCGACTGTGGCCGAACGCGCGGTATGGTGGCGATGATGCAGATCAGGCAGCGACCCGACCCGACACTGGCGCTGGTCCCTTCGCGGCCCCCGACCGCAGCCGGACCCGCCGAAGTCCTGACCACCATCCAGGTGTCGAACCTGAGCATCGTGTTCGATACGCCGCAGGGCCAGGTCATCGCGGTCGATCGCGTGACCTTCAGCGTCAACCAGGGCGAATTCGTCTGCATTGTGGGTCCGTCGGGCTGCGGCAAGTCGACGGTGCTCAACACCATCGCAGGCCTTGAGGTGCCCTACAGCGGCGAGGTGACGGTAGACGGCCGTCCGATGCAACGTCCGCGGCCCGATGTCGGCATGGTGTTCCAGCAGCCGCATCTGTTTCCCTGGAAATCCGTTCGCAGCAACATCGCCCATGGCCCGCGCATGCTCGGAAAGTCGCGCGGCGAAGCCCGTGCGATCGCCGATGGCCTGATCGAGATGATCGGCCTCGGCCGTTTCGCCGACGCCTATCCGCACACGCTTTCGGGCGGCATGCAGCAGCGCGTCGCGATTGCGCGGGCGCTGGCGAACCAGCCACGGGTGCTGCTGATGGACGAGCCGTTCGGGGCGCTCGACGCGCAAACCCGCAGCGTGATGCAGGACAATCTGCTCGAGTTGCGGGAGCGGATCGATGCCACGGTCGTGTTCGTCACCCATGACATCGACGAAGCCATCCTGCTGGCGGATCGCGTCCTGATCATGAGCGCAGGCCCCGGGCGCATCCTGCGCGATCTCGGCGTTGATCTGCCGCGGCCCCGGTCCAACGCCATCATGCTTGATCCCGCCTACATCGCGCTGAAGAAGGATTGCCTCGACCTGATCCGCTCCGAAGGCCGCCGCGCTTTCGAGCAGTCCACCGCGGGCTGATGGCGGGGTTGCCTGGCTTGCGGGACCTCCAGCATGTTCGGAGATCGCCCCTTTTATGAGCAGCCGGTTCGACCGGATCGTCTCTCCCTGGCACGAGTCTTGAATTGACTTGGCCGCAAGGAGAGCACGATGGAAGCAGCAACTGTGTCAGCCGCGGCCGGCATCATGCTGGCGGAGTCCGACAGCCTTGTCCGTCCGCTACCCGGCCTGCTGGATGGGCTGAGCGAGGCCGACCGGCGCCGGTTGCGCATGATCGGCCGCGACAAGGTGCTGGAAAGCGGCCAGTTCGTCTGGCGCCAGGGCGATGGCCAGACCGGAATTTACCTGATCCGGTCCGGCCGTATCCGAAGCTACTATGTCGCCCCTCTCGGCCGCGAAGTGACGCTGGCTTACTGGTTTTCCGGCAACTTCGTCGGCGGTCCCGATCTGTTCGGAGCAGGACCGCATATGTGGTCGTCGGTGGCGGTCGAGCCCAGCGAATTGACGTTTCTTCCCGGTCCGGCCTTGCGCAAGCTGGCGCTCGAATCCGCCACCCTCGCGGTCGCGTTGCTCGATGCGCTGGCTTTCAAGGCGCGATGCTATTCGGCGATGGCGCAGATGCTGGGAACACGCTCCGTAACCGAGCGGTTGCATCGCCTGCTGATTTTCCTGTCGAGGATTCACGGCATTCGCAACGGCCGGGAAACCACCATCGCGGTGCCGTTCACCCATGGCGATCTCGCCAATCTGATCGGCTCGACCCGGCAATGGGTCACGGTTCAGCTCGCACGCATGCAGCAGCGCGGCATCATCCGCTACAACAGGGGCCTGATCTCGATCCTGAACATGCAAGCGCTGGATATCGAACTGGTTTAGGCGTCCGTCAGATCCGCCGGAGCGGACGCGCGCGACGTCAGGGCGAACGGAGTGCCGGTGGCGCCGGCTTCGAGCCGCCGGGCCAGCGCGATCAGGGCCCGGTCGGTCCAGGCCGGCGCCAGCAACGTCACTCCCATTGGAACGCCGTTCGGCAGCACGCCGTTCGGGATCGCCACCGCGCATAAATCCAGCAGGTTGGCGAAATAGGAATAGTGGCCGAGGCGATTGTTGAGCGTGATCGGATCGCGGTTCATGTCATCCAGCAGAAACGGACGTGGCGCCGTCGGAACAACCAAAGCATCGATGCCGGCGACGACGCCCTGCACTTGCCGGCGCAGCCGCAGCAGCCTGTGAAAGGCGGTGAAGGCGTCCATCGCCGTATAGTTCTCGGCCGGCCGCAGCACGGATCTGGTGACATCGAGAACGGCGTCGGTATCGATCTCCATCAGCGCGGCGATCGCGGCTCGCCGTTCCGCGAGCCAGGGACCTGCGAACATCATCCTGCCGGCCTCGGCAAACGGCGCGAAATCGATCTCGACAGCGGTGCCGCCCTGAGCCGAAAACCGGTCGCAGGCCTGCTCATAGAGCGTGCCGCATTCCGGCATGCCGAAAAACTCGAGGTCATTGCCGTGAAGCCGGCCGAACTTGAACGGGCCGGCGGCCGGCGGCCTGACCGATGCGGGTGCCCGGCGGCTGTAGCAATCCTCGGCATCGAATCCTTCGATCACGTCCAGGATGGTCGCGCCATCCTGCACGGTGTTGCAGAAGATCGAGACACAATCCAGCGTCGGACAATTCGGCACCAGTCCGCGTGACGACACCAGCCCGACGGTCGGCTTGATGCCGACGATGCCGTTGAAGCCGGCGGGAATGCGGCCCGAGCCGCCGGTGTCGGTGCCGAGCGCGAACGCGACGTGCCCGGCCGCGACCGCGACCGCCGAACCGGAACTGGATCCGCCCGAAATGTAGCGCGGGTCGGCGACGGTTGCGCAGGCCCCGTAGGGGGAGCGCGCGCCGGACAGCCCGGTGGCAAGCTGATCGAGGTTGGTCTTGCCGATGCAGATGGCGCCGGCGGCGCTCAGTCGCTCGACGCTGCGGGCGGAGCGCGCCGGCATATGGCTGAAGGCAGGACAGGCCGCGGTGGTCGGCATATCCGCCACATCGATGTTGTCCTTGACCCCGAACAGCACACCGAGCAGGGGAAAGGTTTCGCCGGCGCTGGCGCGCGCCAGCAGGGCGCGGCAAAGATCCCGGGTCTCCGCGATCGGCCGTACGTGAATCCAGCAGTTGCGGTCGCGCTCGGCCTCGATCCTCCGATAGGCGGTCTCGATCGTCTGCAATGGATCGCCAACGACGCTGGAGGAGATTGCGGATCGTGTGTTGAGCTGACTCACCTGAATCTCCATGCGCTGATGGAGCAAAACTGGGTGAGCGGGCCGTCGCGAACAAGCAATTAAGTGCTTCCGCTCCGGCGCTGCAGCCAAGTGGACTTCACGGCAGGGTTAATCTCACGCCCCCACGAACTCGTCCCGCCGATAGCCTTGCGCATAGAGCAGCGCCGTGAGATCGCCATGGTCGATCCGCGCCGCCGCCGCGGCCGCCACCGCCGGCTTGGCGTGGTAGGCGACGCCGAGGCCGGCGGCCTCGATCATGCCGAGATCGTTGGCACCGTCGCCGGTCACCAGCGTGTCGATTGCGTCGAGATCGAAGGATTCACGCAGCTCGATCAGGGTTGCCAGTTTGGCGGCGCGGCCCAGAATCGGCTCGCGGACTTCGCCGGTCAGTTTGCCGTCCGCGACCAGTAGTTCGTTGGCGCGGTTTTCCTGAAATCCGATCCGCTCGGAAACCGCGCCGGTGAACAAGGTAAAGCCGCCCGAGATCAGGCAGGTCCAGGCGCCATGGGCGCGCATGGTCATGACCAACTCGCGGCCGCCCGGCGTCGCCGTGATACGCGTCTTCAGCACCTCGTCGACCACGCCGACGGGCAGGCCCTTCAGGAGCGCGACGCGCTCGCGCAGCGCCGGCTCGAACTCGATTTCGCCGCGCATCGCACGCTCGGTAATCCCGGCGACATGCGTCTTGAGCCCGGCGAAATCCGCCAGTTCGTCGATGCATTCCTGCCCGATCATGGTGGAATCCATGTCGGCCAGAAAGAGCTTCTTGCGCCTGAACGCCCGGGGCTGCACGACAATATCGATCGGCAAATCGCCGCGCGCCTCGCGCAGGCGGATTTCGATGGCCTTGATATCGTCGCTGCCTTCGAAGGGGATATCGACCGCCACTTCGTCGAACAGCCACTGCGCGGGCCCGGCCGAGGGCAGAATGGCGCGCGCGCCGTCCACCACCGTGCTATCGAGCGCAGGGTTGGCGGGGTTGCAAATGAGCGTGGCGACGAGAGACATCCGAGTGGCTTCACACGTGGAAAATGACAAGGCGGTGCTTATCGCAGGGCCGACCGCCAGCGGCAAGTCGGCGCTCGCGCTGGAGCTTGCGGAAAAAACCGGCGGCGTCGTCATCAATGCCGATTCCATGCAGGTCTATCGCGACCTGCGCGTGCTTACGGCACGGCCGACATTGGACGAGGAGGCGAGGGTGCCGCACCGGCTCTATGGCCAGGTCGCCGCCGCGGTGAATTTCTCGGCCGGCAGCTGGGTGGCCGATGCCGCGACCGTGCTGGAGGAACTCCGCGCGCAGAACCGTCTGCCGATCTTCGTGGGCGGCTCCGGCCTGTATTTCAAGGCGCTGACATCAGGGCTGTCGGCGGTGCCGCCGATCCCGCCCGAGGTCCGCGACGCCGTGCGCGCGCGGCTGGAGCGCGACGGCGTCGAGGCGCTGCATGCCGAACTGGCGCGGCGCGATCCGGCCTCCGCCGAACGTCTGAAACCGCGCGATCGCAGCCGCATCGCTCGCGCGCTCGAAGTGATCGAGGCGACCTCGCGCTCGCTGACATCATGGCATCGCGATGGCCTGCCGCCACTGCTGCCGCAGACGCAATTCCGCGCGCTGTTTCTTAGCCCCGACCGCGACGAGCTTTATGCGCGGATCGACGCGCGGTTCGATGCGATGCTGCAAGCCGGTGCGCTGCAGGAAGTCGCGACCCTGGCATCGCGAAATCTCGATCCGCTGCTGCCGGCGATGAAGGCGCACGGCGTGCCGGCCCTGATCCGGCACCTCCAGGGCGAGATCAGCCTGGAGGAGGCTGCCGGGATCGGACGCGCCGATACACGGCACTACGCCAAGCGGCAATTCACCTGGTTCCGGCATCAATTGCCGGAATTCGAGTGGGTGAAACCGGAGGCGGCGCGGGAGTGGCTGGATACGGTCATTCCGGGATGGTCCGAAGGACCAGACCCGGAATCTCGAGGTTCCGGGTTCGCTCGTTTCACTCGCGCCCCGGAATGACCGAGTGAGGCACCACCGCGCATGGCTGAGACCAGCAAATTGAGCTCGCCGGGGGCAAAAAACCCGGCTAAGTTCAAATTCTGCATCGATTGCCGCCCGTGGCTTGACTTTTCAGGCTTGGGCAGTATGTTCCGCGCAACCTTTGGGAAGTTCGAGACCTAAAATGCGTAATATTATTACCAAACTCCTTATCGTCGTCGTACCCAGGCGCACCGCCGGGGGTGGCTGAGGCCATCCAAAAACGGGCGGTGTGCATGGGGCCTCTTGGGCCCCTTTTTATTTTCCAGACAGCCAACTGAAGAAAGCCGCTGACCACAGCGCATCCGGAGCAAGCCATGAGCGATACCAGCCACGATCCGAACCAGATGACCGGCGCAGCGATGATCGTCCGCGCGCTGATCGATCATGGCGTCGAGCACATCTTCGGCTATCCCGGCGGCGCGGTGCTTCCGATCTATGACGAACTGTTCCAGCAGAGCGAGGTCGAGCACATCCTGGTGCGGCACGAGCAGGGCGCCGGCCACGCCGCCGAGGGCTATGCGCGCTCCACCGGCAAGCCCGGCGTGGTGCTGGTGACCTCGGGCCCGGGCGCCACCAACATGGTGACGCCGCTGGCCGACGCGCTGATGGATTCGATCCCGCTGGTCTGCATCACCGGGCAGGTGCCGACCCACCTGATCGGCAATGACGCGTTCCAGGAATGCGACACCGTCGGCATCACCCGGCCGTGCACCAAGCACAACTGGCTGGTGCGCGACGTCAACGATCTGGCCAAGGTGCTGCATGAGGCGTTCTATGTCGCGAGCTCCGGCCGCCCCGGTCCGGTGGTGGTCGACGTGCCCAAGGACGTGCAGTTCGCGACCGGCACCTATCACCCGCCGCGCAAGTCCGACGTTCATCTGTCCTATACGCCGAGGATCAAGGGTGACGCCGCGCAGATCCGCAAGGCGGTGGCGCTGCTGGCTTCCGCCAAACGCCCGGTGATCTACAGCGGCGGTGGCGTGGTCAACTCCGGCCTCGAAGCCTCCAGGCTGCTGCGCGAACTGGTCGAAGTCACCGGTTTTCCGATCACCTCGACCCTGATGGGGCTCGGCGCCTATCCGGCCTCCGGCAAGAACTGGCTCGGCATGCTCGGCATGCACGGCACCTACGAAGCCAACATGGCGATGCATGATTGCGACGTCATGCTGTGCGTCGGCGCGCGCTTCGACGACCGCATCACCGGCCGCACCGATGCGTTCTCGCCGAACTCCAAGAAGATCCACATCGATATCGATCCGTCCTCGATCAACAAGAACATCCGTGTCGATGTTCCCATCATCGGCGACGCCGCCAATGTGCTGGGTGACCTGCTGCAGGTGTTCAAGGCGGAGGCGAAGCGACCGGACATCAAGCCGTGGTGGCAGGAGATCGCGAAATGGCGGGCGCGCAACTCGCTGTCCTACAAGAAGAACAGCGATATCATCCTGCCGCAATACGCCATCGAGCGGTTGTTCGAGCTGACGCGCGGGCGCGACACCTACATCACGACGGAAGTCGGTCAGCACCAGATGTGGGCGGCGCAGTTCTTCGGCTTCGAGGAGCCGCACCGCTGGATGACGTCGGGCGGCCTCGGCACCATGGGCTACGGCCTGCCGGCGGCGGTCGGCGTCCAGGTCGCGCATCGCGACAGCCTCGTGATCGATATCGCCGGCGACGCCTCGGTCCAGATGACGATGCAGGAGATGTCGACGGCGATCCAGTATGAACTGCCGATCAAGATATTCATCCTGAACAACCAGTATATGGGCATGGTGCGGCAATGGCAGCAGCTGCTGCATGGCAACCGGCTCTCGCATACCTATTCCGAGGCGCTGCCGGATTTCGTCAAGCTGGCGGACGCGTTCGGCTGCGTCGGCATCCGGGCGACGAAACCGGGCGACCTCGACGGCGCCATCCAGGAGATGATCGACGTCAAGCGCCCGGTGCTGTTCGACTGCCGGGTGGCGGCGCTGGAAAACTGCTTCCCGATGATCCCGTCCGGCAAGGCGCATAACGAAATGCTGCTGCCGGCGGAAGCCAACGACGAAGCCACCGCCGCCGCCTTCGCCGGCGGCAAGGCGCTGGTGTGAGCGATGTTAGAGGCTTTCGCGAACCACGCGCCGCAAATTCCACTGTCATCGTCCGGCTTGACCGGACGATCCAGTACGCCGCGGCGGAGAGGTTCTATCGCGGATGCCTGCGATTACTGGGTCCCCGCTGGAGCCTGTCATCGGGCGGCGCGACGCGCCGACCCGTTGGCGGGGACGACGAGTAGGAATGGTTGAGGCGACCGATGTTTGACCTGCAGCAACTGGAAAACGCACACGGCG
>NZ_JAUYQU010000131.1 GCF_030697065.1 Bradyrhizobium sp.
TGCCAACCGTGTGATGCGTGAAGTTGGCCCGATTTCGCCGGATGCCCCGGCGTTTCCCCATTCGGCTACCGCGCTGGGGCCGCTGAAAGCGGCTGCCGAAAAGCTCGGCAAGGTCGATTTCACCAATCTTTGGGCCGGGCAGGCGGTACGGCTCGGCCGCGAAATGCCCGCCGCTGAACTGACCCGGGCGCTGGCCGGCGCCGCTTTGGCACGGCTGAGCCGGATGGCCGGCTGAGAACGCGGCCGCCGCGGTTGCGGCGCAAAAGGAGCCTCTGCTATACGGCGGGCTGAATTCTCCGCCAGAGGCCCTATATAATGTCCGTGGATGCTGCCACCGTCCGCCGTATCGCGCATCTCGCGCGGATCGCGGTGACCGACGACGAGGTTCCCCATCTGCAGGGCGAACTGAACGCGATGCTGGCCTTTGTCGAGCAGCTCAGCGAGGTCGATGTCGACGGCGTCGAGCCGATGACCTCGGTGACCCCGATGGAAATGAAGAAGCGGCCTGACGTGGTCGATGACGGCGGGATTGCCGACGATATCGTCCGCAATGCACCGGCCACCGACGATCATTTCTTTCTGGTGCCGAAAGTCGTCGAGTAGGTCTTTCAGTTAGCGAGACGGGAAATCCGATGTGTCTGCTCTGCGACGATGAAAAGGCCTATCAGGCCTACATGAACTACCTCGACGCGATGGAGCGGCAGGGCAAGGCCGCCGATCCCGACAAGGCGATGGATGCCGTGCTCGACGCGCTGGAAGCCTCCGACAAGACACGCAAGGTGGACGACCCGGCCAACGACAAGACGCTGTCTCCGTTCTTCTGCAGCCCGGTTGATAAATGACACTGCTGACATCGCTGACGCTCGCCGAGGCCCGTGACGGTCTTGCGAACAAATCCTTTACCTCGCTCGAACTGACCGACGCGCATCTCGGCGCGATCGAGGCCGCGCGTACGCTCAATGCCTTCGTGCTGGAGACGCCGGATCAGGCCCGCGCCATGGCCCGCGCGGTCGACGCGAAAATCGCCAGGGGCGAGGGCGGTCCGCTCGCCGGCATTCCGCTCGGGATCAAGGACCTGTTCGCCACCAGGGATGTGCGCACCACCGCGTGCTCGAAAATCCTCGGCAATTTCGTGCCTCCTTATGAATCCACCGTGACTTCGCAGCTCTGGCGCGACGGCGCGGTCATGCTCGGCAAGCTCAACAATGACGAGTTCGCAATGGGCTCGTCGAACGAGACCTCCTGCTTCGGCCCGGTGGTCAATCCTTGGCGGCGCGAGGGCGCCAATACCGAACTGGTGCCCGGCGGTTCCTCCGGCGGATCGGCCTCGGCGGTGGCGGCGATGTTGTGCATGGGAGCGACTGCGACCGATACCGGCGGATCGATCCGTCAGCCGGCGGCGCTCACCGGCACCGTCGGCATCAAGCCGACCTATGGCCGCTGTTCGCGCTGGGGCATCGTGGCGTTCGCGTCCTCGCTCGACCAGGCCGGACCGATCGCGCGCACGGTGCGCGACAGCGCGATCCTGATGCGCTCGATGGCCGGTCACGATCCGAAGGACACCACCTCGGTCGATCGTGCCGTGCCGGACTACGAGGCCGCGATCGGAAAATCCGTGAAGGGCATGAAGATCGGCGTCCCCAGGGAGTATCGCCTCGATGGTATGCCGGCGGAGATCGAAAAACTCTGGGCCGAGGGGGCTGCCTGGCTGAAGGCCGCCGGCGCCGAACTGGTCGACGTGTCGTTGCCGCATACCAAATACGCGCTGCCGGCCTACTACATCATCGCCCCGGCCGAGGCCTCGTCGAACCTCGCCCGCTATGACGGCGTGCGCTACGGCCTTCGGGTGCCCGGCCGCTCGATCGGGGAACTCTACGAGAACACCCGCGCCGAGGGGTTTGGCGCCGAGGTCCGCCGCCGCGTCATGATCGGCACCTATGTGCTCTCGGCCGGCTACTACGACGCCTATTACCTGCGCGCGCAGAAGGTCCGCACCCTGATCAAGAAGGATTTCGAGGACTGTTTTGCCAAGGGCGTCCACGCCATCCTGACGCCGGCAACGCCGTCGGCGGCATTCGCGGTCGGCGCCAATCTCGACCCCGTCGAGATGTATCTCAACGACATTTTCACCGTGACGGTGAACATGGCGGGGCTGCCGGGGATCGCGGTTCCCGCCGGCAGGGACGCGCAGCAACTGCCGCTCGGTCTGCAGCTGATCGGCCGTCCGTTCGACGAAGAAACCCTGTTCTCGCTCGGCGAGGTGATCGAGCAGGCGGCGGGACGTTTCACGCCGGCGAGGTGGTGGTGACGATGGCCGAATTCAAAGCCAGCCTGTCGGGCGCGGCCCCCGCGCCGGATCTCGCCGCGCCGCTGGCGGCGTTGTGGTGGGCCGCCAGGGGCGAGTGGGATCAGGCGCACCGCATCGCGCAGGACGAGGCCGGCGCTGACGGAGCCTGGGTCCACGCCTATCTGCACCGCGTCGAGGGCGACCTCGGCAATGCCGGCTACTGGTACCGCCAGGCGGGCAAGCCGGTCGCGACCGATGCGGTCGAGAGCGAATGGGAGCGGATGGTTTTGGCATTGCTCGGAGCTGGAAGAGCATGAGCGCAGCAAGCGGCAAACTGATCAAGGGCGCCACCGGCGACTGGGAGACCGTGATCGGGCTCGAAGTCCACGCCCAGGTCACCTCGAATTCGAAACTGTTTTCGGGGGCGTCGACCGAATTCGGCGGCAATCCGAACAGCCATGTCTCGCTGGTCGATGCGGCGATGCCTGGCATGCTGCCCGTCATCAACGAGGAATGCGTCAGGCAGGCTGTCCGGACCGGTCTCGGGCTCAACGCAAAAATCAATCGGCGCTCGGTGTTCGACCGCAAGAACTATTTCTATCCCGACTCGCCGCAGGGCTACCAGATCAGCCAGTACAAGTCGCCGATCGTCGGCGAGGGGGAGGTCGTGGTCGAACTCGGCGGCGGCAAGACCGCCACCATCGGCATTGAACGGCTGCATCTGGAACAGGACGCCGGCAAGTTGCTGCACGACCGCAGCCCCAGCCTGTCCTGTGTCGACCTCAACCGGTGCGGCGTGGCGCTGATGGAGATCGTCTCGAAGCCCGATATCCGCGACGCCGAGCAGGCCAGGGCCTATGTGACCAAGCTGCGCTCGATCCTGCGCTATCTCGGAACCTGCGACGGGGACATGGAGAAGGGAAGCCTGCGCGCCGACGTCAACGTCTCGGTGCGCAAGCCGGGCGGCCCGCTCGGCACCCGCTGCGAGATCAAGAACATGAACTCGATCAGCTTCATCGGCGACGCCATCGAATACGAGGCGCGGCGCCAGATCGAAATCCTCGAGGACGGCGGCGCGATCGACCAGGAGACGCGGCTCTACGACCCCGACAAGGGCGAGACCCGTTCGATGCGTTCCAAGGAAGAGGCGCACGACTACCGCTATTTCCCGGATCCCGATCTGCTGCCGCTGGAGTTCAGCGAAGCCTGGGTCGCCGGGATCAAGGCCGGCCTGCCGGAACTGCCGGACCAGAAGAAGGCGCGTTTCATCGCCGATTTCGGCCTGTCGTCCTACGACGCCGGCGTGCTGGTGGCCGAACGCGAGAGCGCGGATTTCTACGAGACCGTGCTGGCCGGACTGGCCGACAAGTCCCGCGACGGCAAGCTTGCCGCCAACTGGGTGATCAACGAATTGTTCGGACGGCTCAACAGGGAAGGCCGTGATATTACGGGCGCGCCGGTCTCGGCCGCGCAGCTTTCCGCCATCGTCGACCTGATCGGCGAGGCCACCATCTCCGGCAAGATAGCAAAAGACCTGTTCGAGATCGTCTGGACAGAGGGTGGCGATCCCCGCGCGCTGGTCGAGGCGCGCGGCATGAAGCAGGTCACCGATCTCGGCGCGATCGAGAAGGTGGTGGACGAGATCATTGCGGCCAATCCCGAAAAGGTGGCGCAGGCCCGCGCCAAACCGCAGCTCGCCGGCTGGTTCGTCGGCCAGGTGATGAAGTCATCCGGCGGCAAGGCCAACCCGCAGGCCGTCAACGATATCCTGAAGGCGAAGCTCGGCATCTGAACGCGCGCGCGTCGCGGCGCCGGCGGTGTCGCCGCCGTCTCGCTTCGTGAACAGATCGTTCATCATGGATGTCGATGCATCGCGTCAGCCGGAAATGTCTCGCGAATCAGCGTCCGGCGATTCGCTCAAAAATCCGGTTTTGGCGAGCGCCGATGAGACGTGAAGCCGGTGAGCATGAAAATTTATTTGTTGCCAAAAATCGCGACTCAGAGTCCGCGCAGCGCATTTTCGACCGGCCACGGTGAGTCGCGACGACCTCCATCGCGCGTCGCCTGTGGCCTGCGTGAACAACGAAAACATCTTCATTTATAGTATTTGACGCGATATTGACATTCGCCGATGCAGCGTTTTCGCGCACTTCCCGCATCGCTGCGGGAATGCAGCGGTGTGTCGTCCACCAACGCAGGGGACATGCGCTCTCTCCCGTGCGTCAACACTTCCTTAAGCGAGACACTGTTTTTTTGCATGTGTTGGTGTATTCGGAATGCGTGCATTTCGATTCCCGAGTGCACGCAGCGAACAAGTCATCTCTACATCGGAGGGCAACATGGCCAAGAAAGCTAAGAAGGCGAAGAAGGCGAAGAGCGCAGTGAAGAAGACTGCGAAGAAGACCCGCAAGGTCGCCAAGAAGAAGAAGTAACTTTCGCTTCTGAAAAAATTGCCGGCGGCTTGATGCCGGCACGTCACACGAGCCCTCAGAACGAGCTGCTTCTCAAGAGCGGATTTCCCCGGGGGCTCTGGTCGACGAAAGAGGGTGTCGGCGAGACATCAGGTCAAACGGCTGGATCGTTGTTTCAAGAGAGCTCGCTCTTTCGAAAACCGGTCCGGCAGAAGAAACAGGTTTTCTTCGTTCGGTGCGGATCTCAATGATCCGCAATTTCACCGGCGGCTTCGAAGCTTCCGCGTGAAATCTGGTCCTGACGTGTTCGCCGACGCCCTCGTTCTCCGCCCCGCTGGCCATGCGCGGCGCTCCCGTCCAGAATTACCGACACTGTTGACCTGATCACCTGCAGCGCAGCGCGCGGCGGGCATTTTGTTGTCCCGGGCAGGGTGGTCCTTTCGGTGCGGCCCCGCGGGGGGCCGGCCCCGGTCCTTCGAACCCGCCGATGGCGACCGTCGCGCAGGCGTCCGGGGATGCGATCGCCGCGATGGTTATCGTTTCGCGAAATGCCACGGTAAACCAAATTCCGCAGAAGCGCGGAAACCCGCATGGCAACGGCACTTTCGTGATTTCGCCGCCGCGGGCGCCGGACCGGCGTTTACACCGCATTCATCGCGAACCTTAAACTGCCCTTCAAATTTGATCGGTCATGATCATCCCAACAAGCCGGCAAACGGCGAGGGACCAGCAAGGCGTTTTAACAGTGGACGGGGGCCGCGCTCGGGGGAGGGCGGCCAACAATCAAAAAAGGGGATGTCAGATGTTTCAGGGGCAAATCGATCTGGATGCGGCGATACCGGTGCAGGCCACCGCGATCCCGGACGTGCTGTTCGAGCGCGGCCTGTACTGGGCGAGCGGACGTTCCGGCGTGGTCAATCTCGTCGCCGCGCACAAATGGTTCAACCTCGCCGCCCTGAAAGGCCGTACCGAGGCCATCGAACTGCGCCGCGAGGTTGCCGAGCTGATGTCCGAAGTCGAGATCGCGACGGCGCAGCGCGAGGCCCGTGCCTGGATCACCGCGCATTAGAGCGAGATGGTGTTGGGTTGAATCGGTCGACGCGGATGCGGCTTACCTCTCCCCAGCGGGGAGAGGTCGATTTGCGCAGCAAATCGGGTGAGGGGGCTGACCTAACGAAAGACCGTAACCCCTCACCCGGCGCTACGCGCCGACCTCTCCCGAAGGGAGAGGTGACGATGCTGCTCCAGTTCAACCTGATTTCATCGCGCTCTACCACGCGTCGATGCAGGGGCGCTTGCGGTGGGAGCGTGGCGCGGGCTTCGGCACCGACTGCAGACCGGCCATGATCCAGCGCCGGGTCTCGGCCGGATCGATCACCTCGTCGATCTCGAGCACCGATGCGATCGAGGTCGCCTTGCCGTTGGCATAGAGCTCCGCGACCTTTGCCTGATAGTATTTCTCCCGCTCGAGCGGATCGGCGATCGCTTCCATTTCCTTGCGGAAGCCGAGCCGCACATAGCCTTCCAGCCCCATACCGCCGAATTCGCCGGTCGGCCACGCCACCGTGAAGAAAGATGCGTGGAAGCCGCCGCCAATCATGGACTGAGCGCCGAGACCGTAGCCCTTGCGCAACACGATCCCGAACAGCGGCACGGTGAGGCTGGCCCCCGTCACGAACATGCGCGCGACATGGCGCACGATCGCGGTCTTCTCCGCCTCGGGGCCCACCATGAAGCCCGGCGTATCGCACAACGACACGATCGGAATGTCGAAGGCGTCGCACAGCTGCAGGAAGCGCGCGGCCTTGTCACCCGCCGGCGCGTCGATCGCCCCGCCGAGATGTTTTGGGTTGTTGGCGATCAGCCCGAACGGCCTGCCTTCGATGCGAATGAAAGCGGTAATCATGCCGACGCCGAAATCCCGGCGTATTTCCAGCACCGAGCCTTCGTCGGCCAAGAGGTCGATGACGGTGCGGATATCATAGACGCGCAGCCGGTTCTCGGGGATCGCGCGGCGCAGCAGGCGCTGATCCGGCGCCTTCCATTCCGTGAGTAAGCCCTGGAAGTAGGACAGGTATTTCTGCGCGGCGCTGGTCGCCGCCTCCTCGTCCTCAACCAGAATGTCGATGACGCCGTTCGGCGCCTGGAACGATACCGGTCCCACTTCGGCGGGATGATAGACGCCGAGGCCGCCCCCCTCGATCATCGCCGGCCCGCCCATGCCGATCGATGCGTTCTGCGTCGCGATGATGACATCGCAGCAGCCCAGCATCGCGGCATTGCCGGCAAAGCAATAGCCGGACACCACGCCCACGATCGGCACCAGGCCGGACAGTCTGGCGAATTGCACGAATGACGGCCCGTCGAGACCGGTCATGCCGAGCCGGTCGGTATCGCCGGGGCGGCCCCCGCCGCCCTCGCCATAAAACACCAGCGGCATCCGCCACTGCTCGGCGAGTCCCAGCATGCGGTCGATCTTCTTGTGATTCATGTGGCCCTGCGTGCCGGCCAGCACGGTATAGTCGTAGGAGATCACCATGCAGCGGGCGTCGTGCGCGCCGAATTGTCCGGCGTTGACGGTGGCGACGCCGGCAATCAGCCCATCGGCGGGTGTGTTCCTGATGAGGTCATCGACCGTGCGGCGGCGGCGCTGGGCAGCGATTGCCAGCGAGCCGTATTCGACGAAGGAACCCGCGTCGACCAGTTGCGTGATGTTCTCCCGCGCCGTTCGCTGATTGGTCTTGCGCCGCCGCGCGACCGACTCGGGGCGGTTGGCATCGAGCGTCATGGCATGGCGGGCGATCAAGTCCGCGAGGTCCGGACGAATGTGGTCAAGATCGAAAGCGGTCTCTGCCTGCGCCTCGTCGCCCGCTACCTCCGCGGGCTCCAGAAACAGGATGGTCTCGCCGTGCATCAGCATCGCACCGCTCCCGGCGACGACCCTGGTCACCTTGCCGCCATGCGGCGCGGCGACGAGATGTTCCATCTTCATGGATTCCAGGATGGCTATCTGCTGCCCCGGACGAACCATATCGCCTTCCGTCACCTCGATCGCAACGATGGTGCCCTGCAGCGGCGCCGGCACCGCGACCGATCCCACAGGCGCGGAGGCCAGATCGCCGGCTTTGGAAGCCGCCGCCGCGGCGCTAGCGGCGTCCGCGCTGGCAAAGTACAGCGGCCGCGCCATTTCCCTGGACGAGCCGACCAGCGCTGCAACGTGGGTCTCGATAAAGCCGGTGCTGATGCGGTTGCCGACAAAATCGGGATGCGCCAGCACCGCCCGGATGAACGGAATGTTGGTGTCGATACCCGCGATGCGAAACTCGCGCAAGGCGCGCGCGGCCTTCTGCACGACATCCGGCCAGTTCGGGCCGGGCGAATGGACGATGACCTTGGCCAGCAGGGAGTCGAAGGCCGCGCTGGTCTTGTAGCCCGCATAACCGAACGTATCGACCCGCACGCCCGGACCGGAAGGCGGATCGAACACGCCGAGCGTCCCGCCGGTCGGCCTGGTCGCGCCCTGTTCGTCCATCACTTCCATATTGATGCGAAGCTGCATCGCAAAACCGCGCGGCGCCGGCACGTCTGATTGCGCCAGGCCGAGCGAGGCCAGGCTTGCACCGGCGGCCACCGCGAGTTGCGATTTTACCAGGTCGATGCCGAGTACCTCCTCGGTCACGGTATGCTCGACCTGCAGGCGTGGATTGGCCTCGATGAAGGCGAAGGCGGGATCCCCGGCAGTGGCTTGGCCGCCGATCAGGAATTCGAAGGTGCCGAGGTTGTCGTAGTTCGCGGCGGCTGCCAACTGCCGGGCGGCGTCGATGATGCGCGTCCGCAAGCTGTCGCTCAGCGACGGACTGGGTGCTACCTCAATCAGCTTCTGATGGCGGCGCTGGATCGTGCATTCACGTTCCCACAGATGGCTGATGGCGCCGTGACGGTCGCCGATGATCTGCACTTCGATATGGCGCGCGTTGCGGATCAGGCGCTCGACATAGACGGCGTCGTTTCCGAAGGCGGCCCTGGCCTCGGACTGGCAGCGCGCATAGGCCTCCTCGAGCATGGAGGCGTCCTCGACGAATCGCATGCCGCGGCCGCCGCCGCCGGCCACCGCCTTGATCATGACCGCACCGCCGGCGCCGAGCGAGGCGAAGAATGCCTTTGCCTCGTCCAGCGTGGTCGGACCGCTGGTCCCTTCGATCACGGGCAGGCCACAGCGCCGGGCGAGTTGCTTGGCCGCGATCTTGTCGCCGAACAGATCGAGTGCCTCGGGCGACGGCCCGACGAAGACGATCCTCTCCTCGGCGCAACGCCGCGCCAGCTGCGAATTCTCGCTGAGAAAGCCGTAACCGGGGTGCAGCGCGTCGCAACGGGTCGCCCTGGCGGCGGCAATGACCGCCTCGATATCAAGATAGGCGCGCGCGCCCCGTCCCGGGATCTCGAAACTCTCGTCGGCGGCGCGGACGTGCAGCGACAGCGCGTCATCCGCCGGGTGGATGGCGACGGTGGCAAGGCTGGCCTCGCCGGCCGCGCGGCTGATGCGGATGGCGATCTCGCCGCGATTGGCGATCAGGAGTCGGTGCAAGGGCATGAATGGTTCCGGTTGTAACTCAGCGATCCTTCATGCTGGGATCGAGCACGATGCGCAAGGACTCTCCCAGCGCGTTGAAGCCAGCGAAATCACCGGAAATGGCCAATCATTGCTGTCCCGATGCAAGCGGAATTTTGTTCCGTATTGCGGAATTCCGAGCCCGGCCATGCCGGGAGGCCGAACCGTCGAACGCAATCCAGCCTCTGCCAGCCCGTTTCACGAATACCGATTGTGCGCCGACAGGAAGCAGAGCAAATTCCCGTCTCTGCGATCTCCGGTCGATAATGAACCGGCTTGCAAAGAGGTACTGCAACAGTACCCATTCCGGGAGTGAACTGACATGCGTTTGAAAGATCGCGTCGCCATCGTCGTCGGTGCGGGCCAGAGCCCGGGCGAAGGCATCGGCAACGGCCGGGCCACCGCGCTGACCTTCGCACGCGAAGGCGCTCGCGTGCTGTGCGTGGATCACAATGTGCAGTCGGCACAGGAGACCGTCGACATGATCGGCGCCGATGGCGGCACGGCGGCGGCCTGCAAGGCCGACGTGACCAGCAACGCCGAACTCGAAGCCATGGTGGCGGATGCGCACACCCGCTGGGGCCGCATCGATATCCTGCATAACAACGTGGGAGTGAGCATCGCCGGTGGCGACGCCGAACTGCTGGAGCTGACCGGGGAAGCGTTCGACCGCTGCGTGGCCATCAACCTCAAGAGCTGCATTTTCGCCGCCAAGCACGTGATCCCGATCATGCGCCGACAGTCGAGCGGATCGATCATCAACATTTCCTCGATGGCCGCCATCACCACCTACCCCTACGTCGCCTACAAGGCGACCAAGTCGGCGATGATCGCGTTTACCGAACAACTCGCCTACCAGAATGCCCAGTACGGCATCCGCGCCAATGTCATCCTGCCGGGCTTGATGAACACGCCGATGGCGGTCGACACCCGCGCCCGGGAGTTCAGGAAGACCCGCGCCGAGGTCGAGGCCGAACGCGACGCCAAGGTACCGTTGCGCAGCAAGATGGGCACCGGCTGGGACGTAGCCAACGCGGCGCTGTTCCTGGCCTCGGACGAGGCCAGCTTCATTACCGGCGTGACGCTGCCTGTAGATGGCGGCGCGAGCGTGCGGCGGGGTTAGGCTGGTGCATGGCCCCATTGGCGCAATGGCCGTTGCACGGCGGCCAATGCGCTGATTACCTTGCTTGACCGCCGATGAATCCGGTACGCCACCTGCAGGGAGCGACAACACATGGCCGCCGCGCGCGACACCGGGATCTCAACGAAGACTGCGCCGGCTCCCGATTACGACGCCATCATCATCGGGGCGGGCATGTCGGGCATGTACCAGTTGCTCCGGCTGCGCCAGCGGGGCATGCGGGTGCGCGTGTTCGAGGCCGGCACCGGTGTTGGCGGCACATGGTACTGGAACCGTTATCCGGGGGCGCGCTTCGATTCTGAAAGCTATTCCTACGGCTATTCGTTTTCGCAGGAATTGCTGGAGGAATGGGACTGGTCGGAGCATTTCGCCGGTCAGCCGGAAACGCTGCGCTATCTCAATCATGTCGCTGACAGGTTCGACCTGCGCCGCGACATCCAGTTCCGTAGCCAGGTCACCGCCGCGATCTGGAGCGAGGACACCCGCAGCTGGACCATCACGCTGCAGGACGGCAGCCGATTTCGCGCGCGCTTCCTGATCACCGCGATCGGCCCGCTGTCCGCGCCTACCCTGCCGCGGATCGAGGGCGTGGAGTCGTTCACGGGCCAGTCGTTCCATACCGCCCGATGGCCGCACGAGCCCGTCGACTTCACCGGCAAGCGCGTGGCGGTGATCGGCACCGGCGCCACCGGCGTGCAGACCATCCAGACCATCGCCGGCAGCGTCGGCCACCTCACCGTGTTTCAACGCACGCCGAACTGGTGCGCGCCACTGCACAACGGCAGGATCGACGCCGAGACGCAGATCAGGATCAAGGCCGACTATCCCGCCATGTTCAGGCGATGCCAGGAAACCTTCGCGTGTTTCATCCATACGCCGGATCCGCGCGGGACCTTCGAAGTATCCGACGAGGAGCGCGAGGCCTTTTTCGAGAAGCTCTATGCCGAGCGTGGTTTCGGCATCTGGCAGGGAAATTTTCGCGATATCCTGATCGACCGGAAAGCGAACGCGCTGATCAGCGATTTCGTGGCGCGCAAGATCCGTCACCGGGTAAAGGACCCGAAGATCGCGGAAAGGCTGATCCCCCGAAATCACGGCTTCGGCACGAGGCGGCTACCGCTGGAGACCTTCTATTACGAGGTCTACAACCGGGACAATGTCGAGCTAGTCGACATCACGGAGACGCCGATCGAGCGCATCACGCCCGGCGGCATCAAGACCAGCGACCGGGCGTACGAATTCGACATCATCATCTACGCCACCGGCTTCGACGCCATCACCGGCAGTTTCGACAAGATCGATCTTCGCGGGGCGGACGGTGCCCGGTTGAAGGACCGGTGGAAGCGCGGACCGGAGACCTTTCTCGGCGTCATGGTCGACGGCTTTCCCAACCTTCTGATGCTGATGGGACCGCACACGGCGCTCGGCAATATCCCGCGGAGCATCGAATACAATGTCGACTGGGTGACCGGGCTGTTAAGCCACGCCAGGGAAGCCGGCCTGACGCGAGTCGAAGCCACGCCATCAGGCGTCGCGTCCTGGACCGATCACGTCAAGGCGCTCGGCGTCGGCCTGCTATCCAACGAGGTCAATTCCTGGATGACCGGGATCAACAGCAACGTGGAAGGCAAGCAGACCCGCATCGTGGCGCGCTACAGCGGCAGTGCTCCCGCCTACCGCGCCAGATGCGACGAGGTGGCGGCGATGCGGTATCAGGAACTGGCGCTCGCCTAGGCCAGGCCGCGAGGTCGTTTCCCTCACCGACACTCGCCCGGACATTTCCGTCGGGCAGCCTGAAAGCTGCCGCCGGCGCCCCCTATCCCCGAAATGCAAAAGGTCCCGGGTGGGACCTTTTGAAGCTTTACACCGCGTCTTTTGCTGCCTTGACCGGGCGGGCCCTGACGATTTTCCGGGCCGGCTTTGCCTTGAACGTCATGGCCTCGCCGGTGAAGGGGTTGGTGCCCTTGCGTGCCTTGGTGGCGGGCTTCTTGATCACCACGAACTTGGCGAATCCGGGAACGAGGAATACACCGGACTTCTTGAGCTCCTTGTAACCGACGGTCGCCAACGTCTCGAGCACGCCCTTGACGTCCTTCTTCGCGATTTCGTTCTCGGCAGAGATCTTCTCGATCAGCTGCGACTTTGTCATCTGTACTGCCATTTGGGCTCCTGTAAGTTGATTCGCATCGCAGACAGTATTGGGAATCTAGCGTAAAAACCGCGTATTTCGCGATCTGCACAGTTTTGTTGCTGCGCCAGATGCCCCTGCCCGCTTTTCCTGCTGCTTCGCTCGCGAGGCTCTACTCGCCGAATCAGCAGTGATGGAGCCTCAAAGTAACAAAACCGCGGCCACCATGCGAAGATTAGTTCACCGGGGCACCACTGCGGTGGCTTCAATTTCGACCCGCGCGGCCTTTTCCACAAGCCGCACGACCTGCACCAGCGCCATGGCGGGATAGTGCGTGCCGAAGATCTCGCGATAGGCCTGGCCCAGCAGCTTCAGGTTCGCCAGATATTCCTCGATATCCACGACGTACCAGGTCAGGCGAACGAGGTGTTCGGGCCGTGCGCCGCCCTCGGCAAGAATGGCCGAGATGTTGCCCAGGGTCTGACGGACCTGTGCGACAAAATCGGTCGGCAAATGGCCCTGGTTGTCCCAGCCGATGACGCCACCGGTGACCACGAGGCGGCCGTCTGCCGCCATGCCGTTGGCGTATCCCTTCGGCGCCGGCCAGCCGGAAGGCTGCAAAATCTGCGGACCCGCTGTTTCACCTTTGGCAGTCGGCAGCACCGCAAGGGTGGGCGCGTTCGGCGTGCTCACGAGAGTACTCCCTGTAATTTATTATTCGGCAGCCATGCCGGACGATGGCGCGGCCGACCCGGCCATCTGCCGCAGGGCAAATCGCTGCAGTTTGCCGGTTCCGGTCTTCGGCAGTTGCGCAACGAATTCGATCGCACGCGGATATTTGTAAGGTGCGATCTCGCGCTTGACGTGGTCCTGCAGTTCAGCCGCCAGCGCGGCGTCACCGTCGATCCCGGAAGCGAGCACCACATAGGCCTTGACGATCATGCCGCGCGCCTCGTCGGGTGCCCCGACGACGCCGCATTCGGCCACCGCCGCATGGCCCAGCAGCGCCGCTTCGACCTCGGGGCCGGCGATGTTGTAGCCGGAGGAAACGATCATGTCGTCGGACCGGGCAACAAAGGAGAAGCGGCCCTGCTCGTCGCGCAGAAATGTATCGCCGGTCAGATTCCAGCCATCGCGGACATAGTTCGACTGCCTGGTATCCGCGAGATAGCGGCATCCGGTGGGGCCGCGTACCGCCAGTTTGCCCGGTTGACCCGGCGGCAATTCGTTCATGTCGGCGTCGACGATTTTGGCTTCGTAGCCGGTAACCGGCCGCCCCGTGCTGCCGGCAACGGCGTCGCCGGTTCGGTTGGTGATGAAGATGTGCAGCAACTCCGTGCTGCCGATGCCGTCGAGAATAGTCTTGCCGGTCCGGCGGATCCAGCTGTCGAACACCGGTGCCGGCAAGGTCTCGCCGGCCGAAACCGCCAGCCGCAGCGATGACAGGTCGGCTCCCTTGTCCATCGCCGCCATCATCGCCCGATACGCGGTCGGCGAGGTAAAGCAGATCGTTGCCTTGTAGGTCTCGATGATCTTGACGATCTCGGCGGGCGCCGCGTTTTCCAGCAGCGTCGCGGTAGCGCCGAACCGCAGCGGAAAGATCGCGAGCCCCCCCAGGCCGAACGTAAAGGCCACCGGCGGCGATCCCACGAAGACATCCTCCGGCGTGACTTTTAGGACTTCCTTCGCATAGCCGTCTGCGACGATCAGGAGATCGCGATGGAAATGCATGGTCGCTTTCGGCTCGCCCGTCGTTCCCGAGGTAAATCCCAATAGCGCCACATCGTCGCGGCCGGTCCTGACCGCATCGAACCGGACCGGCTTGCTCAACGCCACCCGGTCGAGTTCGGCGTCATGGTTTGAAGTGCCGTCGAAATTCACGACCTGCTTGAGAAACCGGCTGGTCTTCGCGCAGGCGACCAGTTCGTCGGCGATGCGGCTGTCGGTCAGCGCGAGGCCGATCTCCGCCTTGTCGACAATTTTCGTCAGTTCGCCGGCACGCAGCATCGGCATGGTATTGACAACGACGGCGCCGGCCTTGGTAGCCGCGAGCCATGCGGCGACCAGCGCCGGATTGTTGCCGGAGCGGATCAGGACCCGATTGCCCGGCTTGACGCCGTAATTCTCCACCAGCGCATGTGCAAGGCGGTTCGACCAGTCGGTCAGTTCCTTGTAGGTGCGCTGGCGACCGTTGCCGATCAGGGCAACATGATCGCCGAACCCTCGCTCGACCATGCGGTCGGTCAGTTCAACCGCAGCGTTGAGGTAATCGGGATACTTAAACTCCGGCCGGTCGAGCACCAGTTCCGGCCATTGCTCCGATGGCGGGAGATTGCGTCGCGCGAAATCATCGACGTGGCCCGATGGACCAAGCGATCGATCAAGGCTGGGAATTGCACCTGACATTCCATCGCCTCCATCGTCCCGGTATGCGGGATGAAAGGGTTGTGACCAACATCCAGGCCGTCCGGCAGCGGACCATTCCAAAACATTTTATACTTAAAGTAATCTGGCGCAATAGGCCAAATCTGCGCAAGCCGGAACTTTCCTAACCTAGCGCCCCGCCAGCTGCTTCAGGCGCGATACCATCGGCGAAGCCGGATCGGCGAGCGGGGCGATGGCGGTAAAATGGTTGGCCCCGGCCACCAAGCCGAACCGTGTAATGACGCCGGCGGCACCCCATACTTCGACGATGGTCCGGCTTTGCCGCAAATACTCGGCACTTTCATTCTCTCCCACCACCGCATCGAGACTCCTGTCCGCGGGCGCAGTCCAGAACAGCGGACTTGCGGCCCTGGCGGCCGCGGCATCGAGGAGCAATGCGCGGTTGATCGACGTCTCGACCAGCGGTCCGAGATCGAACAAGCCGGAAATGGAATAGGCCGACGGCACGAGGTTTCGCGGCAGCGAGGCATCGACAGCCGTCCAGTCGGTCGCCAGCATGCAGGCAGCGAGGTGCCCGCCGGCAGAATGACCGCTCACGACGAGGGAGCATCCGAGCCGCCCCAGTTCGCGGCAGGCCACTCGCATCTCGGCGATGATGCTTTCAACGCTGACATCGGGGCAAAGGTCGTAGGTTGGAATAGCAACCCCGATGCCATGCGCATTCAGCCCGCCGGCCAGATGGCTGAAAAACGAACTATCCAGCGCCTGCCAGTATCCGCCATGGATGAAGACGACGACCGGCCCGTCATGGTTGCCCGGAAAATAGTCGATCACGTTGCGCGCGCCGGCTCCATAGCGGATCAGGCGTGGGGGCTGCCGCCCGCGATAGGCCGCCGCGTCCCTCGCCCAGCCCGCGATAAGTGCAGGGTTCTCCGGGACCCGCGCCCGGTTGTTGTACTCGGCCTCATAGTCGACCGGCGCACTCACGCCTGGAGTGCGCGCTTCTGCGCAGCCTTTCGCGCCGAGCCCTTGGTTTTGGCCAGCAGCCGCATCAATTCGCGAACGTCTTTCGGCGAAAGGTCCGAAAATATATCCGATATCCAGAGCTGATGCTCCGCCGCCATCCGGCGAAACTCGGCGCGGCCGGCCTTGGTCAAGCGGATCACCTGGACGCGCCGGTCGGTGTCGGAGGTGCGCCGGTCGAGGTGGCCGGATTCGACCAGCCGCTCCACCAGCCCGGTGACGTTGCCATTCGAAACCATCATCCGCTTCGAGACATCCGACAGAGTCATGCCGTCAGGAACCTTGTCGAGTTGGGCCATCAGATCGAAGCGCGGCAGGGTGACATCGAACCGCTCGCGCAGCCGTCCGCGCACCTCGCCCTCGATCAGGGTCGTGCAGGTCAGCAGGCGCAGCCACAACCTGATTTCGTCGCCGTGATCTTCCGGAAGCTCGACTGCCTTGGTCTCGGAATCAAGGATCATGATGTGATCTTATCTCTGTCTTGCCTGTCCGAAAGCGCTCGCCGGAAGCAACGATGGCGGCGCCGGCTGCAATTGTTGCATTTGTTTAGGCTTCAAGCAATTGGCGTAGGGTTTGCATGGTTTGCCGTGCATGGCTTGAACCTGTCGCAACCGCGCTTGCGGCAATGGCCATCATCGGAATAGGCTTGGACCGGAAAAAATGGATCCGGCTTGGCGTGGATTTCGGCGGCACGCCCGTCGCCGATCAAGGAGAATTCATGAAACAGCATTTGAAACTGGCGGGACTGTCGGTCCTGTTGAGCGTTGCAGCCGGCCAGGCGATCGCGCAGGAAAAACTCAAGATAGGCGTGATCGTGACGCTGTCAGGTCCGCCGGCGGCGCTCGGCCAACAGGTTCGCGACGGCTTCACGCTCGCGGTCAAGGATCTCGGCGGCAAGATGGGGGGCCGGGACGTCGAGATCGTGGCGGTCGACGATGAACTCAAGCCGGACGGCGCCGTCACCAAGGTCAAGGGCCTGCTCGAACGCGACAAGGTCGACTTCGTCGTGGGACCGATTTTCTCCAACATCCTGCAGGCGATCCACAAGCCGGTGACGGACACCAAAACGTTCCTGATCAGCCCGAATGCCGGCCCCTCCAGTTTTGCCGGCAAGAACTGCAACCCGTTCTTCTACGCCACCTCCTATCAGAACGACCAGGTGCACGAGGTCCTTGGCAAGGTTGCGCAGGACCGCGGCTACAAGCGCGTCTACATCATGGTGCCGAATTATCAGGCCGGCAAGGATTCCGTCGCCGGGTTCAAGCTCGACTACAAGGGGGAAATCGTCGAGGAGTCCTATCTGCCGCTCAACACCCTGGATTTCCAGGTCGAACTCTCCAAGATTGCGTCACTGAAGCCCGACGCCGTGTTTACCTTCATGCCGGGCGGCATGGGCGTGACACTGGTGAGGCAATACAGGCAAGCCGGCCTCGCTGACAAGATTCCCGTTCTCTCGGCGTTCACGGTCGATGAATCGACGCTGCCGGCGCAGCAGGACGCCGCGGTCGGCATGTTCGGCGGGTCGAACTGGGCGCCCAATCTCGACAATCCGCAGAACAGGAAATTCGTCGCCGGCTATGAGGCCGCCTACAACATCGTGCCAGGCACCTATGCCATGCAGGCCTACGATACGGCCATGCTGATCGACAGCGCCGTCAAGGCGGTCAAGGGCGATCTTTCGAACAAGGAAGCGGTCTCAGCAGCGTTGAGGAAAGCCGACTTCACCTCGCTGCGCGGAAGCTTCAAATTCAACACCAATGGCTACCCGATCCAGAATTTCTACCTGACCAGGGTGGCGAAGCGGCCGGACGGAAAATTCCAGACCGAAATCGCCGAGAAGGTGTTCGAGAACTACGGCGACCGTTACGCCAAGGATTGCGTACCGGCAAAATAAGCCAGCAGGGGGAAACAACAATGACAAGCGAGATCACCGGCATCACCCGGGCCAATGAGGGCATGCAGGGCATTTCCTGGAATATTCTGGGCCAGACCTACGTGCCGAAGAACCGCACCGAGCATTGCTTCTCGTGGCACGCGACGCTGCCGCCGGGCACTTTCGTGCCGCCGCATATTCACCCGGACCAGGACGAATACCTCTACATGCTGGAGGGCAAGCTCGATTTCATGCTCGGCGGTGCCGAAGCCCAGGCGAGCGCGGGCGATCTGATCCGCCTCGGAATGGGCGTTCCCCACGGCATCTTCAACAAGTCGGATCAAACCGCGAAGGTGCTGTTCTGGGTCTCGCCGACCCGCAAACTCTACGACCTGTTCTGGGGACTGCACAACATGAAGGAGCAGAAGCCGGACGACGTCGTGGCGATGGCCGCCGAATACAACATCCACTTCCTCCCGCCGCCCCCGGGGGCATGAGGGCCAACACGCGACACTTTAACAGCGTCATTGCGACCGCAGCGAAGCAATCCATTTTACGGCAAGCAAGAAAACTGGATTGCTACGTCGCTACGCTCTTCGCAATGACGATGTTGAAAAGCTACGCCCTCACCGCCGCCAGTCCCGGCACCGCCGCAAAACCGGCCTTGCTGGCATAGCCCCGCACGATCGCCTCGCGCTGGGCGTAGCTCAGGACATTCTCGACGTTATCGAAACCGTCGGGCGCCAGCTGCTCGACCGCATCGATCACGCCTTCCGGCCCGCCGCGGCGGTTGGCGCGTACGATGTCGGCCGTCATCGGCAACCGCTTCTGCTCGTAGGCCAGCAGCGCCTGGCGCGGGTGCTCAGAACGCGCCAGCGCATCGGCGAGGCATCGGGCGTCGAGAATGGCCTGCGAGGCGCCGTTCGATCCCACCGGATACATCGGGTGCGCGGCGTCGCCGAGCAGCGTGACGCGGCCGCTGCACCAATAGGGCAACGGGTCGCGATCGCAGCACGGATACTCGTAGAACTCAGGCGTCGCCGCGATCAAATTGGGCACCGCTACATGCGGCACCGTGAACCGCGCGACATGCGGCATCAGTTCCTCGCGCTTGCCGGGCCGCGACCAGTCCTCGCGGCGCGGCGGCGGGACGTTGCCTTCGCCGACCTTCACCAGCACCGCCCAATTGGTCAGGCGGCTCGCCGGGCTCGATCCCTCCGCGATCGGATAGACCACGACCTTGGCGTTCAGGCCGCCGGCGACGATCATCGACCGGCCGCTCAAGAACATCGGCCAGTCGCGCGCACCGCGCCACAGCATCAGCCCGTTCCAGCACGGCGGCCCTTCCGCCGGAAACAGCATCTCGCGTACCCGCGAATGAATGCCGTCGGCGCCAACCAGGATGTCGCCGCGGACAGTCCTGGTATGCGATCCCGTGCGATCGAAAAAATACGCGGTCACGCCGCCCTCGTCCTGGGTGAACGCTCCCAGCCTGCAGCCGGTGTGAATGGCGTCATGGCCGAGCCGCTCCTCGACGGCGCGGTGGATCACGCTCTGCAGCCGGCCGCGGTGGATCGAGAATTGCGGCACGTCGTGGCCGGCGTCGATGCCGCGGGGTTCGCGCCAGACTTCCTGGCCATGGCGATTGAGATAATAAAGCTCGTGCGTGCGGATCGCGACCTCATCCAGCGCCGGCAGCAGGCCGAGCCCCGCGAGTTCGCGGATGGCATGCGGCAGGGTGTTGATGCCGACGCCGAGTTCGCGGATCGAGTCCGACTGCTCGAACAGCTCGCAGCCGATGCCGCGCGCCCGCAACATCAGCGCGGTGGTAAGGCCGCCAATACCGCCGCCGACGATAATTGCCTTCATCGCCTACTCCACTGCTACCGAAACGCCATGCGAAGGCCCCAAACCTCGCATGCAGGGTCACTCTGCCGCAAGCGGCTTTGTCGCCTCCGCCTTCAGCTCGGCCCGTGTCTTCGGCTTGGCCTTGATCTTCAGATCGTCAAAATCCTGCCTCTCACGCACGCTGTTGCGGAAAATCTGCTCCTTGCCGGGGAGATATTGCGGCGGGCAAGCAACCTCGGCGCCATACCAGGCCGCCGCCTTCAGCGTAAACGAGGGGTCGACCAGATGCGGACGCCCCAGCGCCACCAGATCGGCGCGACCGGCGGCCAGGATGGTATTGATCTGGTCCGGCGTCGTGATGTTGCCGACGCACATGGTGGCGATCCGCGCCTCGTTGCGGACCTGTTCGGAGAACGGGGTCTGGAACATGCGGCCATAGACCGGCTGGGAGTCACGCACGGTCTGTCCGGTGGAGACGTCGATCAGGTCGACGCCGGCCTCGGCGAAGGCGCGCGCGATCTCAACGGCGTCGTCGCCGGTGATGCCGCCTTCCGCCCAGTCGGTGGCGGAGATGCGGACCGACATCGGCTTGTGCGCCGGCCACGCCTCCCGCAGCGCCTCGAACACCTCGAGCGGAAAGCGCAGGCGATTTTGCAGCGAGCCGCCATAGGCGTCGGTGCGCCGGTTGGTCAGCGGCGAAATGAAACTCGCCAGCAGGTAGCCGTGGGCGCAATGCAGTTCCAGCATGTCGAAGCCGCAGCGCTCGCCGCGCCCGGCAGCCTGGACGAACGCGGCCTTGACCGCATCCATCGCCGCACGGTCCATCTCGCGCGGCAACTGGCTGTCGGGAAAATACGGGAGCGGCGACGCCGAAACGATGTCCCAGCCGCCCTGCTCCAGCGGACGGTCCATGCCGTCCCACATCAGCTTGGTGGCGCCCTTGCGGCCGGCATGGCCGAGTTGCAGGGCGATCTTCGCGGCCGAGTTGGCATGAACGAAATCGACGATGCGCCGCCACGCGCTCTCCTGCTCGTCGTTCCACAATCCGGCGCAGCCGGGCGTAATGCGGGCGTCTCTGGAGACACAGGTCATTTCGGTGAATAGCAGCCCGGCGCCGCCGATCGCGCGCGAGCCGTAATGCACCAGATGGAAATCGCCGGGCACACCCTCCTTGGCGGAATACATGCACATCGGCGACACCACCGCGCGATTTGCCAGTTTCATTTCGCGCAGCCGCAGCGGCTGGAACATCGGCGCCACCGGCTTGTCGACACGGACGTCGAAACCCGTTGCGCGGACCTGCTTCGCGAAAGCCTTGTCGACCTCACCAACAAAATCTGGTGCGCGCAATGTGAGATTGTCATAGGTGATGGCCTTGGCGCGCGTCATGACGCCGAAGGCAAACTGGACCGGGTCAAAATCCCAGAATCGGTCGACATGCTCGAACCAGACCAGTGACACATCGGCGGCGTGCTGGGTTTTCTCGACCTCCTCGCGGCGCCCGTGTTCGTAATGGCTCAAGGCGGCTTCGACCGTGGGCGCGCGATGCATCGCCTCCGCCAGCGCGATGGCGTCTTCCATCGCGAGCTTGGTGCCGGAGCCGATCGAGAAATGCGCGGTCGCCTTGGCATCGCCGAGCAGTACCATGTTGTCCCTGACCCAGCGCTTGCTGCGGATCATCGGAAAATTTCGCCACATCGAGCGGTTGATCAGCAGCGGATGCCCTTCGAGGAACCAGCCGAAAATCTCGGCCATCCGGTCGGCGGATTGCTGCTCGCTCAGGCCCTCGAGCCCGGCGCTCTTGAACGTCGCGGGATCGGTCTCGAAGATCCAGGTCGAGCGTCCCGCCTCATACTGGTAGGCGTGGGCGATGAAGGGACCCCACTCGGTCTCCTGAAAGATGAACGTGAAGGCATCGAGCGGGCGGGTCGAGCCCATCCAGGCGAACTTGTTGGAGCGCAGATCCACCTCGGGCTGGAAATGCTCGACATATTTTTCCCGGAAGCGGCTGTTGATGCCGTCGGCCACCACCACCAGATCGGCATCGGCAAAGTGGGCTTCGTCGGTTATGTCGGCCTCGAACAGCAGGGTAACGCCGAGTTCACGCGCCCGCTCCTGCAGGATCAGCAGCAGCGTGCGGCGCGAGCAGCCGCAGAACCCGTTGCCGCCGACCCGGTGCACCGTGCCCCGGAAGTGCACCGCGATGTCGTCCCAATAGGCGAATTGCTCGGTGATGCGGCGATAGCTCGGGGCATCGTATTTTTCGAAGTTGTCGAGCGTCGCGTCGGAGAACACCACGCCGAAGCCGAAGGTGTCGTCGGCGCGATTGCGCTCGTAGACCGTGATCTCGGCTTCCGGCCGCTGCTTTTTCAGCAGGATCGCCGCATAGAGACCGGCCGGTCCGCCACCGATGATCGCGATTTTCATGAGAGCCTCCGCTCAATTCCCCTGGAATACCGGCTTGGCCTTGTTGGAAAACGCCTCGAATGCGCGGGCAAAGTCCGCCGTCGTCATGCACAGCGCCTGCGCCACCGCCTCGGCTTCGATCGCCTCCTCCACCGACATCGCCCATTCCATCGCCAGCATGCGCTTGGTCATGGTGTTGGCGAAAGTCGGTCCCTCCGTGATCTGCCTGGCCAGAAGCTGCGCCTGGGGCAATACCTCAGCCGGCGCGACGATGCGGCTGAAGAAACCCCAGCGCTCGCCCTCCTCAGCGGTCATGAAGCGGCCGGTATAGAGCAGCTCCGAAGCGCGCGATTGCCCGATGATGCGCGGCAGGATCGCGCAGGCGCCCATGTCGCAGCCGGCGAGGCCGACCTTGTTGAACAGGAACGCGACCTTGGCGCCGGTGGCGGCCAGGCGCAGGTCGGACGCCATCGCGACGATCGCGCCCGCGCCGGCGCAGATGCCCTCGACCGCCGCAACGACCGGCTGCGGACAGGCCCGCATCGCCTTGACCAGATCGCCGGTCATGCGGGTGAAGGCGGTGAGGCCCCTGGTATCCATCTTGACCAGCGGTCCGATGATCTCGAACACATCGCCGCCCGAGGAAAAATTGCCGCCGGCTCCCGATACCACGATGGTCTTGACGTCGTCGTCCATGGCGCAGGCCCGGAAGAAATCCGTCAGTTCGCGGTAGCTCTCGAAGGTCAGCGGATTCTTACGCTCGGGGCGGTTCAGCGTCACCGTGGCGACGCCGTCCGTCACTCCCAGCAGGAAATGCTTCGGCGAATAGGCGGACAGCGGCAGCGTGACGGGATTGGCGGGACGGTTCATCGGGTTTGCCTTTTGTTTGTTTTCGTCATTGCGAGGAGCTCTTGCGACGAAGCAATCCATCTTTTGTTAGTGCTTCGAGGAACAAGCTGGATTGCTTCGCTTCGCTCGCAATGACGGGATCAAGATCGGCGATTCAAATCTCGCCACCGGCTACCGCGATGGCCTGTCCTGTAACAGCGCTCGCACCCTCGCCGCACAGCCAGAGCACGCTATCGGCGACTTCCGCCGGAGTCACGAGCCGGCCCTGCGGATTGTGCTTCGAAAGTTCGGCGATCGCCTGCTCGCGGCTGCGGCCGGTCTTCTTCATGATGTTGTCGATGCTGCCGGCCACGAGGTCGGTATCGGTGAACCCCGGGCACACCGCATTGACGGTTACGCGCGTGCCGGCCAGTTCCAGCGCCAGCGAGCGCACCAACCCGACAACCGCATGTTTTGCGGCGCTGTAGGCGCTGACATAGGCATAGCCCTTGAGACCGGCGGTCGATGCCACCGCGACGATCCGTCCATAAGGCCGTTCCTTCATCGACGGCAGCGCCGCCTGGATGGTGTGAACCACACCCATGAAGTTGATATCCATCATGCGCCGGAACAGCGCCGCATCGGATTTGCCGAACGGCGCGGATTCGGCGCTGCCGGCGTTCGCGATCAGGATATCGATCGGCTGACGGGCCGCCGCTTCCGCAATGGCGGCGCTGACGGCGGCCTGGTCCGCCACGTCGGCCACAACAGCAAAATGCGCAGCCCCGGCGGCGACGGCTTCATCCAGGGTCGCGCGATTGCGGCCGAGCACGGTGACCGTTGCCCCCGCGCGCGCCAGCGCGGACGCGATCTCGCGGCCGATGCCGCGTCCGCCACCGGTGACGAGCGCATGCGGGGAATGCGGCAATCCAGACATCAGCGGCTTCCCCGGAGCGAGTTGTTCGACGCTGCTTTCCGATATATTTTAAACTTCAAGCTTTTGCAAGAAACCGCGGCGCGATAAGCTTGACAGGGCGGGCGCCGCAGGTAGCGTCGGTCCGCCGCATGCGCGCCTGCTGGCATCGGCAGGCCCCACATTACCGGAGGTCCGGCTTGCCCGATTCTGCGCCCATGAAAACCGGGGATGGCCGCTTCGGCTATGAAGCGACCGGGGATGCGGCTTTGCCGCCGCTCGTGTTCCTGCACGGGATCGGCGGCGCGGCGCGGGCCTGGCGCGGCCAGATCGAGGCCTTCAGCGATCGATATCGCGCCATCGCCTGGGATATGCCGGGCTATGGCGGCTCGGCATCGCTTGCCGCCGTCAGCATTGCCGCCCTTGCCGACGCCTTGCGGGATTTCCTGCGGCAGGTCGGCGCCACAAAACCCGTTCTGGTCGGACATTCGATCGGCGGCATGATCGTGCAGCAATTGCTGGCGGACAGCCCTGAAATCGCCGGCGCCGTGGTGCTGGCGCAGACCAGCCCCGCATTCGGCAAGCCGGACGGCGATTGGCAGAAATCCTTCATCGACGCGCGGCTCGGCCCGCTCGACCGCGGCGAAACCATGGTCTCGCTGGCCCCGACCCTGGTGAAGGAATTGGTCGGTGACGAACCCGACGCCGGCGGCATGGTGCTTGCGCGCGACTGCATGGCCGCCGTTCCCGAGGCGACCTATCGCGCCACCATGCTGGCGCTGCTGGGGTTTGATCAGCGCCATGCCCTCAAGAACATCGCGGTGCCGACGCTGGTGCTGTCGGGCTCGAAGGACAACAATGCGCCGGCGCCGATGATGGCGAAGATGGCGACCTACATTCCAGGGGCCACCTACGTCGAACTCGAAGGCGTCGGGCACCTCGCCAATCTGGAGCGGCCCGGCGGGTTCAACGCCGCGCTGGATCAATTCCTCAGGGCTCATGTGGCTGCAACCCGGGTGACGGCAAGATGACGGTACAAGTCGGCAAAAGCGCAACAGCGATCGACGGTATCGTGCTGGACGCACCGATCTTCGATCCCCGCGCGTTCCGCCTCAACGACGAACAGGCCGGAATCATCGCGCGCGCGCGCCAGCTTGGCCAGGCGGTTTTCGCGGGCCGCGCTGCGGCCTATGACCGCGAGGCGAAATTCCCGACCGAGAACTACCGCGACCTGCACCATGCCGGCCTGCTCGGCATCGCCATCCCGAAAAAGCATGGCGGGCTCGGCGCCGACTACCAGACCTATGCGCTGGCCGCCGCCGAAATCGGCCGCTACTGCGGCGCCACCGCGCTGACCTGGAACATGCATGTGTGTTCGACGCTGTGGTCCGGCCCGCTGGCCGACGACCTCGACATGGACGCCGCCACCCGCACCGAACACGAGCAACGGCGCGCCGTGCATTACAGGCGTATCGTCGACGACGGCGCGGTCTATTCGCAGCCGTTCTCGGAAGGCGGCGCGGCCGCGGCCGGCGGCGTCGCGTTCGGCACCGAAGCGAAGCCGGTCGAGGGCGGCTGGCTCGTGAACGGCAAGAAGATCTTTGCCTCGCTGGCGGGCCATGCCGATTATTACGGCGTGCTCTGCACCGAGATCGCCGAAGGCGAGAAGGCCTCCCGCCGCAACACGCTCTATCTGGCGCTGCCCGCCAGGGCCGACGGCATCTCGGTGGTCGGCGACTGGGATCCGCTGGGCATGCGCGGCACGGTATCGCGCACGCTGCTGTTCAAGGACGTGTTCGTGCCCGAGGATGCGGCGCTGATGCCGCGCGGCGTCTACTTCCAGGCGGCGATGCGCTGGCCGCATATGTTCCTGACGCTGTCGCCGACCTATATGGGCCTGGCCCAGGCCGCCTACGATTTCACCGTGCGCTATCTGCGCGGCGAGGTGCCGGGTACGCCGCCGGTGAAGCGGCGGATGTATCCGACCAAGCAGATCGCGGTGGCGCAGATGCAGATCAAGCTGGAGCAGATCAAGGCGATCTGGTTTCAGGCGGTCACCGAAGCCGGCCCCAATCCGGGCAAGGAACAGGTGTTGCGCGCTTACGCCGCGCAATATTCCGTCATGGAAGGCGCCAACGAGATCGCGACGCTGGCGATCCGCACCTGTGGCGGCCAGGCGATGCTGAAGTCGCTGCCGCTGGAGCGGATCTATCGGGACAGCCGCTGCGGTTCGCTGATGCTGCCATGGACCGCCGAACTCTGTCTCGACCGCATCGGCCGCGAAGCGCTCTACGAGACCGGCGAGACGGACGACTAGTTCGCGATGGACCTCTCCGATCTCATCGAACGGAACGCGGCGTTCACGCCGGACAAGCCCGCGACCATCTTTGAGGGTGAGGTCCTCAGCTATGCGGCACTCGCCGCCCGCATTGCGCAGACCGCGCGGGCGCTGAAGACCGAATTCGGCGTCAGCCGCGGCGACCGGGTCGCGATCCTCAGCCTGAACCGGCCAGACTATCTGGTGCTGCTCTATGCCTGCGCGCGGCTCGGCGCCATGCTGGTGCCGCTGAACTGGCGGCTCGCGGTGGCCGAACAATTGTTCATCCTGTCGGACGCCTCGATCAAGGTACTGGTGCTCGAACAGGCGTTTGCGGGTGTGCTGCCCGCACTGGAGCAGAACCTGCCCGAGGCCAGCGTCGTCGGGCTGGATTTTGCGCCGCCGGGGGGCCGCGGCTTCGACGCCCTGCTGGCGCAGGCCCGCGGCGACGGCCGTAACCCGCATACCGACCTCTCCTGCCCGCTGCTGATCGTCTACACCTCCGGCACGACCGGACGGCCGAAGGGCGCGGTGCTGCGGCAGGAGGCGTTGCTGTGGAACGCCGTCATGAGCCAGCACATGCACGGGCTCACTTCCGACGATCATGTGCTTACCGTGCTGCCGTTCTTCCATGTCGGCGGCCTCAACATCCAGACCACGCCGGCGCTGCAGGCAGGGGCCACCGTAACCATCCATGCGCGCTTCACGCCGGATTCGACCATCGCCGCTTTCGAGCGCGACCGTCCGACCCTGACGGTGCTGGTACCGGCGATCATCCAGGCGGTGACCGAGCATCCGGGCTGGGCCTCCACCGACCTGTCCTCGCTGAAGGCGATCTCGACCGGATCGACCATCGTGCCGCCGCATCTGATCGAGCGCTTCGTCGCGCGCGGGGTGCCGGTGCTGCAGGTCTATGGCTCCACCGAAACCTGCCCGATCGCGGTCTATACCAGGCTCGGGGGCGATCTCTCGCGTGTCGCCTCCACCGGCCTGCCCGGCTTGTGCTGCGAAGCCGCCATCATCGACGCGACCGGCGCCGAACTGCCGCCGGGCAAGCCGGGCGAAATCGCGGTGCGCGGCCCCAACGTGTTCTATGAATATTGGGGCAATCAGGCGGCCACGCGCGAGGCGCTGCACGACGGCTGGTACCGCACCGGCGACCTCGGGTTGCGCGATGCCGACGGCTATTTCTTCGTGCACGACCGCAAGAAAAACCTGATCATTTCCGGCGGCGAGAACGTCTATCCGGCCGAGGTCGAGCGCGTGCTGCTGGAGCATCCCGATGTCGTCGAATGCGGCGTGATCGGCCGGCCCGACGTCAAATGGGACGAGGTGCCGGTGGCCTTCGTGATCCGGCGGGCCGGCGGTTCGGTCGAAGCCGAGAGTTTGAAGGCGCATGTGCTGACTCAGCTCGCCCGCTTCAAGGTGCCGCGCGATATCGTGTTCGTCGACGACCTGCCGCGCACGGCCCTGGGCAAGGTGCAGCATTTCATGCTGCGCCAGCTCGACATTCCCCCCACTTCACCAGGAGGCTCGCTTTGAAGATCGCGGTACTCGGCGGCGGCAATGGCTCCTTCGCGGCCGCCGGCGATTTTGCGCTGCAGGGCCATGACGTCAGGCTGTGGCGGCGCGATGCGGAAGCGGTGGCGCAACACCGCGCTGCGGATTCGCGCATCCTCGTCAAGGACAGCAATGGCCGCCACGACGTCCAGCTGGCGCTGGTGACCACAGATATCGCCGAGGCTGTCGGGGGCGCAGAGTTGATCCTCTGTCCCGCCCCGGCCTTCGCGCAGCCAGATATCGCGCGATTGCTTGCACCGCATTTGACCGACGGCCAGGTCGTGTTCCTGCCCCCGGCCACCTTCGGCTCGATGATCTTCGCCAAAGCCGCGCACGAGGCTGGCAATTCCGCCGGCGTCAGCTTTGCCGAGACCGGGACGCTGCCATGGCTGACCCGCAAGCATGGCCCGTTCGAAGTCGCCATCACCATCCGCGCCAAGCGGCTGCCGGTCGGCGTATTCCCGCTGGTGACCGCGCCTCACGCGCTCGATGTGATCGGGCGGGCGTTTCCCGGCGTGATCGAGCCGTGCGGCGATGCGCTGTCGGGCGCGCTGATGAATGCCGGCCCGATCATCCATCCTCCGCTGATTGTGATGAATGCCGGTCCGATCGAACATTTCGAACGCTGGGACATCCACAAGGAAGGCACCCAGGCCGCGATCCGCCGGGTCACCGACGCGCTCGATGTCGAACGCATCGCCGTGCGCGAAGGCCTCGGCTATGGCGGCCCGCATTTTCCGCTGGCGCATCACTACGCCAGCGAGGGCGAGCAATGGATGTATGGCCGCGGCTCGCACGACCGCCTGACCGATTCCGGCGACTGGCGCGAGCGGATCGTGCTGACGGAGCACCGCTATATGCGCGAGGATCTGCGGCTCGGGCTGTCGTTGCTCGTCTCCGTGGCCGAACTGGTGGGGGTGGCGACGCCGCTGGCGTTCTCGTTTCTCGCCATCGGCGGCGCCATCTGCGGCGAGGATTTCCTGGAGGGCGGGCGCACGCTGACGACCCTCGGTCTCGACCACCTCGATCGCGGCGAGTTGCAGACGCTGCTGCACGATGGATTTTGAGCGATGACCGCTGCCCGCCCCATGATCGCCTGTCTCGGCGCCGGCCGCATGGGCCGCGGCATCGCGGTGGCATTTGCCTATGCCGGTCACGCCGTCGTCATGCTCGACGTCAAGGCCCGTTCGGCCGAGCAATTCTCGAAACTCGAAGCCGAGGCGCTCGGTGAGGTCGGCAAGACGCTGGCGAGCCTCGCGCGGTTCGGAATGCTCGACAGCACTGACGCCGAGGCGATCCTGGCGCGGGTCTCGGTGGCACCCGCGGACGACATGGCTGCCGCGCTGGCCGGCGCAGGCCTCGTGTTCGAAGGCGTGCCCGAAGTGGTCGACCTCAAGCGCGAGGTGCTGGCAGCGGCATCCAGATGCGTCGCGCCCGATGTCGTCATCGCCTCGACCACGTCCACGATCCTGGTCGACGATCTCTCCGGCGCCGTCGAGAATCCAGGGCGCTTTCTCAACGTGCACTGGCTCAACCCGGCCTATCTGATTCCGCTGGTCGAGATATCGCCGGGGGCAGCGACCGATCCCGATGTCGTCGCGCGCGTGAAGGCGCTGCTCGAGGGCATCGGCAAGGTGCCGGTGGTGTGTGCGGCCACGCCCGGCTTCATCGTGCCGCGGATCCAGGCGCTGGCCATGAACGAGGCGGCGCGGATGGTGGAGGAAGGCGTCGCCAGCGCCGAGGATATCGACAAGGCGATCCGCTACGGCTTCGGGTTTCGCTACGCCGTGCTCGGCCTGCTGGAATTCATCGACTGGGGCGGCGGCGACATTCTGTACTACGCCAGCCGCTATCTCGAGGGCGCGCTGCACAGCGACCGCTACCGCGCGCCCGAGGTGATCGCCAGCAACATGCGCGACGGCCGCATCGGCATGCGCACCGGCTCTGGCTTCCTCGATTATGCCGGCCTCGATATCGATGCCTACCGCGAAAAGCGGCTCGCCGAGATGGTGGAACTGCTCAGGCATTTTGGACTCTCGCGGCCGCCGGTGCTGGATCGGGATTCCTGACCTTCCCGCGAATGAGCTGGGCAGCGGAAAGGCGTTCGCCACAACCAACCCGGTCGTCGCCCGGCTTGACCTGGCGAACCAGTACGCCGCTGCTTCTCGGCTTTGTCGCTGGCGCCTTTGGAATACTGGGTCGCCCGGTGAAGCCGGGCGACGACGGCTGGGGGTGTGACGGACATGCGTTCAATTCCCGCGGCGCGATGCGCCCGAGGTTTTGCGTCAGTTCACGCCCGTCTCGAGAAGAGAGGGCGCGGGGAAAGCCGGGCGCCGATCGCACCCGCGGTCGTGCACAAGAAGCGCACGAGTAGACCACAGGGCAACCGGATCATCCGGCTTTCCCCGCGCAACGGTTTACGGCTTATACGTGCTCACCCT
>NZ_JAUYQU010000136.1 GCF_030697065.1 Bradyrhizobium sp.
GGCCCATGCCGGCGAGACGCTGATGGGCAAGTTCCGCGACGGAATGCCGGTCACTTCGGAAGCGGTCTCGCTCATCCTTGCCAGCATCGATCGCATCAAGGAGATTCTCGCGGGGCTCGAAGCCACCGAGGCCGAGCCCGAAGGCACCGATCAGGATCTGATCGGTCCATTGGTCGAATTGAGCCTGCGCGCCTTCACGGTAGCGTCGGCAGAGCCGGCCGCTCCCATTGCAATTGAACCGGTTGTCGCCGCCGCGCCCGCGATCGAGCAGGGCACCCTGGTGCCGCAGATACTGGAGCGGCAGTTGCGTCCCGGCGAAGTCTCGCTGGACGAACTCGAGCGTGCGTTCCGGGACACCGCGATCGAGGTGGAGGCGCCGCCGATCGCAACCGCGCCGCCTGTCGCCGCCGAGCCGCCGCCGGCCGCAGCACCGGTCAAGGTCGCCGCGCCCGCGAAAGACAACGCGAAAGACAAGAAGGTCAAGTCGGTCGTGGAGATCGACGTGCCCGAGGCCGACAAGATCGCCAACCAGTCGATCCGCGTCAACGTGGATACGCTGGAACATCTGATGACCATGGTGTCGGAACTGGTTCTGACCCGCAACCAGCTGCTGGAGATCTCCCGGCGCAACGACGATACCGAGTTCAAGGTGCCGCTGCAGCGGCTCTCCAACGTCACCGCCGAACTGCAGGAAGGCGTCATGAAGACGCGGATGCAGCCGATCGGCAATGCCTGGCAGAAGCTGCCCAGAATCGTGCGCGACCTCGCCGGCGAACTGCACAAGCAGATCGAACTGGAGATGCACGGCGCCGACACCGAGCTCGACCGCCAGGTGCTCGACCTGATCAAGGATCCGTTGACGCACATGGTGCGCAACTCCGCCGATCACGGCCTCGAAACCCCGGCCGAGCGCGCCGCCGCCGGCAAGCCCGAACAGGGCACCATCCGGCTCTCCGCCTATCACGAGGGCGGCCATATCCTGATCTGCATCGCCGACAACGGCCGCGGCCTCAACACCGAGCGGATCAAGGCCAAGGCCGTCTCCAACGGTCTCGTCAGCGAGGCCGAACTCGAGAAGATGACGGAAGCCCAGATCCACAAGTTCATCTTCGCGCCGGGCTTCTCCACCGCGGCCTCCATCACCTCGGTGTCCGGCCGCGGCGTCGGCATGGACGTGGTGCGCACCAATATCGACCAGATCGGCGGCACCATCGACGTCAAGTCGGTGGCCGGCGAGGGCTCCTCCGTCACCATCAAGATCCCGCTGACGCTCGCCATCGTCTCCGCCCTGATCGTGGAAGCCGCCGGCGACCGCTTTGCGATCCCGCAGCTCGCGGTGGTCGAACTGGTGCGGGCGCGGGCCAATTCCGAGCACCGCATCGAGCGCATCAAGGACACCGCGGTCCTGCGGCTGCGCAACAAGCTGCTGCCGCTGATGCACCTCAAGAAGTTGCTCAAGATCGACGACGGCACCTCCTCCGATCCCGAGAACGGCTTCATCGTGGTCACCCAGGTCGGCAACCAGACCTTCGGCATCGTGGTCGACGGCGTGTTCCACACCGAGGAGATCGTGGTCAAGCCGATGTCGACGAAACTGCGCCACATCGACATGTTCTCCGGCAATACCATCCTGGGGGACGGCGCCGTGATCATGATCATCGATCCCAACGGCATCGCCAAGGCGCTCGGCGCCGCCGGCTCCGCCGGCCACGAGATCTCGGAAGAGAACGCGGCGGCGCGTGCCAATGCCGCCGAACAGCTGACCTCGCTGCTGGTGTTCCGCGCCGGCTCGGCCCAGCCCAAGGCGGTGCCGCTCGGCCTCGTCACCCGGCTGGAGGAGCTTGCCACCGACAAGATCGAACTCTCCAACGGCCGCTACATGGTGCAGTACCGCGACCAGCTGATGCCGCTGGTGCAGATGGAAGGCGTCAGCGTCCAGACCTCGGGCTCGCAGCCGATCCTGGTGTTCGCCGATGACGGCCGCTCGATGGGGCTGGTGGTCGACGAGATCATCGACATCGTCGAGGAACGGCTCAACATCGAGGTCGCCGGCTCCAGAGACGGCATTCTCGGCTCCGCCGTGATCAAGGGCCAGGCCACCGAAGTGATCGACGTCGGCCATTTCCTCCCGATGGCGTTCGCCGACTGGTTCTCCCGCAAGGAGATGCGCCCGTCGGTGACGGCGCAGTCGGTGCTGCTGGTCGACGACAGCGCGTTCTTCCGCAACATGCTGGCGCCGGTGCTGAAAGCCGCCGGCTACAAGGTGCGGGTGGCGCCCAGCGCCGAGGAGGGCCTCTCCGCGCTGCGCTCGGGCCAGGTGTTCGACGTGGTGCTGACCGACATCGAAATGCCCGACATGAACGGGTTCGAATTCGCCGAGACCATCCGGGCCGATGCGCATCTGAGCGCGATGCCGATCATCGCGCTGTCCTCGATGGTGTCGCCGGCGGCGATCGAGCGCGGCCGGCTGGCCGGCTTCCACGATTACGTCGCCAAATTCGATCGCCCGGGCCTGATCGCGGCGCTGAAGGAACAGACCGCCGAACTCAGCCGGGCGGCTTAGGAAAACCAGCATGACCAGCAAGAACGATAATACCGAAGGCGCCGTCTCCGAATTCGTCACCGCGATGATCGGCGGCCAGCTGTTCGGGCTGCCGATCTCCAGGGTGCAGGACGTGTTCATGCCGGAACGGCTGACGCGGGTGCCGCTGTCGTCGGGCGAGATCGCCGGCGTGCTCAACCTGCGCGGCCGCATCGTCACCGTGGTGGACATGCGCGCTCGTCTCGGCCTGCCCAAAAACGACGACGGCAAGCCGCCGATGGCGGTCGGCGTCGACCTGCGCGGCGAATCCTATGGCCTGCTGATCGACCAGATCGGCGAAGTGCTCAAGCTCGCCGACGAGGGCCGCGAGGAAAACCCCGTCAA
>NZ_JAUYQU010000159.1 GCF_030697065.1 Bradyrhizobium sp.
CACGTATAAGCCGTAAACCGTTGCGCGGGGAAAGCCGGATGATCCGGTTGCCCTGTGGTCTACTCGTGCACTTTTTGTGCGCGACCGCGGGTGCGATCGGCGCCCGGCTTTCCCCGCGCCCTCTCTTCTGATGGAGGGCGAAACCGAAGCAAACCTCGGGCGCCTCGCGCCGCGGGAATGCGAACGTATGTTCACTCGCTACTTGAAATTCGTATACACGCTCGGCCGGCAATGGCGAGGAATGTTGACGTCACGCCGCCCCACCCTTCGAGGAACTTGCCCACCATGAACGGACCGGCGCAGCTAAAGGCTGTGACGCCTCAGTCGGTCGAGCGGCGCAGTTCGGCTGCGCCTTCCGGCTTCGCCGCTTCCGCCGCGGTCGCGGGCTTCACGGGTTCGAGTTTCGCGCTGTCCACCTTCGGGGTCTGGACGCTCGCGGTGATGTCGCCGCGCGATGCGTCCGCCGAGCGGGCGATGCCCGGGGCCTGCAGCGAACGGGGCCGCGCCACGGCGCGGGCCATCAGCATCTGGGCCGCGCCCTGATGGCGGAAATCGCAATAGGCGAAGCCCATGCCCGAAACCGAGCCGCGGAAGCTGCGCTCGTCCTTTTTCACGAGATTGAAGCAGGGCTCGAACGGAATCCCCTTGATCGAGGCGCAGACGGCCTGGCCACGAACCTGCAGCGTATTGCCGGGAAGGCGCATGTGGCGCACCCGGCCCGCGCCGGAAAACTGCACCGCGCCCGCGGCGCCCATGTCGTCAAGAATCCGGCCGGAGCCGCGGGTGCCGTCAAAGCAGGTAAACGCGAACACCTTGCCGCTGACGAATCTGCGGGCCTCATCGGCAGTCATCTGCCCGGCCAGAGCGGGCGCGATCACCGCACCGGCCGCGACAACCCCCAACACGAAACGCGCAAACATGCTGCTACTCCGAACCTGACCTTAGCGCGGGTGACGCCCGATGACCTTTACCCGCTGCTTACCATACCAACCGTGGCAACATTGGAGCAGCTTCGTTGGTAAAGTCTGAACGCCGTTAGGGAATTTTTACCACGATTCGACCGCGGACCTGCCCGGCAAGTATTCGAGCGCCTGCCGCGATGACCTCGTCCAGTCCAATTTCATGAGTAATTTCAGCAAGTTTCCCGTGATCCAGATCTCTCGCGAGGCGGCTCCAGGCGGCCTTGCGCAGTTCGATCGGGCACATCACGGAATCGATGCCGAGAAGGCACACTCCGCGCAAAATAAACGGCGCCACCGAGGACGGCAGGTCCATGCCCGCGGCGAGGCCACAGGCGGCGACCGCGCCGCGGTATTTCGTCATCGACAGCAGGTTGGCCAGGGTGGTCGAGCCGACGCTGTCGATCCCGCCCGCCCAGCGCTCCTTGGCCAGCGGCTTGGCCGGCCCCGAGAGTTCGGCACGGTCGATCACCTCGGCCGCTCCGAGACCTTTCAGATAGTCGGCTTCCGACATCCGGCCGGTCGAGGCGATGACGTGATGACCGAGTTTCGCCAGCAGGGCCGTGGCGACCGATCCGACGCCGCCGGCGGCGCCGGTGACGACGACCGGGCCATCCTTGGGGGTCAGGCCATGTTTTTCCAGCGCCAGCACGGCAAGCATGGCGGTGAAGCCGGCGGTGCCGATCGCCATGGCGTCGCGCGCCGACATGCCCTCGGGCAGCCGCACCAGCCAGTCGCCCTTGACCCGCGCCTTTTCGGCGTAGCTGCCGAGATGGGTCTCGCCCATGCCCCAGCCGGTGCAGATCACCTTGTCGCCGGCCTTCCATGCCGGATTCGACGACTGCGCGACGGTGCCTGCGAAGTCGATGCCGGCGATCATCGGAAAGCGCCGCACCACCGGCGCCTTGCCGGTGACGGCCAGGCCGTCCTTGTAGTTCAGCGTGGAATATTCGACGGCGACCGTGACGTCGCCTTCCATCAATTCGGCTTCGTCGAACTGCGTGAGCGCGGCGGTGGTTCCCTTTTCCGCCTTGTCGATCCTGATCGCCTTGAACATGGCCAAAATAAACTCTCCCCAAATCCTGATCGGGGGATGTTTACCCCATCAGGCCGGTTGCGCAACCGGGCGCGCCACCGGCGCCTCGACGATCGGCAGGTTGATCAGCGCCGACAGCACGCCGAACAGCACCGCCAGCCACCAGATCGGGGTGTAGGACCCGAACTGCTCGAACACGATGCCGCCCAGCCATACGCCGAGGAAGCCGCCGACCTGATGGCTGACGAAGGCAAATCCATACAGCGTGGCGAACCAGCGGGTGCCGAACATCAGCGCCACCAGCGCCGAGGTCGGCGGCACCGTCGACAGCCAGGTCAGGCCGGTGATGGCGCCGAACGCGATCGCCGAGAATGGGGTGATCGGGAACGAGATGAAGACGAGGATCGACAGCGCGCGGGTGAAATAGATCACCGACAGGATGTAGCGCTTCGGAAAGATGTTCTGCAGCCAGCCGACGCCCAGCGAGCCGACGATGTTGAACAGGCCGATGGCGGCGATCACCCAGCCGCCGGTTTGCGCCGTCACGCCGCGGTCGGACAGATAGGCCGGCAGATGCACGGTGATGAAGGCGAGCTGAAAGCCGCAGGTGAAGAAGCCCAGCACCAGCAGCACGTAAGAGCGATGGCCGAAGGCTTCCGCCAGCGCCGTCCTGAACGATTGCTGTTCCACCACGGGCACATTGGCCGATGTCGCCGGCGGGGTCGCCAGCGCCAGCGACAGCGGAAGGATCAGCAGCATCAGGCCCGCAAACACGATCAGCGCCGATTGCCAGCCGAAATTGTCGATCAGCGCCACGCCGAATGGCGCGAACAGGAATTGTCCGAACGATCCGGCGGCGGTGCCGGCGCCGAGCGCGATGCCGCGCTTCTCGGGCGGCAGCAGCTTGCTGAAGGCCGAGAGCACGAGGTTGAAGGAACAGCCGGAAAGCCCGAAGCCGATCAGAACGCCGGCACTGAGATCGAGCGACAGCGGGGTGGTGGCGTAGCGCATCATCAGCAGGCCGCCTGCGTACAGCAGCGCGCCGACCCACATCACGCGCAAGACGCCGAAGCGGTCGGCGATGGCGCCGGCGACCGGCTGGCCCAGCCCCCACAACAGGTTTTGCAGCGCCAGCGCGAGGCCGAACACGTCGCGGCCCAGGGACAGATCCCGGCCCATCGGCTGAATGAAAAAGCCGACGCTGGATCGCGGCCCGAAGCTCAGCAGGGCGATCGCGCAGCCGCAGATGATGATCACCAGCGGCGTCCGCCAGCCGATGCCTTGGGCGGGGCGGAGGTCGGCTGCGCTGGTCGTCATGGCATTCCCCGGTGGCTGGCTTCGAAGCCGGCTTGGCCAGCGAGCCCAAGGCAGGGAGTTAATGCATTCGCATTAAAATCCCAATCATCCGTTTGGGTGAATCACGCGATGCATTGCAGCATTGCAAAATCCGGGCAGACGGCCGGATTTCTGTGCCTGACACGCGGGGATTTCGGGCCGCCGCCTCAGCGCCTGGCGCTGGCCAGCTCGGCCGAGCTCTGCGCGGCTTCGGCGAGCTTCGCCGTGATTTCCGCGGTTTGCTCTCGGGTCCCCCAGCTTGGCGCCTCGCTGCCGTCGCCCCAGTTCCGCGGCCGGTAGAAGGTGTGGACGCCGGTCTTGTACATCTTTCGCATCTCGCTGACCCAGGACGGGCGCACCCAATAGGCATGGTAATGGGTCGATTTCGCCACCTCCGGCAGCCAGATCTGGCCGTCGAGCATGGCCTTGGCGATCTTCCTGGCGCGGTCCCACATGTCGGGCTCTTTCACCACGTCGACGTTGTTGTCGCAGGCGAAGGTGAACTGGCAGGCGAGATGGCGGTGCTTGTTCTGGTAGACCACGCCGCACACGGTCACCGGATACTTGCCGGAGAAAGCGCGGTTCAGCACCACCTGCGCCACCGCGATCTGGCCGCGCACGGCTTCGCCGCGCGCCTCGAAATAGATGACTTCCGTGAGGCACTTTTCCGACTTGGCGCGCGACGCCGCATCGAGAAGGCCGAGGCGCTCAGCCGGCGTCTTGGCGCGCTGGTTATCGGCGTTGACTTCACCCTTGGCGGCCACGCTCTCGCCACTCTCGACGGCCCTGGCCGGTTCATCGGCCGGCGTCGGCAGCGACGCCAGCACCTTCAGGTCCGGATCGGGCGCGCCCGGCAGCACGATCATCGGTTCTTCGCCGGGCTGCCAGCGCTCCATGCTCCCGGCCGTGCCGAGCGAGGAGCTGCCGAAATACAGGCTGGAGGTCTTGAACGAGAAAAGATCGCGCCGCGGAGCGGGCTCGGCCGCGGGTTCGGCGAGCGGATCGGCTTCGAGCGACAACGAATCATCGTATTGCGCCAGTGGCGGCGCGCTCAGCGCGGCCGTCAGTTCCGCGTCGAGTCTGGCGGGTTCGAGGGCCGGCGCGGCGCTGGCGGTTTTTGCGCCCTTGACGGACGCATTCGAGTTCGACGGGTCTTCCTGGGTCGGCGGGCCGCCGGCGGGCGCCGGTGCAACCGCTTCCGGCGGGACCGCGACAAGGCGATCGCCCTTCAGGGTGCGGTCGACCTTTGGGAAATCGGACATCTGATAGCGCGGCGGCGCCTGCACGAGCGGATTGCGCGTCACCGAGCCCGTGATATCGATGCTCTGGTTGTCGAGACGGGCCAGCCGATAGTTCACGGTCTGCGGCGAGGCGGTGCCGATCGGACGGCCGAAGCTGTAGGTGGCGAGTTGAATGTTGCTGGCGGCGGAGCTGACGCGCTTCTGCCAGCGTTCCGCGACACCGGGCTGCCTGGCCAGCAGCGATGCAATATCCTGGTATCCTAGCTCGGTCGGGATCAATGCGAAGATGCAAAGACCCAGACCGAAGGGCGCGAAACGCGCGCCCTTCGGCCGGTTACGCATGACTGACATCGATTACGCTCACGCAACGCTTACAGGTACAAAATCGAATTTCAGTACATCCGTAAAATTCGATCTTTTTTGGTGGTACCGAATTTAGGTTGCCGGGGCGTTAATCGCAGTTGCACGCGCGATACACGCAAGGGAACGTTGCGATGGGCGCGATGACTTCGAAAGGCTTGGTAAACAGGCACTCGCCTGAAATGGTAAACGTCGCGTCAACGAAGATGATGAAGAATTTCAGCCGTCATCCGGGCCGATGCCACCGGGTCCGGCCTTCGGCCGTCCCGATGATAAACTCCGCATCGAACCCGGAAGCTCGAAATTCCGGGTGTGGTACTTCGCACCATCCCGGAATGACAGACGATAGACCGATTCCGTTCCGAGGACTCGCATGCTGACCAAAGCCCCGCACCTTTTCGACGACGCCACAAGGGTGACCGCCGGCGACAGCCGCTGGCAGGGCCGCACCAGCGACGATTACTGGGCCTTTGTCGGGCCGTTCGGCGGCGCCACCGCCGCCACCATCCTGCGGGCGCTGATCGATCATCCGGAGCGCGCCGGCACGCCGCTCGCCCTCACCGTGAATTACTGCGCGCCGATCGCCGCCGGCGCGTTCGATCTCGACCTTCGGCTGGTCAAGGCCAACCGGTCGTCGCAGCATTGGTGCGTGGAACTGACGCAAGGCGGCGGCGAGGTCGCGACGCTGGCCACCGCGGTGTTTGCCGAGCGCCGTCCGTCCTGGTCGCACCAGCCCGCATCGTTTCCGCAAGCCGTCCCATTCGAACAGATCAGGCCCTATCCCAAGATCAAGGCATCCTGGGCCAATCAGTATGATTTCCGTTTCATCGAAGGCAATCCGGATTTGGCCGGAGCGACGCCACACGCCGAGCCGGCGAGCGCCTATTCCAGGGTGTGGATCGGCGATCGCGTTCCCAGAACGATCGACATGCTGTCGCTGATGTCGATGTCGGATGCATTCTTCGCCCGCATCTTTCATGTCAGACGCGAATTCGTGCCGTTCGGCACGGTGTCGCTGACGACCTATTTTCACGTCGACACCGACGATCTCGCCACAGAGAATACGAGCCGCGTGCTCGCGGTCGCCGACGCCAGGATCTTCAACAAGAGTTACGGCGACCAGAACGGCGAGTTGTGGTCGCCGAACGGACGCCTGCTCGCGACCACGACCCAGATCGCGTATTTCAAGGCGTAGGGAACATCCGGGCGCAACTACTGTTCGATCTGTTCGATCCATCGAAAGTGGCTCACAATGCCCGACGACGCCGGACCCCCGCGCATTGCCCTGCTCGGCATTCCCCTCGAGATCGGCGCGTCGCAACGCGGCACGCTGATGGGACCCGATGCGCTGCGCACCGCCGGCATCGGCCGCGTGCTCGGGCAATTGGGATTTGCGGTCGAGGATCACGGCAATCTCGCGATATCCTCGGTTTCTCCCGCCGAGGGGCCGCCCCCCGCTCATGCGAAGTACTACGACGAAATCAAAATTTGGGTTCGCGCGCTCAGCGAACGCGCCTTCGAACTCGCGCGCTCAGGCGCCATTCCGATATTCATGGGCGGCGATCACAGCCTGTCGATGGGGTCGGTGAACGGTGTCGCGCGCTACCGGCAGGAACAGGGCCGGCCGCTGTTCGTGCTGTGGCTCGACGCCCATGCCGACTACAACACGCCCGACACCACCGAAACCGGCAACATGCACGGCATGTCCGCGGCGTTCCTGACCGGCGAGCCCGGCCTCGACGGCCTGCTCGGCCACCAGCCCCGCGCCCCGATCGGCACCGATCGGCTCGACCTGTTCGGCATCCGGTCGATCGACCCGCCTGAGAAGGCACTGGTCCGCGACCGCCGCATCGCGATCGCCGACATGCGCGCGATCGACGAGTTCGGCGTCGGCGTCCTGATCCGGCGGGTAATCGAACGGGTCAAGGCGCAAGGCGGCGTGCTGCATGTCTCGTTCGACGTCGATTTTCTCGATCCGGCGGTAGCGCCCGGCGTCGGCACCACGGTGCCCGGCGGCGCCACCTATCGCGAGGCGCACCTGGTGATGGAGTTGCTGCACGATTCCGGACTGGTGCGCTCGGTCGACATCGTCGAACTCAACCCGTTTCTCGACGAGCGCGGCCGCACCGCCCGCGTCGCGGTCGAACTGGTCGGCAGCTTGTTCGGCCTGCAGATCACCGACCGTCCGACGCCGAGCAATGCGGTGTTTCCGGACAATACGTGAGAAGCAAAAACGACGGCCTGCGGCCGCCCTTTGTCTTCCGCCATTTTTCGTAATTCCGGACGGGCCGTCTTCGGACCGATCCGGAATCTGGAGATTGTATTTTCGAGATTCCGGGTTCGCGCTTGCGCGCGCCCCGGAATGACCCTCTGGGGCTCACTCCGCCGCGAGCTTGAGGTCGGGTGCGGCGGCGCGGACGTCGGCGTCGACCTGGGCTTCGAATTTTGCAAAATTCTTCTGGAACATGCCGACCAGCGCGCGCGCGGTCTTGTCGAACTCTGCCTTGTCCTTCCAGGTGTTGACGGGATCGAGGATCTCGCTCGGCACGCCCGGCAGCGCGGTCGGCACCGCGAAGCCGAAATACTTGTCGGTGCGGAAATCGACGTTGCGCAGGCTGCCGTCGAGCGCCGCCGTCAACAGCGCCCGCGTCACCTTGATCGGCATCCTGGAGCCGGTGCCGTATTTGCCGCCGGTCCAGCCGGTGTTGACCAGCCAGCAGTCGACATCGTGCTTCGCGATCAGTTCGCGCAGCATGTTGCCGTAGACAGAGGGATCGAGCGGCAGGAACGGCGAGCCGAAGCAAGTGGAGAATTCCGGCTGCGGCTCGTTGCCGAGGCCCCGCTCGGTGCCGGCGACCTTGGCGGTGTAGCCGGACAGGAAGTGATACATCGCCTGAGCCGGCGTCAGCTTGGCGATCGGCGGCAGCACGCCGAACGCGTCGGCCGCCAGCATCACCACGTTCCTGGGGTGACCGGCGCGGCCGCTGCGCGAAGCGTTGGGGATGAAGTCGAGCGGATAGGCCGAGCGGGTATTTTCGGTCTTCGAGCCATCGTCGAAATCCGGCACCCGTGTGTCTTCATCGAGCACGACATTCTCCAGCACCGCGCCGAAGCGATTGCTGGCGGCATGGATCTGGGGTTCGGCTTCCTTCGACAGCTTGATGCATTTGGCGTAGCAACCGCCTTCGAAATTGAACACGCCTTCATTGCCCCAGCCGTGCTCGTCGTCCCCGATCAGGGTGCGGTTCGGATCGGCCGACAGCGTCGTCTTGCCGGTGCCGGACAGGCCGAAGAAGATGGCGGCATCGCCCTTCGGCCCGACATTGGCCGAGCAGTGCATCGGCATTACGCCCTTGGCGGGCAGATAATAATTCAGCGTGGTGAACACGCTCTTCTTCATCTCGCCGGCATAATAAGACCCGCCGATCAGGACGATCTTGCGGGCGAAATCGATCGCGACCACGTTCTGCGAACGCACGCCGTGACGTTTGGGATCGGCGCGGAAGCTCGGGATGTCGATGATGGTGAGTTCAGGCACGAAATCGGCGAGCCTCGCCGCGTCGGGCCGGATCAGCAACGTGCGGATGAACAGCGAATGCCACGCCAGTTCGGTGAACACCCGGGTCTTGATCTGGAAGCTCGGATCGGCGCCGCCAAAGAGGTCCTGCGCGAACAGCGTCATGCCTTCGGCGTGCTTGAGGAAATCCTGGTACAGCGCCTCGAACTGCTCCGGCGTGATCGACTGGTTGCCGGCCCACCACATCTTCTCGGTGGAGGCGTCGCGAACCGTGAACTTGTCCTTCGGGCTTCGGCCGGTGAATTCACCGGTATCGGCGCACAACGCGCCGTCGGCCGACAGCACCGCCTCGCCTGCGGCCAGCGAGTATTGATAGAGTTGCGGCGCGCCCAGATTCCAGTGCACCTGCTTGAGATTTCTTAAACCGAATTTATCGGCGCCGAAGGCACCGTTGCGCATACCCGTCTCTTGCACCGAAGAATCCTCCTGAACCCGCGTATCTCGATCGCGCGAATGCCGCCAGTCGCGCCTCTATCGCGGTGACCTTCAATATAGCCTTGCGGCCTCGGTCCGGCGACCTAATACTCAGGAACGCCGGGCTTGCCAAGCCGATCCCATAGTATTTGGTTTATTCAAGGGCCGGGTCTTTGATGCGGCGCAATGCTTGCTGCGTATTGCCGCATTGCGGGGCCATGACAGCGCGACCATCTGCCGGATCAAGGGATTCTGTTGCGACGCACAAGCGCGCTTCACCATGGTCGCAAGCGCGCCGCCGGGATGAATATCGGCAGCGGCAACCCGGAGATCTTCGCCGCCGCGTTCGTTTCGGCTGCCCGGACAGTTGCGGCAGGCTTGCACGTTCCAACCGGCGGCGATGATCTGCTATGGCTGTCCTTTAGCCCGCGCCTCGCCCGCCTGCCTGACCAGCATCTTGCGCAACTCGCCTGGGCCGGTGACCCGTTCCGGGAATTCCAGCCGCAGCGTGGCGGTACCGGCCTGCAGGTCCATGCCGTCAGGGTCCCATCCGGTGCAGCTCCAGTCGGCGGCCGCGGCGCCCAGAAGCCTGGTCGCGTAGAGCTGGATGGCGTCGCGATGGTCGGCATTCATATGCTCGACAGCCCCCTGTTCGGCCTCCAGCGCCGCGCCGGCGTCAGAAATATCGGTGAGAAATTGCTCCGGCGCGAGGTCCACGATCCGCCCGAATCCGGCCACCAGATGCGCGGCTGTGGGCCGGATTCGAAAAAACGAGAAATCCTTGAAGTTCACAAAGGCCTCGGCGGACGGATGGACGTTGAGGTAGCGCCGGCGCAGGGTCGGAAGCTGGTCGGCCCCGGCCTCCTCGGCGCGGCCCGCCAGCATGATCCGGGCGCCCTCCAGCGGATCGCCCTCGGCCCGCTCGTCCAGCATCAGCGAGACCCTGGCATCCCCGAGAATGTTCCTTGTATGCAGCGCCAGCCGCGAAATCAGCAGGATCGGCGAGCCGTCGGGGTGGCTGGCAAGGTTCACCAGCGAGCAATAGGGGTCGCCGGTTCCCGCCATCAAAGTCGCCAGAGCCCCTTGCCGGCTGCGCCGGAGTAGCGACCGGGTCAGCCGGCCGGCATCGAAATCAGGGGTGGGCTGCATCGGCCATCTCCAGACATCTCATTGCAATACGGACCTTTTCCCGGCCAAGCGGGTAATATATAGCTGGTAGCCTAGGTAGCTTAGGCGTTTTGCGGAACTCGGTCACACTTCAGCCCAGCTTGCATTGCTCGTTGACCGCGTACGAAGCCCATTTGGGCGGCGCATCGCTGGATTGCTCGCCGTTCCAGCCACACTCGTTCTGAAAGCAGGCTCATGCCCACAATCGCCCTGGTCGACGACGACCGCAACATTCTTACATCCGTCTCGATCGCGCTCGAAGCCGAAGGCTATCGCATCATGACCTACACGGATGGTGCGTCCGCGCTCGACGGCTTTCGCACCAGTCCGCCGGACCTGGCGATTCTCGACATCAAGATGCCCCGCATGGACGGCATGGAGACGTTGCGGCGGCTGCGGCAGAAGTCCGACCTGCCGGTGATCTTCCTCACCTCCAAGGATGAGGAGATCGACGAATTGTTCGGGCTCAAAATGGGCGCCGACGATTTCATCCGCAAGCCGTTTTCGCAACGCCTGCTGGTCGAACGCGTCAAGGCCGTGCTGCGCCGCGCCGCGCCGAAGGACCCGACCGCCGCACCGAAGGAGACCGACGCCAAGGCGCTGGACCGTGGTCTGCTCAGGATGGATCCGGAGCGCCACACCTGCACCTGGAAGAACGAGGCGGTGACGCTGACGGTGACCGAGTTCCTGATCCTGCAGGCGCTGGCGACGCGCCCCGGCGTGGTCAAGAGCCGCAACGCGCTGATGGATGCGGCCTATGACGATCAGGTCTATGTCGACGATCGCACCATCGACAGCCACATCAAGCGGCTGCGCAAGAAGTTCAAGGTGGTGGACGACGATTTCGAGATGATCGAAACCCTCTACGGCGTCGGTTACCGCTTCAAGGAAACCTGATTTTCGGGGCGTTCGGCGCGCGGCCGACTGACGCCGCCGCCCGCATCGGCTAGGATGCGCACCACGCGAGACGCCCTCGAAACAACCGGCAGTGTTGGCCATTGCTCGATCGAACGCAGCCTGATCCCAACCTGAATGCCGAGGACGCCCCGCCGTCGCGGGCGCGGCACAACGACGCCGTCGAAAGCCCGCCGGCGCGCGGTTGGCAACGCCCGCTCGGCTGGCTGCGCCGCACCGGCCAGTTCTTCTTCGCGCTCTCGTTTTCCAGCCTCACCCGGCGCATCGTCTCGCTGAATCTCGCCGGCCTGATCGCGCTGGTGGCGAGCATCCTCTACCTGTCGCAATTCCGCGCCGGCCTGATCGATGCGCGCGCCGAAAACCTGCTGTCGACGGGCGAGGTGATCGCGCGCGCGATCGCCGCGACCGGCACCACCGAGAGCCACGCACTCACCATCGACCCGGACCGCCTGCTCGACCTTAAGCCCGGCGAAAGCTACGGGCCTTCCGACGCCGTATTGTCCGGCCTGGACTTCTCGATCAATCCGGAGCGCATCGCGCCGGTGCTGCGCGGCCTCGTCTCCCCGACCAAGACGCGCGCGCGCATCTACGATCGCGACGGAGTGCTGATCCTCGACAGCCGCAGCCTCTACAGCCGCGGCGACGTCATTCGCTTCGACCTGGCTCCGCCCTCGACCGGGACGCCAGGGATCGCCGAGCGCGCGATGGTCGCGTTTCGCACCTGGCTCAATCGCGGCGACCTGCCGCTCTATCGTGAACTTGGGCCGGAGAACGGCAAGGGGTACCATGAAGTCGGACGCGCGCTGGGCGGCGTCAAGGGTTCGATGGTGCGAATCAACGAGCGAGGTGAGGTCATCGTCTCCGTGGCGGTGCCGGTGCAGCACTTTCGCGCGGTCAACGGCGCCTTGCTGCTATCGACGCAGGGTGGCGACATCGACCAGATGGTAACCGCGGAGCGGCTGGCCATCCTGAAGATCTTCGCCGTTGCCTCGGTCGTGATGATCGCGCTCTCGCTGTTGCTGGCGAGCACCATCGCAGGTCCGGTACGCCGGCTCGCCGACAGCGCCGAACGGGTCCGCCGCCGCATCAGGACCCGCGTCGAAATCCCCGATTTCACCCGCCGCCGCGACGAGATCGGCCATCTCTCCGGCGCACTGCGCGACATGACGGACGCGCTCTATAACCGGATCGAGGCGATCGAGACGTTTGCCGCCGACGTCGCCCATGAATTGAAGAACCCGCTGACGTCGCTGCGCTCCGCGGTCGAAACGCTGCCGCTGGCGCGCAACGAGAACAGCCGTTCGCGGCTGCTCGCCGTCATCGAGCACGACGTCAAGCGGCTGGACCGGCTGATCTCGGACATCTCGGATGCCAGCCGGCTCGATGCCGAGTTGCAACGCCAGGACATGACGTCGGTCGATCTTCGGCGCCTGCTGACCGCGCTGACGACGGTGGCCAACGAAACCAGGCGCGGCAACAACGTCGCGGTGGAAGTCCGCTTCGAGGGCCGCGAACCCGGAGACACCTTCTCGGTGCCGGGCCATGATTCACGGCTCGGACAGGTGATCTCCAACCTGCTCTCCAATGCCCAGTCGTTTTCCGAAGCCGGCGGCAAGCTGCGCATCGCCTGCCGCCGCGTGAAGAACGAAATCGAAATCGTGGTCGATGACGACGGGCCCGGAATTCGCGAGGACGCGCTGGAGCGGATCTTCGAGCGGTTTTACACCGACCGGCCGCACCAGGGTTTTGGCCAGAATTCCGGACTGGGGCTGTCGATCTCCAAGCAGATCATCGAGGCCCATGGCGGGCGGATCTGGGCCGAGAACCGCGTGGGTCCCGTCAACGCCGAGGGCGAGCCGACCATTGCCGGTGCGCGCTTCGTGGTTCGGCTGCCCGCGCCATGACGGGCGCGGCGACCGCCAGCGTGCACGGCTCGGCCGTGCTGGTGGGCGATCGGGCGGTGCTGATCCGCGGGCCCTCGGGGGCAGGCAAGTCACGGCTGGCATTCGATCTGATCCTGGCCGGGCGCGCCGGGCAGATTCCGGCGGCCGTGCTGATCGGCGACGACCGCGTGCATCTGGAACAGAGCGGCGGGCAAGTGGTGGTACGACCGGCGCGCGAACTGGCCGGCCTGATCGAGGTCTATGGGCTCGGAATCTTCAGCTGCGACTACGCGCCTCAGGCCATCGTGGGGCTGGTGGTCGATCTCGCAGCCCCCGATGCCGAACGGCTGCCGCCGCCGGAAGCGCTCCGGGCGGCGATAATTGGTATTGAGCTACCAAGAATTCCCGCAAAGGCTGGTATGTCCCCGCTTCCACTCGTCATTGCGGCACTGACCATGACCGCGATTTCATCTTCCGCGCTGCCTCCGGGCGATTGCCCGAAGGGAATTGGTAACCATATCAGTCCCACACTCGCGACCGAATAGACCGCCGCCAGCTCCCAGTCCCAACCCTGATTCCGGGAGAATCGCGAAGATCCCCCCTTGCGCGGGGGCTCTGGATGGTCAAAGTGGCGCGTTCGTGCGGTGCACCAAAAGCACCCGCGAGGAGTTTCCGATGATTGGTCTAGTACTTGTGACCCATGGGCGCCTTGCCGACGAGTTCAAGGCAGCGCTCGAACATGTCATGGGCCCGCAAAAGCAAATCGAAGCCGTCACCATCGGTGCCGAGGACGATTCGGATTTGTGTCGAAGTGACATTATCGAAGCGGTCAACCGCGTCGACAGTGGCGATGGCGTTGCAATCCTCACCGACATGTTCGGCGGCACGCCTTCCAATCTCGCGATCTCCTGCATGAGCCGTCCCAAGGTGGAAGTGCTCGCGGGAATCAATCTTCCCATGCTGGTCAAGCTGGCCAAGGTCCGCGAGGAGCGATCGCTTCCCGACGCCATCGCCATGGCCCAGGAAGCCGGCCGCAAATACGTCACCATCGCCAGCCGGGTTCTCGCCGGCAAATGAGCGACGACGGCACGGCCTTCCCACACGATGCCGGGCCGAGCATCCCGTCGGGCGCGGTGACGCGCGAACTTCCCATCATCAACAAGCGCGGCCTGCACGCCCGCGCCTCGGCGAAATTCGTCCAGATGGTCGAGCGCTTCAACGCCGAAGTCTGGGTCACCAAGGGCAACGAGACCGTCGGCGGCAACTCGATCATGGGGCTGATGATGCTGTCGGCCGGACCGGGCACCTCGATCACCGTCTCGGCGATCGGCCCCGAGGCGCAGGCTGCCCTCGATGCGATCACCGAACTGGTCGCCGGCAAGTTCAACGAGGAAGGCGTCTAGGCGCCCCGTCATTCCGGGGCGCGCTTCAGCGCGAACCCGGAATCCCGAGATCGTACGCTCGGCGCCCAACCCATCCGAATTCCGGGTTCGATGCTTCGCATCGCCCCGGAATGACGGGCACCTACTGCGCCGGCGGCGCGATGAACACCTTCCAGGTGATCGCCGGGCCGGGATAGCCCTTGAAGAAGCGCTGCGTGGTGATGGTGAGGCGCTCGGCATTGACGGCATTCGCCGCCATCCACGCCTCGCACACCGGCAGCCGGCCGTCGGTGGTGTCGCAGACGCCGATGAAGCCGAGGCGCCTTGCCTCTTCCAGCGAGGTCAGCCCGGACGACCAGATTTCGCCCGGCGTCAGCGGCGCCGGATGGTCCGGACTGTAGAACGTCAGCGGCTGGTTCATTTCCGTGGTCCCGGCGACCACCGCCCAGCGCGAATGAAACCGGGTGCGCCAGGCCAGCGTCAGTTCGCGGGCGAGTTCGGAGCGCGCGCCATAGGTCGCGGCGCCGTTCGGATTGACCGCCATCTCGCGCGCCGCGATCCAGGGCGAGGCGGCCAGCACGATGAGCGTGATCGCGAGCCAGATCGCGGCGATATGAAACAGCGCGATCCGGCGCAGGCGCAACGCCGGTATCGCCACCAGCGCCAGCGGCGTCAGGAAGAACAGCGAGATTCCCCAGTCGGTCTTCATGTAGATCAAGAAGGCCAGCGCGCCGAGCACCGGACCGATCGCGACCACGGCCTGGATGATCCAGACATTGAGCGCCTGCGACAGGTTCACGCCCGGATTGGGGCCACGCGACCATGTCTGCGAGAACAACGCCGACGGTCGCCAAACCGGGGTCGCCAATGCCAGCGCCAGCGACGCCAGCGCGATCGGCAGCGCCAGCAGCGCGACATTGTGGCCGACATAGCCCAGCACGAGCTGCACGTTCTGGGCGCGCGTCAGTTGCGTGTAGACGTCGCCGGCATAGGTCAGCGGCACGAAGTCCACTTCCCGCAGCCACACCAGATGCGGCAGCAGCACCGCCACCAGCGCGGCTATCGCCACCCACGGCGCCGGCGAGCGCAGGAACCGCAGCCGATCCGGATGCAGCAAGGCCGCCAGCCCGACCGCGCCGATCATGGTGAGCACCCAGTATTTCGTCATCAGCGCCAGCGCGGCGGCGAGCCCGAGCCACAGGCCGGAGCGGACGCTGCGCTTCTCGAACGCATCGAGAAAGGCCAGCACCAGCAGCGGCAGCGTCACCAGTTGCAGCAGGTCCGGATTGTACTTGAAGCCCTTGAAGTTGAAGATCGGATAAAGCGCCAGCATCACCACGACGAAGAAGGCGCGGCGGCGGTCCACCACGCGCAGCGCGATCAGCCAGCAGATCACGAGACCGCAGCTCACCGTGGCCATTGCCAGCGCATAGGTCGCCCAGTTGGCGACGGGAAACAGCTTGAACCAGAGGCCGGCGACCCAGCCGGAGAGTGGCGGATGCTTGCCGTAGCCGAACTGGAACTTCTGGCCCCAGGCGAAGGCCTCCGCGACGTCCATATGGACGTCCTGCGCCGCCTTCAGGTTGACCAGGATCAGGGTCCAGAGCACCGCATGGGCGGCGGCAAAGCCGATCACCAGCCAAAGTCCGGCCTTCGGATCGGAGGCGGTGGCCGCGAGCCATGCCGGCCATCGCCGGACCCTTGGCCAGCGCCGCGCGCGCGCCGCCGCGGGCAGAAATGATGCAGTCGACATGGCCCGTGCGTAGCGCGTTTTGACGGGAAGTGGAATCAGCTTGGCGTGAAGAAGCCCCGCCAAAAAGCCGCATTATGGTTGCCGCAGCGGGGTGCCAATGCTATCCCGCGCCCATGACATCCATCCCTATTTCCAACATCCGCAACTTCGCCATCGTTGCGCATATCGACCATGGCAAATCGACGCTGGCCGACCGTCTGATCCAGACCACCGGGGGCCTGCAGGCGCGCGAGATGAAGGAGCAGGTGCTCGATTCCATGGATATCGAGCGCGAGCGCGGCATCACCATCAAGGCGCAGACGGTGCGGCTGACCTATCCGGCCAAGGACGGCAACACCTACATCCTCAACCTGATCGACACTCCCGGCCATGTCGATTTTGCTTACGAGGTGTCGCGGTCGCTGGCCGCCTGCGAGGGCTCGCTGCTGGTGGTCGATGCCAGCCAGGGCGTCGAAGCGCAGACATTGGCAAACGTCTATCACGCGCTCGATGCCGGCCACGAGATCGTGCCGGTGCTGAACAAGATCGACCTGCCGGCGGCCGAACCGGACCAGGTCAAGCGCCAGATCGAGGACGTGATCGGCATCGACGCCTCCGACGCGGTGATGATCTCGGCCAAGACCGGCATCGGCATCGACGACGTGCTGGAAGCCATCGTGCACCGGCTGCCGGCGCCGAAGGGCGACCGCAACGCGTCGCTGAAGGCGCTGCTGGTCGACTCTTGGTACGACGTCTATCTCGGCGTCGTGGTGCTGGTCCGCATCGTCGACGGCGTGATGAAGAAGGGCCAGCGCATCCGCATGATGGGCACCAGTGCTGCCTATGACGTCGAGCGCGTCGGCTTCTTCACGCCGAAGATGACGCAGGTCGACGAGCTCGGCCCCGGCGAAATCGGTTTCATTACCGCCGCGATCAAGGAAGTGGCGGACACCCGGGTCGGCGACACCATCACCGACGACAGGAAGCCGATCACCGAGATGCTGCCGGGCTTCAAGCCGGCCGTCCCCGTGGTGTTCTGCGGCCTGTTCCCGGTCGACGCCGACGATTTCGAAACGCTGCGCGCGGCGATGGGCAAGCTCAGGCTCAACGACGCCAGCTTCTCGTTCGAGATGGAAACCTCCGCAGCCCTCGGCTTCGGCTTCCGCTGCGGCTTCCTCGGCCTGCTGCATCTGGAAATCATCCAGGAACGTTTGAGCCGCGAGTTCGATCTCAACCTGATCGCGACCGCGCCGAGCGTGATCTACAAGATGCATCTCACCGACGGGCAGGAGATCGAGATCCACAATCCGATCGACATGCCCGACGTGGTGAAGATCGCCGAGATCGAGGAGCCGTGGATCGAGGCCACCATCCTGACGCCGGACGAATATCTCGGCAGCGTGCTGAAGCTGTGCCAGGAACGCCGCGGTTCGCAGAAGGAGCTGACCTATGTCGGCAATCGCGCGATGGTGAAATACGAACTGCCGCTCAACGAAGTGGTGTTCGATTTCTACGACCGGCTGAAGTCGGTCTCGAAAGGCTACGCCTCGTTCGACTATCACCTCACCGACTACAAGCCGGCCGATCTGGTCAAGATGCAGATCCTCGTCAACCTCGAACCGGTCGATGCGCTCTCGATGCTGGTGCATCGCACCCGCGCCGAGGGCCGCGGCCGCGCCATGGTCGAGAAGATGAAGGAGCTGATCCCGCCGCACATGTTCGTGATCCCGATCCAGGCCGCGATCGGCGGCAAGGTGATCGCCCGCGAAACCGTCCGCGCGCTGCGCAAGGACGTCACCGCGAAGTGCTACGGCGGTGACATCAGCCGCAAGCGCAAGCTTCTGGAGAAGCAGAAGGAAGGCAAGAAGAAGATGCGGCAGTTCGGCAAGGTCGACATCCCGCAGGAAGCGTTCATTGCCGCGCTGAAGGTGGATAGCTGAGGGCTGCCATTTAGGCGAGCTTCAACTAGCAGGCTTCGGGAGAGTA
>NZ_JAUYQU010000202.1 GCF_030697065.1 Bradyrhizobium sp.
CGCCGAACTCCTACGGCATGCTGGCGTTCCGCAACGGCTGCCGAATCGTGCTCGAGCCGCGCTTCGATCCCGAGGACCTGCTGCAGCTGATCGCGCGCCACCGCGTCACCCACATGCATATGGTGCCCACCATGTTCGTGCGGCTGTTGCGGCTGCCGGACGAGGTGAAACGCCGCTACGACCTCTCCTCGCTGCGCTTCGTCGTGCATGGCGCGGCGCCCTGCCCGCCGCATGTCAAGCGCGCGATGATCGACTGGTGGGGCCCAGTGGTGCACGAATATTTCGGCTCGACCGAAACCGGCATCCCGGTGTGGCACTCGGCGCAGGAAGCGCTGCAAAAGCCCGGCACCGTCGGCCGCGCCATCGAAGGCGGCATCGTGAAAATCTTCCGCGCCGATGGCGAAGAATGCGGCGTCGACGAGCCCGGCGAAATCTTCATGCGGCAGACCTCGGTGCCGGACTTCGACTATCATGGCAAGGCCGAGGCCCGCACCGAGGCCGGCCGCGACGGCCTCGTCAGTGTCGGCGACGTCGGCTATCTCGACGCCGACGGCTATCTGTTCCTGTGCGACCGCAAGCGCGACATGGTGATCTCGGGCGGCGTCAACATTTACCCGGCGGAGATCGAGAACGCGCTGATCGGCATGGCCGGCGTGCGCGACTGCGCGGTGTTCGGCGTTCCCGACGATGAATTCGGCGAACGGCTGTTCGCCTGCATCGAACCGGAGCCGGAGGCGGCGCTGTCACTCGGCGCAGTCCAGGATTTCCTGCGCGGAAAGCTCGCCAACTTCAAGGTGCCCAGGGACATCCAGTTTCTCGACGCGCTGCCGCGCGAGGCCAGCGGCAAGATCTTCAAAGGCAAACTTCGCGATCTCTATCGGGAAGGTGGACTGCGCGCCGCCACCTGACCGGAGCCGGAAACCAAACGCCGTTTTAAACGTCACGCCTGTTGCAAAACGGTCATCGACGGCGACAATGATCGCGGACGGGAAAACCAGCCGGGATCGAACGGATGAAATCCACCGACTTCATCGTTGCACGCGATGACCTGCAGCAATGCAAGGTGATCGAGACGGAATTGCCCGACGCCGCGGCGCTGCCCGACGACGCCCTGCTGGTCCGCATCGAGCGCTTTGCCTTCACCGCCAACAACATCACCTATGCCGTGCTCGGCGTCGCACTGAAGTACTGGCAGCTGTTTCCGGCGCCGGCTGGTTTCGGCAATATTCCGGTGTGGGGATTTGGCGAGGTGATCGGCACGCGCCATCCGGATATCGCAGTCGGGGAACGGCTGTTCGGTTATTTTCCGATGGCGACGCATCTGGTGATCGAGGCCGCCGACGTTAGCAAGCGCGGCCTGCGCGACGCCGCGGCGCATCGGCAAGGCGTGGCGCCGGTCTACAATGCCTATGCCCGCATCAGCGGCGATCCCGCCTTCGCCGGGCGGCAGGGCGACTATCAGGCGCTGCTGCGGCCGCTGTTCATGCTGTCGTTTCTGGTCGACGATTATCTCGCCGAGAACGCCTTCTTCGGCGCGCGCAGCGTGCTGCTCTCCAGCGCTTCCAGCAAGACCGCGTTCGGGCTGGCGCATCTGCTGCATACGCTGCGCAAGGATATCAAGGTGATCGGGCTGACCTCGGCTTCGAACCTGGAATTCGTGAAATCGCTCGGCTGTTACGACGAGGTCGTGACCTATGACCGTGTAAGCTCGCTGCCGGCGGATTCGCCGGTCGCCTATGTCGACATGGCGGGCAACAGCGCGTTGCGGGAAACGCTGCACCGCCATTTCGGCGAGCAGATGAAATATTCCGGCCGGCTCGGGCTCACCCATCGCAGGTCCCAGCCGGATGAGCCGGCCTTGCCGGGCGCCAAGCCCGCCTGGTTCTTCGCGCCCGACCAGATCCGCAAGCGCGCCAGGGAATGGGGTCCCGGCGGCATCGACGTCAGGTTCGGCGCGGCGTGGACCGGCTTCGCTCCGATGCTGGACCGCTGGCTCGCCGTGACCGAAGGTCGCGGGCTGGCAGCGGTACAACGGGTCTATCTCGACACGCTGAACGGCGGCATCCCGCCGAAACAGGGCCATATCCTGTCGCTGGCGGAATAGCCGGCATCTCATCGCGCCCTTTCAGCCCGATCCCGAATGGGTATAGGGTCCGTTCAAGGGAAACCGCCGCACAGACGGCCGGTACAGAGAAACGCGCATGCTCGACAAAACGGACGATATTTCGATCGCTACAGGCGGTTGGCTGGCGCAATTCGAAGATGCGCTGGCGAAGCCCGACGATGGGTCGCTGAAAAACCTGTTTCACCCTGACAGCTATTGGCGCGACGTGCTGGCCTTGAGCTGGACGCTGCAGACCGTCAACGGCCGCGACGCTATCCTCAAGACGCTGACATCGCAGGCCGCGGAGGCCGCTCCCTCGGGCTTCGCCATTGATCCCGACCGCGCCGCGCCGCGCCGCGTGATGCGCGCCGGCACCAACTGCATCGAGGCGATCTTCCGGTTCGAGACAGCGGTCGGCCGCGGCGATGGCATCGTGCGGCTGATTCCGGATGCCGGCGACGGCAACCAGCTGAAGGCCTGGACGCTGCTGACCGCGCTCGAGGAGTTGAAGGGCTTCGAAGAGCAACTCGGCGCCGCGCGCCCCCGCGGCAGCGCCTATTCGCGCGATTTTCGCGGCCCCAACTGGCTCGACCTGCGCAAGGCCTCGGCCGACTATGCCGACCGCGACCCGACGGTGCTGGTGATCGGCGGCGGCCAATCCGGACTGTGCATCGCCGCACGGCTGAAGCAATTGCAGGTCGACACCCTGATCGTCGACCGCGAGGAACGGATCGGCGACAACTGGCGCAAGCGCTACCACGCCCTGACGCTGCATAACCAGGTGCAGGTCAATCACCTGCCCTACATGCTGTTTCCGCCGAACTGGCCGACCTACATTCCGAAGGACAAGCTCGCCAACTGGTTCGAATCCTACGTCGACGGCATGGAGCTGAATTTCTGGACCGGCACGGAGTTCGAGGGCGGCAGCTACGACGAGCAGGCAGCCCGCTGGACCGTGACGCTGCGCCGGGCCGACGGCAGCAAACGCACCATGCATCCGCGCCATGTCGTGCTGGCCACCGGCGTCAGCGGCATTCCGAGCCTGCCCGACATCCCCTCCCTGAAAAATTTCGCCGGCACGGTGATTCATTCCAGCCAGTACACCGACGGCGAGGAATGGAAGGGCAGGAAGGCGATCGTCATCGGCACCGGCAACAGCGGCCACGACATCGCGCAGGACCTGCATTCCAGCGGCGCCGAGGTGACGATGGTGCAGCGATCCTCGACGCTGGTGGTCAGCATCGAGCCGTCGGCGCAACTGGTCTATTCGCCCTACAATGAAGGCACGCTGGACGATAACGACCTGATCGCGACCTCGATGCCGCTTGCGCTGACGCGCAAGAGCCATGCGCTGACCTGCGACAAATCCAGGGAGCTCGACAAGGACCTGCTCGCGGGGCTGGAGCGCGTCGGCTTCAAGCTGGATTTCGGCGAGCACAACACCGGCTGGCAGTTCCAATACGTGACCCGCGGCGGCGGCTACTACTTCAAAGTCGGCTGCTCCGACCTGATGATCAGGTGCGAGGACAGACTGAAGCAATATTACGACCT
>NZ_JAUYQU010000068.1 GCF_030697065.1 Bradyrhizobium sp.
CCGGGTCAGCCCGAGGAAATGCAGGCCCATGATGATGATGACGATGCCGGCGACGATCGAAAGCTCCGCCGACCAGGCCCGGATCAGGCTTCCGATCAGCGACGCGCTGGCGCCGAGCGCCACGAACACGGTGGAAAAGCCGAGCACGAACATCCCGGCCGAGATCATCACCGCGCGCCTGGAGGAGGCTTCCGGCTCGTCATTGGCGACACGTTCGATGGTCGCGCCGGTCAGGTAGATCAGATAGGGCGGCACCAGCGGCAGCACGCAGGGCGACAGAAAGCTGACCACGCCGGCCAGCAACGCCGCGGGGATCGAGACATCGTGAATCATGCCATCATTGCCATCATTGCCATCATTCGTGCTGGCCAAACTAGAGTTCCGGCCTGGGCTCCGGTTCTACGGCTCCCTGCGGCGGCTTAGCACCTCCATCGCTACTAAAAGCACCCGAAAGAAGCTCTGCTGCTCACTTTTCGGTCAGATCGCGGTCGGCCCCCGCGTCCGGGGATCGGGCCAGGCGGGGTCCGACGATGCGGCATTCGATCATTGCATGGGGTTGTTTTCGAGATTTCCTGGCGAGGCCCTGCGGCAGCCGGCCACGCCCGCGTCCCGGTCATTCGCTGGCCACCTCCCGCGGCCGGAAATTCTCGATCAGCCGCAGCAGCACGCGCGCGCCGGCATCGGCGTCATCAGGGTCGACATGCTCGTCCGGATGATGGCTGATGCCGCCGCGGCAGCGCACGAACAGCATCGCGACGTCGGCGACGTCGATCATCGCCATGCCGTCATGGCCGGCGCCGCTCGGCAGTTCGAAGGCGCGAATCCCCTCCGCCGCGACGGCTTCCGAGATCTGGCTCCGGAGCCATGGCGCACAGGGCACGGTGCGGTTCTCATGGGTGACGTCGAGTTGCAGCTGCAGCTTGCGGCGTTTGGCGATGTTTTCGATGCGCCGGACGATATCCGTGACGGCGAGCTTGCGGTGCGCATCGGTCGGCGCGCGGATATCGATGGTGAAGGACACCTGTCCGGGAATCACATTGGTGGCGCCGGGCCTCGCATCGATATATCCGACGGTGCCGACCAGTCCGTCCTGGTCGGTCCGGCAGAACTGCTCGATCTCGACGATGCATTCGGCGGCGCCGGCAAGCGCGTCGCGGCGCAGCAGCATCGGCACCGTGCCGGCATGGCCGGCCATCCCGGTGAGGCTGGCCGCGAGCCGCGTCGCGCCCGCGATCGCGGTGACGATTCCGACCGGCAGGTTGAGGCCTTCCAGCACCGGACCCTGCTCGATGTGGAGTTCGACATAGGCCAGCAATTCGGCGCGGATCCGAGCCGCCGCGCCGGTGTGATCGGGGTCGAGACCGAATGTCGTCAGCGCATCGCGCATCGACACTCCCGCGCTGTCCCTCGAGCCCAGCACGCTCTCGTCGAACGTTCCGGCCACGGCCCGGCTGCCCAGCAGCGTGGAAGCGAAGCGGACGCCTTCCTCATCGGCAAAGCCGGTCACCTCGACCGCGAACGGCAGCCGCCTGCCGCGCCGGTGCAGATCCGCGACGCAGCCGATCGCGGTGACGAGCCCGAGCGGTCCGTCCCATTTTCCGGCATCGCGCACGGTGTCGTAATGCGAGCCCAGCATCAGGCAGGGCAAGCCCGACCTTTCGCCCTCGTACCGGCCGCAGACATTGCCGATGGCATCGAGATGCGCGGCCATGCCGGCATCCCGCATCCACGACAGCAGCAGATCGGCCGCGGCGCGGTGTTCGGGGGAAAGAAAGATCCGCGTCAGATTGTCCGGCGTCTCGGAGATCGCGGCGAGCGCCTCGATGCGGCGGACGATGTCGCGGCCGAGTTCGCCCGTTGCAGCGGCTGCCGGTCCCATCAGGAAGACCCAACCTCGGGTGCGCCGTCGGCGAGATGCGCCAGACGGGCGTGCCAGTGCTGCGCGATCTGCAGCCGGGTCGGCACCCAGACCTTGTCGTGGCCGGCGATATAGTCGAGAAAGCGCAGCAGCGACGCCGCCCTTCCCGGCCGGCCGGCAATCCGGCAATGCAGGCCCACCGACATCATTTTCGGGGACGTCGCGCCCTCCGCATAGAGCACATCGAAGCTGTCCTTGAGATAGCTGAAGAACTGCTCGCCGTTCGAAAAGCCCTGGGCGTTGACGAAGCGCATATCGTTGGCGTCGAGGCTGTAGGGAATGACGAGGTGCGGGCCTGCCGCGCCCCTCACCCAGTAGGGCAGATCGTCGGCGTAGGAATCGCAGGAATACAGGAATCCGCCGGCCTCCATCACCAGCCGCAGCGTGTTGATCGAGGACCGTCCGGTGTACCAGCCGAGCGGCCGCGCGCCGGTGGCCTCGGTGTGAATGCGGATCGCCTCGGCAATGGTCGCCCGTTCCTCCGCCTCCGGCATGTGCCGGTGCTCGACCCATTTCAGGCTGTGGCTGGCGACGTCCCAGCGGGCCTCGTTCATCGCCGCGACGATGTCGGGATTGCGTTGCAGCGCGGTCGCGACCCCGAACACGGTGGCGGGCCATTTGCGCTCGCCAAAGGCGCGCCACAGACGCCAGAAGCCGGCGCGCGAACCGTATTCGAACATCGATTCGATGTTGGCGTGGCGTTGTCCCGGCCATGGCTGCGCGCCGAGCACATCCGACAGAAAGGCCTCCGAGGCGGGATCGCCGTGCAGGATATTGTTCTCGCCGCCCTCTTCGAAATTGACCACGAACTGCACAGCAATCCGGGCGCCCCCGGGCCATTGCGGATCGGGCGGGTGGCGGCCGTAGCCGCGGAGATCCCGGGGGTAAGCGGCGTCCGACATCAAACCGCCTCGAACCGGACCTTCTGCGCTCCCTTGTAGAGCACGGTCTTGCCGAGTTCGGCCAGCCGGTCGAGCCCCGAGGTCAGCGTGATGAAGTGATTGCCGGCGAGCTGGCCCATCTTGCTGGCGAAGTGCACGCCGCCATAGGCCAGCAGGATCTCGGTCTCGCTGATGCCGCCGGGATAGAGAATGATCTGGCCCGGTGCGGGATAGCTGGTGTGGTTCTCATAGCCGACCCCGAAGTCGAGATCGCCGAGCGGAAGCCAGACCGCCTCGCCGCTCCAGCGCACGTGAACCGCCTGGCTCTCGAACGGCATCGCGGCGCGGAAGGCGGCGCAGGTCTTTGGCGCCAGCTGGTCTTCGAAACGTGCGTCGAACGTGAACGCGCCGGCGCGGACAATGAGTTGGCTCATCCAGATGCTTCCCTGTTCCCCAAGCTGGGGAGCAGATTGCAGCCGCCGCGCGAACAGGCAAGATCATTTTTGTCGCTGAAGTCGCGAAATGGCGTCGACCGGAACGAACCGTCCGCCGGTTGGCATGGACGCCGAAACCGCGGCGCTACTTGACCAGTTTCAGCACGGCGCGCCTTCGCGGGCCCCTGGGCGAGTTCGGATCGGTCGACCTTCCCGACGGCGCGTGCTCCGGCGGCGTCATCGCATCGCACAGGGCTTTCAGGTCCGAGTCCGGCATTCTGCTGAGATCGATCCGGAGGTCGAGAACGGCCAGCGAAACCAGCTTGGCGGTCTCCGGGCGCGCCTCCTTGACCAGCGCCGCCCGGCACTGCTCCAGGGTTGCGAGGATCGACTGCAATCGTTCTTCTGAATTAGCCACCAGCGTTTCTTCCGTTACCGAGCTTGCGAGGTACAGTGGAGGCGATCCATTCGGCGGTTTCATAGACGTCTCCATAAAGCGCAGATATTCTCGATACAGCCCGTTGCACATCGTCCGCGGACATGTCGTCGAGAGCATGGCTGGCCGACGCGTCGCATAAATAAGCCACCCTGTGGTTGCGGTGGAAGCCATCGATCATGGTCGAAAGGCAGGCTGACTCGCCCGCAAACCCGACCAGCACGATGCCGCCCCGGCTTTGATTGACCAGCGCGGTGAAGGCTTCGGAAGAATAGCACGACGGACCCGCCCGTTCGAATACCATTTCGTTGCGATACGGCTCGAACCCCTCGATCCAGCGCAGGGACGGGGTCGCCCGGTTGAAGAAGGCGGACTCCCCGAGCATCCGGATGAAGGCCACCGGCAGTCCGATCCGGCGCGAATGATCCAGCACCCTTCGGCAATTATCCAGCGCGCGGTCGATCCCGGGAATCGCCAGCAGCCGCGGCTTCGCCAGATGTTCCTGCTGCATGTCCACAAAAACGACGATCGGGACGCTGGAGGAATTAGCGAAGGTCCGAAGGCTTACAACTGACGCCACTTGCCCCCCTTTCGAGCCCGGAATGGTAACCGGGCGGTATCCCAATGTGCCGGGGGGCGGCCTGTGGGCGCAGCCACAGGTAAGCATAACCCTCGGAATCCCCAGCCCCTGGACCCGCAATGGTTGTGGTTTTCACCGTATTCTGCCAAGTTTAGCGGGCACAAAGGACTCTGTATGCCTCTGGTCGTGGAAAGGGGCGTTCCGCAGGAGGAACGCCAAAAGGTCGCCGTCGGCAGTCTCACGGACTGGGACGCCGCCAGGGTTTTCCTGGAAGTGGTTCGCTGCGGCAGTTTCAGGTCCGCCGCGGAGCGGCTGGACCTGTCCATCAACGGCGTGCGCCGCCGCATCGACGATTTCGAGCGCCAGATCGGCGCCACCCTGTTCACCCGCGACGTCCATGGCACACGGCTGACCGACGAGGGCTCGCTGGTGGTGTCCGCGGTGGAACGCATGGAGGCCGCATCGTTCGACCTTTTGCGCGCCAGCAATTCCGTCACCAATACGCTGTCGGGCGAAGTCCGGGTGGCCGTCACCGAGGGCCTCGGGACATTTTGGCTGGCGCCCCGCCTCGTCGAATTCCAGCAATCCTTCCCCAACATCGTGGTCGACCTGCATTGTGCGATGCGCTCGGCCGACGTGTCGCGGCACGAGGCCGACGTCGCGATCCATTTGTCGCGGCCGACGGCGCTCGACGTCAAACTGGTGCGGCTCGGCCGCATGCATCTGATGTTCTTTGCCAGCGAGAAATATATCGAGACCTACGGCGCGCCGAAAACGACGCAAGAACTGGTCAAGCATCGGCTGGTGATGCAGTTCGCCGACGAGATCGCCGCCAAGGAGACGTTTGACAGCCTGTTTCCGGGCTACGCGCAAAGCGACCTGCTGGTCATGAAGAACAACGTGAGCAGCGCGCATTACTGGGCCATCGCCAATGGCGCCGGCATCGGCGTGCTTCCGACCTATGGCTGGGCGCTCGGCGGCAAGATCGTGCCGCTCGAGATTCCGTTAAACCGGTCCTTCGATATCTGGCTTTCCTATCATGCCGGCAATGGCCGTATCCCGCGGGTACGGCACATGATCGACTGGCTGGTGGAGGCCTTCAATCCCGTAAGATTCCCGTGGTTCAAGGACGAATTCGTCCATCCCGGCGAATTTGATACGGTATACAAGGGTGAATCCCCAACCCGTTTATTCGGGGGCTTCTCGACCGATGGACGACAAAAGGCAGAATGATGAAAGCAGCAGCGAAGAAAATGAAGCAGCGCAGTGCCGGAAAACCCGACATTGAATTGGGCAAGCGGATCCGGCTTCGGCGCGTTGAGCAGAAGATCTCGCAGGCGGAGCTCGGCGACAAGCTCGGCGTCAGCTTCCAGCAGGTTCAGAAGTACGAGAAGGGCGTCAACCGCGTCGGCGCTGCCCGTCTTCAGGCAATCGCCACCGCGCTCGATGTGCCCGTCACGTTCTTCTATGACGGCGACGGCAAGGCGCGGGAAGTCGAGAGCCTGCTGTTCCTCGACAGCGCATTCAGCCTCCGGCTGCTGCGCGCCTACAGCAAGATCAAGGACCAGACCGTCCAGCGTCAGCTGGTGTCCCTGATGGAATCGATCGCGGCGAACGAAGACTGAGCCCCGCGAATCGGTTTTTGCAGGGAGTCCCGGACTCGCAAATTCGAATCGGGTTCGTGATACGAACCTGGTTCGCGGCGCCGTCATTGCGACGGATCGATTGCCGCCGCGAAAGCGGCGGCATATGTCCGTTCGGTGTTCGAACGTCGATCACGCCGGCTGGGGGCAGCATCGCCTGCGGCACCCTTGGCGTCATTGCAACCTTGCGCCCGAATTCCCGACGATCGCGGCCCGGCATCCAACTCCAATCGAGAAGGCGCACCATTGCTCGACGCCCCCAGGACCACTGAAAA
>NZ_JAUYQU010000223.1 GCF_030697065.1 Bradyrhizobium sp.
GCCTTCTCGATCGCCTGGAGCGCCGCATCCGCCCTGTCGCCGTCGGGACCGCCGGCCTGCGCCATGTCGGGCCGCCCGCCGCCGCCCTTGCCGCCAAGCGCTTCGGAGGCGATCTTGACCAGATCGACCGCGCTGAAGCGCGCGACGAGATCGGGCGTGACGCCGACCACGACGCCGGCCTTGCCGTCCGCGGTAACGCCGACAATGGCGACCACGCCGGAGCCGAGCTGCTTCTTGCCGTCATCGGCGAGGCTCTTGAGGTCTTTCATCTCGATGCCTTCGACCGCGCGCGCCATCAGCTTGACGTCGCCGACCTGGCGTACGCCGGCGGGACCCGCCGCCGATCCGTTGGCAGCAGATGCGCCGCCGCCCATCGCGAGCCGCTTGCGCGCCTCGGCAAGGTCGCGCTCCAGCTTCTTGCGCTCCTCCATCAAGGCGGCGATGCGCGCCGGCATCTCGTCGAGCGTGGTGCGCAATTCGCCTGCAGCGGTCCTCGCCAGCGCCATGGCGTCGTTGGCGTGTCTGCGCGCATGGTTGCCGGTCAGCGCCTCGATGCGGCGGACGCCGGACGCAACCGCGCTTTCGCCGGTCACCGAGATCAGTCCGATATCGCCGGTACGTTTGACATGCGTGCCGCCGCACAATTCCACCGACCAGCCAAGCGCGTTGCTGCCATGCGCGCGCGCGCTCCGGCCCATCGTCACCACGCGCACCTCGTCGCCGTATTTCTCGCCGAACAGCGCCCGGGCACCGGCGTCGCGCGCATCATCCACCGCCATCAGCCGTGTGGTGACCTCGTCGTTCTCCAGCACCACCTCGTTGGCGATGTCCTCGATGCGGGCGATTTCTTCCGACGTGATCGGCTTCTGATGCACGAAATCGAAGCGCAGCCGGTCCGGCGCCACCAGCGAGCCGCGCTGGGCGATGTGGTCGCCGAGCACCTGGCGCAGCGCCTCGTGCAGGAGGTGCGTGGCGGAGTGGTGGGCGCGGATCGATGAGCGCCTGGCGTGATCGACTTCCAGCGCCAGCGCCATACCGGCTTTCAGCGTACCCTGCTCGACGGTGCCGAGATGCACGAACAGATCGCCGGCCCGCTTCTGGGTATCGGTGACGCGAAACCGCACGCCCTCGCCGGTCATCATGCCGGCGTCGCCGACCTGGCCGCCGGACTCCGCATAGAACGGCGTCTGGTTCAGCACGATGGCGCCGCTCTCGCCGGATCCGAGGCTCTCGACGTCCTTGCCGTCCTTCACCAAGGCCGCGACCACGCCTTCGGCGGTCTCAGTCTCGTAGCCGAGAAATTCCGTGGCGCCGAGTTTTTCGCGCAACGGGAACCAGACGTTCTCGCTGGCGGTATCCCCGGAGCCGGACCATGCCGCGCGCGCCTTCGCCCGCTGCCGGTC
>NZ_JAUYQU010000232.1 GCF_030697065.1 Bradyrhizobium sp.
TCAAGGTGCACCCGATGGCGCTGGTCCACTTCGACACGCTCGAGGATCGGGATGCCAAACAGACCATTGCCGACCTCACCCAGGGCTACGCGGACAAGAAGGAGTATTTCATCGACCGCCTGGCTCGTGGGCTCGCGCGCATCGCAGCCGCTCAGCATCCCAAGCCGGTCATCATCCGGATGAGCGACTTCAAGACCAATGAATACGCCAATCTCATCGGTGGCGCCGCCTTCGAACCCAAGGAGGAGAATCCGATGATCGGGTTCCGCGGCGCCTCGCGTTATTATTCACCGCGCTATCGCGACGGCTTCGCACTGGAGTGCCGGGCGATCCGACGCTTGCGTGAGGTAATGGGCTTCCGGAACGTCATCGTCATGATCCCGTTCTGCCGCTCGATCAAGGAGGCGGACCGCGTCCTCGACATCATGGCCGAGAACGGCCTGCGGCGCGGCGACAATGGTCTCGAAGTTTACGTCATGTGCGAAATCCCCTCAAACGTCATCCTGGCGAAGGCATTCGCCGAGCGGTTCGACGGATTTTCGATCGGCAGCAACGATCTGACCCAGCTCACGCTCGGCGTCGACCGCGATTCCGAGGAACTTGCGGAACTGTTCGACGAGCAGGACGAGGCCGTGAAGTGGATGATCAGCAGCGTCATCCGCGAGGCTCACAAGGCCGGTGCCAAGATCGGATTATGCGGACAGGCACCGAGCGACCACCCCGAATTCGCCGAATTTCTGGTCGCCTGCGGCATCGACTCCATTTCCGTCAGCCCCGACAGCTTCATCGCGGTCAAGCGCAAGGTTGCGTCGGCCGAAGCAACCGGTAAGGACGCAATCGCTTCAGATCCTGGATGATTTTCATCAACCAGGCACAGTGGCTCTCCGCCAGGGGATCCCGTGTCCACGGCAATCGATCAGCTGGCGCCTTGCGCTGGAATTTCTTGTTCGCTGTAAAAATGGCAGAGGTCACGCTTCCATGGCGAAACCGATCGCAGGCAAGGCGATACGCGGAATCCCCTTGATTCCGCTCATGTGCTTTTACGCGATTATAGCCCTCGCGCCGCTCGGCCTGTCAGTCGCTTTGGGCATGCCACGCCGTCCGTTCCGTGACGAACTGGCGTCCGCCCTGGCGATGATCGGATTCGGCATGCTGCTGCTGGAGTTCGTGCTCTCCGGCCGGTTCCGGATCGTCTCCGGCCGGATCGGCATAGACGTGACCATGCGGTTTCATCAACTGATCTCGTGGACGTTGCTGGTTTTCCTCCTCGCGCATCCGTTTATCTATCAAACTTCCTGGATAACTTTCCGCTCGGGATGGGGAAATGGCGGACTCGGACTGACTGGCGCCTCGCTCCTCAGCGGTGCGCTCGCGCTGCTGCTGCTTCTGGCCCTGGTGGCGATTGCTGTGTTCCGCAATCAAAGCAATAGCGACTATGAGGGCTGGCGCGTCGTTCATGGTCTCGGGGCCGTCACCATCGCAGCTCTGGGCACTCACCATACGCTCGATGCCGGGCGGTACAGCGAACATCCCGTCTTGGCGGGGTACTGGCTTGGCATGCTGGGAATTGCCTTGTTCTCTTTCGGCTATGTTCATGTGATCACGCCGCTGCGGCAGTTGCGCAGGCCCTACCGCGTAACATCGGTCGAGCCGGCAGCCCTCAAGACCTGGGAGGTCATCATTGAACCGGTCGGCGTACCGGCGCTGGAATTCGACGCAGGACAGTTCGTTTGGTTGACGCTCGACCGCTCGCCATTTGCCATCACCGAACATCCGTTTTCCATGAGTTCATGTCCGGCGGACCGGCCGCGGCTGGCGTTCACCATCAAGGAGGCCGGCGATTTCACCAACAGGATTGGACGCCTTCCTGTCGGGGCGCGAGCTTATCTGGACGGCCCACACGGCAACTTCACCATGGCCGGGCGCGAGGGAACCGGCCTCGCCTTCGTCGCCGGCGGTGTCGGTTTTGTTCCCATCATCAGCATTCTGCGCCAGCTTCGAGCCGAACGAGACCCACGGCCCATGATCCTGCTTTACGGGAACCGGACGCATGAGCAGATCTTGTACGGCGAGGAGCTCGAGACCATGCAGAAGGATTTGCGGCTCACGGTGCATCACGTGTTGTCCGAGCCGCCGCGGGGCTGGTCCGGAGACGCAGGCCAGCTTGATGAAGCGATGTTGCGGCGCCGCCTCGATGTCCCGGACCGCGGTCGCTGGCTTTATTTCGTGTGCGGACCGACCCCGATGATCGATAGCGTCGAGGACACCCTGGGAAGGCTCGGGGTGCCGTTGCGCCAAATCGTTTCCGAGAAGTTCAAGTACGAATAATGGAACGCAAATGCGCCATCGACTGATCCTTCTGGCTTGTGGCGGCTTAACGCTATTCATGATTGTGGCGGCGATCGCTTTCGCGCTGCGATAGTATCACCCGGCCGGCGGTCGACCATTGACGCCAGCACACAAGTTCCCCATGTCAGTCCACGAGACTGTATTGCGCGGGCGAATCCGCTCCGGGAGACCATCGATGCCCAACGAGACCCGAGAACTGCCCGCCGCCAATGACGGCCTCTACCGCTTTCTCGGCGGCTCACCGCTGGCGGTGGCGTTCCGGCTGATCCTGCTGTCGATGCTGGTCGGTGTCGTCCTGTCGGCGATCGGCTTCGATCCCTGGAACATCCTCAGCAGCATCCGGCGGCTGTTCGACTGGATCTACAATCTCGGCTTCGACGCCATCAACTGGGCGTGGCGCTATTTCCTGCTCGGCGCCGTGATCGTGATCCCGATCTGGCTGCTGTCGCGGCTGTTCGGCACGCCGCGCGGACGATAGATTCGCGAACTCGGGTTTGCTGATTTCCCCAACGAAGGTCACGACCGCGCAGGTCTTCGCCATCGCGGGTCCCGCGATGGTGGCGAACCTGACGACGCCGCTGATCGGCATCGTCTCGACCATCGCGATCGGGCGGCTGGGCGAACCGACGCTGCTCGGCGGCGTGGCGATCGCATCGGTGGTGTTCGACTGCCTGTTCTGGCTGTTCGGCTTCCTGCGCATGAGCACGCTGGCCTTCACCGCGCAGGCGCTCGGCGCCGGCGAAGCCAGGGAATTGCGCGCGCTGCTGCTGCGGGGCCTCGTCGCCGCGGCCGTGGTCGGCGCGTCGCTCATCGTCCTGCAGCTGCCGCTCGCCGCGGCTCTGTTCGGCGCGATGGGCGGCAGCGAAGCCGTCACCCGCGCCGCAAGAATCTATTTCGACGTCCGGATCTGGTCGGCGCCGCTGGTGCTGTCCAATTACGTCGTGCTCGGCTGGCTGATCGGCCAGGCCCGCGCCAAGACCGCGCTGGCCGTGCAGATCGCCATCAACCTCACCAACGTGGCGGCGACCATGCTGCTGGTGCTGGTGTACGACTTCGGCATCGCCGGGGCGGCGATCGCCGCATTGGTCGCGGAAGCCACCGGGCTCGTGCTCGGCTTCCTGATCGCGCGGCGGCTTTCGCGCGGACAGCCCGCCGTCCCGCGCGCGGCGCTGCTGGACCGGGCGAAGCTGCTCCGCATGCTCGCGGTCAACCGCGACATCATGATCCGCACCGCGTCCCTGATCGCCGCGTTCCTGTTCTTCACCGCGCAGGGCGCGCGCCATGGCGACGTGACGCTGGCCGCCAACGCAGTGCTCAACAATTTCCTGCTGATCAGCGCATTCTTCCTCGACGGCCTCGCCAACGCCGCCGAGCAATTATGCGGCCGCGCCTTTGGCGCCCGCGACCGCAGCGGGTTTACCGGCGCGACCCGGCTGGTGATCGCGTGGGGATTCGGCTTCGCGCTGGCGGTGACTTTGTCCTACGCGTTGTTCGGGCCGGTTCTGATCGATATCATGACCGCGAGCGAAGAAGTCCGCAGAACCGCGCGCGACTATCTGTGGCTGGTGACGCTGGCGCCGGTGCTCGGCGTGTTCGCCTTCGCCTATGACGGCATCTACATCGGTGCGACCTGGGCGCGCGAGATGCGCAACCTGATGGTGCTCTCGCTGCTGATCTTTCTCGGCGCCTGGCTGGCGCTGCGGTCGTTCGGCAATGCGGGGCTGTGGGGCGCGCTGCTGGTGCATTATGCCGCGCGCGGCGGGTTGCAGGCGCTGCGCTATCCGGCGATGCTGCGCAAGTCGTTCGGGCCGGCGCCGCTGCCCGGCTGAACCCGGAGGGCATCACCGATGCAATTGCGATTTGTCGGCTGCGGCGATGCACTCGGCTCCGGCGGCAGGAACAATACCTGCTTTCATGCCACCGGCGACCACGTCAACTTCCTGATAGATTGCGGCGCGACCTCGCTGCCGGCGCTGAAGCGGCTCGGCATCGCGCGCGAGGCGATCGACCTGATCCTGATCACGCATTTCCACGGCGATCATTTCGGCGGCCTGCCGTTCCTGCTGCTGGATGCGCAGTTCACCCGCCGCAGCCGTCCGCTCGCGATCGCCGGGCCGCAGGGAATTGAAACCCGGCTGGCGCAGTTGATGGAAGCGCTGTTCGAGCATTCGTCGAAGACCCAACCGAAGTTCGAGCTGTCGATTGTCGCGCTGAAGCCCGGGGAAAGGTGCAGCTTCGGCGCGGTCGATGTCACGCCCTACCCAGTGGTGCACGGCGAATCCGGCGGGCCGTTTCTGGCCTACCGGGTCGAGGCCGAGGGCCGCGTCATCGCCTACAGCGCCGACACCGAATGGACCGAGACGCTGATTCCGCTGGGCCGCGACGCCGACCTGTTGATCGCGGAGGCGTATTATTACGACAAGGTGGTGAAGAACCACCTCAGCCTGACGACGCTGGAGGCGCATCTGCCCGAGATCCGCCCGAAACGGCTGGTGCTGACGCATATGAGCGACGACATGCTGGGACGACTGGATACGCTGAGCTATACGGCGGCCAGCGACGGGATGGTGGTGGAGGTTTGACAAGACGTGAACGGCCTAACGTTCGTCATTGCGAGGAGCGCTTGCGACGAAGCAATCCATTCATCAACCGGTACCGCTGTTAGATGGATTGCTTCGCTACGCTCGCAATGACGTTGAAGGACTGGATTGCTTCGCGGGGCCTGTCATCGGGCGCGCATTCGCGCGACCAGTTGGCTCGCAACGGGCCTCTAAACCGGCCAATCCTCGGCGGTAATCGTCGCGGCATCGGCGCCGACGATTTCCGACAGCGAGTCGCGGCCGGTACGCAGCAGGGTCGAGGCGAGATCGTTCTTGATTTCCTCGACGAGGCCGAGGCCCTTGTAGATCAGCGACGAATAGAGC
>NZ_JAUYQU010000295.1 GCF_030697065.1 Bradyrhizobium sp.
CCTTGACGTTGACGATCACGGTGTCGCCGGGTCCGAACTCCGGAATGACCTTGCTGGCGGACAGCCGGTCGATCTGCTCTTTTTCGAGCTGGGGAGTGAGGTTCGTCTTGAAAATCTCCATCGGCGTCGCGCCCCAGCCGCCAAGGCGCGGGCTGCGCGTGTGTTCGTTTATCCTGCCATTGCGCGGATTTGGCGCTCGTATACGGCAAAGGCCGGGCCTTGTCACCCGTCCGTCGTGTGTTTTGGGCGTTTTTGGCCAATCCCTGTCGGGGCTTGCGTCGAGGCCTGTCTGGCGGCCCAGAGATCGGGCCGCCGCGACCTGGTCAGCGCCTCGGCTTCGGCCCGCCGCCAGGCCGCCACCCTGGCATGGTCGCCGGAAGTGAGGATTTCCGGGATCGGCCGGCCCTCGAACTCCTGCGGGCGGGTATATTGCGGGTATTCCAGTAGCGAATCGGAAAAACTCTCGTCCTCGCCGGAGGCGAGCTTGCCCATCACGCCGGGCAGCAGCCTCACACAGGCGTCGATCAGCGCCAGCGCCGCGATTTCGCCGCCCGAGAGCACGTAATCGCCGATCGAGACTTCCTCGAGCCGGCGGGCCTCGATCACCCGCTGGTCGATACCCTCGAACCGGCCGCAGACAACGAGGGGACCCGGCCCGGCGGCAAGTTCCACCACCCGCGATTGGGTCAATGGCCGACCCCGCGGGCTCATCAGCAGACGGGGCCGTTCCGGGCCGATATCAGCGGCGTCGATCGCATCGGCCAGCACGTCGGCGCGCAGCACCATGCCCGGGCCGCCGCCGGCGGGGGTGTCGTCGACGCTGCGATGGCGGTCGGTGGCCGAGGCCCGGATGTCCCGCGCCTCCAGCGCCCACAACCCTGATCCCAGCGCCTTGCCCGCCAGGCTGACGCCGAGTGGACCCGGGAACATGTCCGGAAAAAGCGTGAGGACGGTGGCGCGCCAAAGTCTGTGAGTGACGATCATGTCAATCCCGATAAACTCTTCGTCGTCCCGGCCAAGCGAAGCGCGAGCCGGGACCCATAACCACAATTGTCAATCCTGGGCCAGGCTGCCGCACCATCCGATTTACGACAAACTTCGGGGGCTATGGGTCCCCGCTTTCGCGGGGACGACGTTCCGAGAGGTCGGCGTCGGGTTCGTCGCCCGCAATCTCGTTCGGCCGTTCGATCACCACGCGTCCGTTGGCGAGATCGACCGTGGGCACGATGGCATTGGTGAACGGCAGCAGCATCGTCGCGCCCTGCGGCGGGGCGATCTCGATGATGTCGCCGGCGCCGAAATTGTGGATCGCGGCCACACGGCCGAGCGGCTCGCCTGTTGGCGTCACCGCGGCGAGTCCGATCAGGTCGGCGTGGTAATACTCATTCTCGTCGGTATCGGGCAGCTTGTCGCGCGGGATGTAGAGTTCGATGCCGTTGAGACGTTCGGCATCCTCGCGGGTGGCGATGCCTTTCAGCGTCGCCACCAGATGACCCTTGACCTCGCGGGCGGTCTCGACCTCGAACGAGCGGGCGCCGTCCTTGGTCAGCAGCGGACCGTAGCTCTGCACCGCAAGCGGGTCTTCCGTAAACGTCCACAGCTTTACCGCGCCGCGCACGCCGTGCGGGGCACCGATCCGGGCGATGCAGATCTGGGCCGGCATCGCCACGCGTGGTCGCGCCTACTTCTTGGCCGCGGCGGCGGCTGCAGCGGCGGCAGCCTTGGCGGCGGAGGCGGCGGCGGCGGAGGCGGTCGCGGCGGCTTCGGCGTTGGCCTTGCGTTCCTTGCGCGGCAGCGCCTTTTCCGGGTTGTTGCGCGCGGCGCGCTTGACCACGCCGGCGGCATCGAGGAAGCGCGACACACGGTCCGACGGTTGCGCGCCCTTCGCGAGCCAGCCCTTGACCTTGTCCATCTCGAGCTTCAGCCGGGCTTCATTGTCCTTCGGCAGCAGCGGATTGAAATGGCCGAGACGCTCGATGAAACGGCCATCGCGCGGGAAGCGCGAGTCGGCGACGACGACGTGATAGACCGGACGCTTCTTGGTGCCTGCGCGGGCGAGGCGGATAACGACTGACATTGAGTTCTCCTGGTGATTGTTGAATCGAAACGGTGATCGGTTACTGGTTCGTCATTCCGGGGCGCGCGAAGCGCGAACCCGGAATCTCGAGATTCCGGGTCTGGTCCTGCGGACCATCCCGGAATGACGAGGTGAGGTTCGAATTTCTCATTTCTTCTTCCCCAGTCCGGGAAAGCCGCCGAGGCCCGGCAAAGTCGGCTTGCCGCTGAGGCCGGTAAGCCCCGGCAAATTGGGCAGGCCGGAGCGCAAACCCACAGGCAGATCCTTGGGCAGCGCGGGCATGCCGCCGGGGCCGGCGCCGCCCGGCATTTTTTCCGCCAGCGCCTTCATCTGCTCGGGCGACGGCATGCCGCCGCCGCCGAAACCCATCGCCTGCGCGATGCCGGCCATCGGGCCGCGCTTGCCCTGGCCCATGGCTTTCATCATGTCGGCCATGTTGCGGTGCATCTTGAGGAGCTTGTTGACTTCCTCGACCTTGAGGCCGGCGCCGGCCGCGATGCGCTTCTTGCGGCTGGCTTTCAGGATGTCGGGATTCTTGCGCTCCTGCCGGGTCATCGAGTCGATCACCGCGACCTGGCGCTTGAGAATCTTGTCGTCGATACCGGAATTGGCGATCTGGTTCTTCATTTTCGCAATGCCGGGCATCATGCCCATCAGCCCGGCGATGCCGCCCATATTCGCCATTTGCAGCAATTGCTCGCGCATGTCGGAGAGGTCGAACTGGCCCTTGCGCATCCGCTCGGCGGTGCGTGCGGCTTTCTCCGCGTCGATATTGGCGGCGGCCTTCTCGACCAGCGACACCACGTCGCCCATGCCGAGAATGCGGCCGGCGATCCGGTTCGGGTGAAAATCCTCCAGCGCGTCGGTTTTTTCGCCGGTGCCGATCAGCTTGATCGGCTTGCCGGTGACCGCGCGCATCGACAGCGCGGCGCCGCCGCGGCCGTCGCCATCGACCCGCGTCAGCACGATGCCGGTAAGGCCGACGCGCTCGTCGAACGAGCGCGCGAGGTTGACCGCATCCTGGCCCGTCAGCGAGTCCGCGACCAGCAGCACTTCATGCGGGTTGGCGGCCGTTTTGATTTCGGCCGCCTCCGACATCATCTCTTCGTCGAGCGTGGTGCGGCCGGCGGTGTCGAGCAGCACCACGTCGTAGCCGCCGAGCTTGGCGGCTTCCAGCGCACGCTTGGCGATTTGCGCCGGCTTCTGGCCGGCGACGATCGGCAGGGTCTGGATCTCGAGATCGCGGCCGAGCACCGCGAGTTGTTCCATCGCCGCCGGGCGGTAGATGTCGAGCGACGCCATCAGCACCTTGCGCTTGTCGCGCTGGGTCAGGCGTCGCGCCAGTTTGGCGGTGGTGGTGGTTTTGCCGGAGCCCTGCAGGCCGACCATCATGATGGCGACCGGCGGCACGGCGTTGAGGTCGATGGTCTGGCCCTCGGAGCCGAGCGTGGCGACGAGTTCGTCATGGACGATCTTCACCACCATCTGGCCGGGCGTCACCGACTTGACCACGGTGGCGCCGATCGCCTGCTCGCGGACGCGATCGATGAAGCCGCGGACCACGTCGAGCGAGACGTCGGCCTCGAGCAGCGCGCGGCGCACCTCGCGCATCGCGGCATCGACGTCGGCCTCCGACAGCGCCCCGCGCCCCGTCAGCCGATCGAGAATACCACCCAGTTTTTCCGACAGATTGTCGAACAATTCCGTAGTCCTTCGTCATGCCTGTGCAGGCGCTGCGTCACACACCGTCGTCATACCCCGCGAAGGCGGGGTATCCAGTACGCCGCAGCCTCTCGATTCAAACGAGCTGCTCTGGGATACTGGATCACCCGCCTTCGCGGGTGATGACGACCTATGGTGTCTCGGCAAGTTGCTAAGGCACCGAACCAAACATTTTTGCGCCCGAGGGCGCATCGCGCTGTCGGGCGTTGACCTCCGGCCTCCAGGGCCGGGCGGCGGGTCGAAAAGAACGTCTCTTCGAGAATTGCCGCGGTTAAACCCCCGCACGCGCTGAAAGTCAAGAAAAGCCGGGCCGAGATGGCGCTTTCGTGAACCCCGGCGCCGGCCTACCCCCTTGCCGATACACGCATTTTGGGGCCAATCGGGCCCATGAAGTTTACCCGCCGCCGCGTTCTCACCGCTATGGCCGGCGCCGCCGCCGCGATCGGCGCGCCGTCGATCTGGATTCAAACCATGAAAGTCTACGAAGGGCCCGTCTCCGACCATTTCGACGGAACGCAATTTTTCGATCCCGACGGGGTGCCGCCGAAATCGCTCGCCGAGCTGCTGCGCTGGCAGTTAGGCGGCGACCGGCAGCGCGCGAAATGGCCGGAATGGGCGCCGAGCCCGCATGCCGACACCCCGCCGCCGCGCGTCGACGGCGGCAAGGTCCGCCTGTCGTTCGTCGGCCATGCCAGCTGGCTGGTCCAGACCTCAGGGCTTAACATCCTGATCGACCCGGTGTGGTCGATGCGGGTCTCGCCGGTGAGTTTTGCGGGGCCGAAGCGCCACAACGATCCCGGCATCGCGTTCGACGCGCTGCCTCCGATCGATGTCGTGCTGGTGTCGCACGGCCACTACGATCATCTCGATCTCGCCACGCTGTCGAGACTGTCGGCGAAATTCGCCCCCCGCGTGGTCACGCCGCTCGGCAATGATCTCACCATGCGCAGCGCCGACGCCGCGATCAAGGCGGAGGCTTTCGACTGGCACGACCGTGTCGAACTCGGCGGCGGCATCGCGGTGACGCTGGTGCCGACCCGGCACTGGACGGCGCGCGGCGTGCTCGACCGCAACAAGGCGCTGTGGGCGAGCTTCGTGCTGGAGACGCCGGCGGGCAAGGTCTACGTCGTCTGCGATTCCGGCTATGGCGAGGGCAAACATTTTCGCCGTGTCGCCGAAAAACATGGCCCGCTGCGGCTGGCGATCCTCCCGATCGGCGCCTATGAGCCGCGCTGGTTCATGAAGGACCAGCACATGAACCCGGCCGACGCCGTCAAGGCACTGGCCGATTGCGGCGCGCAGCAGGCGCTGGCGCACCACCACGGCACATTCCAACTCACCGACGAGGCGATCGACGCGCCGGTCACGGCGCTGGGCGAGGCGCTGGATGAAGCCAGGATTCCGCGCGAGCGGTTTGTCGTGCTGAAGCCGGGGCAGGTGGTGGAAGTCTAAATCGCTGCGCTCGCAATGACGGCGTTGGGCCGACGACGAGCTATTCCTTCGGCTTGATCGCCCAGGTCACGTTGACAGTCACCGAAAGCGTCTCTTCGCCCTGCGCCACCTGGGGGGCCGCGGCCATGCCGGCGGACATCTTGCCTCGATAGGGCATCGGGCCGGGCGAGCCATCTTCCGAAATGCTGAGCGGCGCGCCGAGCGTCACACCCGCGGCCCTGGCGTAGATCTCGGCCTTGCGGCGGGCATCGGCCACCGCCTTGTCGCGGGCCTCGTCGAGCAGCTTCGAGGCCTGCGACACCATGAAATGGATGCCGCCGATCTCGTTGGCGCCGGCGCCCACCAGCGTATCGATCACATTCGCGACCTTGCCGACATCGCGCACCCGGATGGTCACGCGATTGCTGGCGCGGTAGCCGACGATGGCGGAAGGGCCGGTGCGGTTGGGTGCGCTTTGCGGCGACAGCGACAGCCGCGAGGTTTGCACGTCCTTCTGGTCGATGCCGGCGGTCTTCAGCGCCAGCAGCACCTTGCTCATTGCATTGTTGTTGGCGTCGGACGCCTCGCGGGCGGTTTTCGCCTCCGAGGTGACGCCGCCGTCGACCAGCGCCAGATCGGGCGCTGCCGACACGCTGGCCTCGCCGGTGACGGAAATCGCCGGCGGCGGAGCGGACTGCCCCAGCGCGGGGGCCGCGAACAGCGTGACCGCGGCGATGGCGGCGGCCAGAGAACGGCGATTCTTCATGGGTTTCACTTGGGACTCACTTGGGATTCACTTGAAATTCGCTTGGGTGTCACTTCAGCGGCACATAGACGTTGATGACCAGCTTGTCTTCGGCGGTCTTGAGGGGATCGGTGATGTATTCCTCGATGAAGGTGTCCTTGGCCTCCAGCTTCTTCTCGTCGAGGTGGTTGGTGATGGCCTCGTAGGTGTTGTCCATGTTGTCGTAGGAACCGCGGTGGACGAATTTCAGCGCCTTGCCATCGGGTGATTTGCCGATGCTCATGTCCTTGGGCAGGTTTTTCGGATCCTGATCGACCGGCATCTGGGCGAGGAAAGTGAAGCCGGCATCGTCGGTCGAGGTATAGACGATCATCGCATTGCCCGATGGCTTGATGCCCTGCTTGTCGAGCAGTGCGGTCAGCGCCTTGAACGAATCCATCAGGGTCTCGAACGCGGAATCCCAGTTGGCGGTGCCTCTCATGATCACGACCTTTTTAGGCTCCAGCGTGAACTGTTCGCCGAACGGATCGGCGGTCTGAACCGGCGCCTGTGTCGGCGGAACGGCCGGGGCGCCGGCCGCCGCCGGCGGCGTTGCGGGAGGGGCCGAAGGGCTGGCTACCGGAGCCGGGGTCTCGGTCGGCGCGGGGCTTGGCGTGGCTGAAGGGGCAGGCGCCGGGGTCGCCGGACTGCCTGCCGCTGGTGGCGTCGGGCTTGCCGCGGGTGCCGGTGATTGCGCCGGTGCTGCGCTACCCCAGGCCAACGCCGCGACCGGGATCAGCGCGACGCGAAAACAGTTCAAGAAATTCATGCGAATGGTCCCCATGGGCCGTGCAGAAAGGCGTTTCACGGGCCTCGCCCGGATCGGGCCGGCAAAACGCAACGCCGGAATGCTAGCATGCAAGGCTCGATTTCGTCATGACAGATACGTCATGCGCTCCTTCGCCGGGCGCGGGCGCCGAATCTGCCACACTGGCCAATCCGCCCCGGTTCGCCATATAAGACAGCCATAAGTGACGGAAATTCGATGAGCGCGCTCGCCAACCACGCATTCGCCAAGATGAACGGCATCGGCAACGAGATCGTCGTGGTCGATCTGCGCGATGCGCCGGCCGCCGTCACGCCGGAGGATGCGCGTGCGGTCGCCTCGCCCGCCGGCGTGCACTACGACCAGCTGATGGTGCTGCAGCCGCCGCGGCTGGCCGGGACCGAGGCCTTCATCCGGATCTACAACAGCGACGGCTCCGAATCCGCCGCCTGCGGCAACGGCATGCGCTGCGTGGTGCGCCGGCTGTTCGAAAAGACCGGCCAGACCGCCGTCACCTTCGAGACCCGGGCCGGCCTGCTGAATTGCTGGCAGGGGCCGTCGGCGGATCTCTACACCGTCGACATGGGCGCCCCCAAATTCGGCTGGAAGGATATCCCGCTGGCGGAGGAGTTTCGCGATACCCGGTACATCGAATTGCAGGTCGGGCCGATCGATGCGCCGATCCTTCATTCGCCGTCGGTGGTCTCGATGGGCAATCCGCACGCCATCTTCTGGGTCGATGACGTCAACGCCTACGATCTCGCCCGTTTCGGGCCGCTGCTGGAAAACCACCCTGTTTTCCCCGAGCGCGCCAATATCACGCTGGCGCATATCGTCGATCGCAATCACATCACGATACGCACCTGGGAGCGCGGCGCGGGGCTCACAAAGGCCTGCGGCTCCGCGGCCTGCGCCACCGCGGTGGCCGCGGCGCGGCTGAAGCGCACCAACCGCAACGTGCAGATCGCGCTGCCCGGCGGCGAGCTCGCGATCGAATGGCGCGAGGGCGACGACCACGTGCTGATGACGGGCACGGCGACGTTCGAGTATGAAAGCCGATTCGATCCCGCTTTGTTTGCCAACGTCGCCTGACCATGGGCGTCGACATCGTCACCTTCGGCTGCCGTCTCAATGCGTTCGAATCCGAGGTGATCCTGCGCGAGGCCGGGCGGGCCGGGCTCGCCGATACCATCGTCATCAACAGCTGCGCGGTCACCAACGAGGCCGTCGCCCAGGCGCGGCAATCGATCCGGCGGCTGAAGCGGGAGCGGCCGGAAGCGCGCATCGTCGTGACCGGCTGCGCGGCGCAGACCCAGGCGGCGATGTTCGCCGACATGGCCGAGGTCGATCGCGTCGTCGGCAATCACGACAAGATGCAGGGGCAGGCCTGGCGTGATGCGCGCGCCGCGTTCGACGCGGCGCCGGCATTCGGCATCGACGCCAGCGAGAAGATCGCGGTCGCCGATATCATGGCGGTCAGGGAAATGGCGCCGCATCTGCTGGAAGGCTTCGCGAGCGGCCTGCCGCGGGTGTTCGTGCAGGTGCAGAACGGCTGCGACCACCGCTGCACCTTCTGCATCATCCCCTACGGCCGCGGCAATTCGCGCTCGGTGCCGATGGGAGCGGTGGTCGACCAGGTCCGCGCGCTGGCCGAACGCGGCCATGCCGAGATCGTGCTGACCGGCGTCGACCTCACCAGCTATGGCGCCGACCTGCCGGGTGCGCCGAAGCTTGGGGCGCTGACGAAGCAAATCCTGCGGCACGTGCCGGAGCTGAAGCGGTTGCGGATATCGTCGATCGACCAGGTCGAGGTCGACCGCGATCTGCTCGACGTGATCGCGGACGATGAGCGACTGATGCCGCATCTGCATCTGTCGCTGCAATCCGGCGACGATTTGATCCTGAAGCGGATGAAGCGGCGGCATTCCCGCGCCGATGCGATCGATTTCTGCGCGCAGGTGCGTCGGCTGCGGCCGGACATCGCGCTCGGCGCCGACATCATCGCGGGATTTCCGACCGAGTCCGAGGCGATGTTCGAGCGTTCGCGGGATCTGGTCGAGGAATGCGGCCTCACCTTCCTGCACGTCTTTCCCTATTCGCCGCGGCCGGGCACGCCGGCGGCGCGGATGCCGCAGGTGAACGGCAACGCCATCAGGCAGCGCGCGAAACGGCTGCGCGCGGCCGGCGAGGCCGCGCTGCAGAAGCGGCTGGCATCGGAAGCGGGCTCGGTGCGCCAGGTGCTGATCGAGAGTCCGACGCAGGGCCGCACCGAGCATTTTGTCCCGGTGGCAATTGCGGGCGATGTGCCCGGCGCGGTGCGGGCGCTGAAGATCACCGGACATGACGGCACGCGATTGACGGTGTGACTATCCCCGTCTCCCCTTGTGGGAGAAGGTGGCGCGAAGCGCCGGATGAGGGGTCTCTATCCGCGGAGACAGACCCCTCACCCTTCGCCTCACTTCGTGAGGCGCCACCCTCTCCCACAAGGGGAGAGGGGAAGAAAGTCACTCCCCGCTCCACCCGCACAAGCTCAGCCGCGCATGCAGATGCGCCGGCGCCGGCGCCACCACGCGCACCGGCTCCTTGTTCCTTGAAATCGGGATCACGATCTCGCGCGAATGCAGATGCAGGGTCGGCTCGCCGAAACGTGGCCCGCTGCCATAGATGTTGTCGCCGAAGATCGGCCAGCCCGATGCGGCGGAATGAACCCGCAATTGATGGGTGCGGCCGGTGACCGGTTCGAGCGCGAGCCAGCTCAGGCCGCCGCCGCGCCCCAGCACTTTCCAGTTGGTCACCGCTTGCTGGCCCTCGGGGTCGGGCTTCTGCCACCAGCCGCGTTCGGCATTGAGGCGGCCGAGCGGCATGTCGATGGTGCCTTCATCCTGGGCAGGGCCGCCCTCGACCACCGCCCAATAGGTCTTCGAAATCTTGCCATGCTTGAACAGCAGGCCGAGCGAGGCGGTGGCCTTACGGTGGCGTCCCAGCACGAGACAGCCCGATGTGTCGCGGTCGAGCCGGTGGGCCAGCACCGGCGGCCGCGGCAGCCCGAATCGCAATGCGTCGAACGAGGTTTCCAGGTTGGCGCCGCCCTTGGGGCCGCGATGCACCGGGAGCCCCGCCGGCTTGTCGATCACCAGCATCAGCCCGTCGCGATGGAGCACGCGGGACTGGATTTCCTCGGCGGTCAATTCGGGAACCGGGATCGTGCGGTCGAGACTTTCGCTCATGGCGCGAAACCGCTAACACACCGCCAGCATGAACGACACTCCGGAAACGACAAAACTGAGCTGGTGGCGGCGGCTGTCCAGCGGCCTCAAGCGCACCTCGAGTTCGCTTGGAACCGCGGTCGCCGATCTCGTCACCAAACGCAAGCTTGACCGCGCCATGCTCGAGGATATCGAGGACGTGCTGCTGCGCGCCGATCTCGGCACCGAGGTGGCGGCGCGGATTTCGGCCGCGGTCGGCCACGGCCGTTACGACAAGGCGATTTCGGCGGACGATGTGAAGGCCGTGGTCGCGACCGAAGTGGAAAAAGTTCTCGCGGCGGTGGCCAAGCCGCTGGTGATCGACGCGGCGCAGAAGCCGTTCGTCATTCTGGTGGTCGGCGTCAACGGTTCCGGCAAGACCACCACGATCGGCAAGCTCGCCGCCAAGCTTTCGGCCGAAGGCCGCAAGGTGATGCTGGCCGCGGGAGATACCTTTCGCGCCGCCGCGATCGAGCAGTTGAAAATCTGGGGCGAGCGCACCAAATCCCCTGTCATCGCGGCAGCGCAGGGTTCGGATTCCGCGAGCCTCGCCTTCAACGCCCTGACCGCGGCGCGCGAGCAACAGCGCGACGTGCTGCTGATCGATACCGCCGGCCGGCTGCAGAACAAGGCCGAGCTGATGAACGAGCTCGAAAAGGTGGTTCGCGTCATCAGGAAGGTCGATGCTACGGCGCCGCATGCGGTGCTGCTGGTGCTGGATGCCACGGTGGGACAAAATGCGCTGTCGCAGGTCGAGGCATTTCATCGTACCGCAGGCGTCACGGGTCTCGTCATGACCAAGCTCGACGGCACCGCGCGGGGCGGCATCCTGGTGGCGCTGGCCGAGAAGCACAAACTGCCGGTGCATTTCATCGGTGTCGGGGAAGGTATCGACGACCTCGCGCCGTTCACCGCACGCGATTTCGCCCAGGCGATCGCGGGGATTGAGTCCTGAGGTTTCTCTTGTCATGCCCCGCGAAGGCGGGTGATGCCAGCAACGTAACGTAGGGTATGTCATGGACAAAACCGCACCGCATCCGCTGTTCAAGCTCGCGACCGAGCTCGGGCCGCTGCTGGTCTTCTTCTTCGCCAACGGCAGGTACAACCTGTTCATCGCCACCGGCGCTTTCATGGCGGCGGTGACCGTCGCGATGGTCGCGTCCTATATCGTGACGCGGCACGTGCCGATGATGGCGATCGTGACCGCAATCGTCGTCATCGTGTTCGGCGCGCTGACGCTGTTGCTGCAGGACGAGACCTTCATCAAGATGAAGCCGACGATCGTCTATACGCTGTTCGCGGCCATCCTCGGCGGCGGCCTGCTGTTCGGCCGCTCTTTCATCGCCATCATGTTCGACCAGATGTTCAACCTCACGCCGCAGGGCTGGCGGGTGCTGACGCTGCGCTGGGCATTCTGGTTTTTCGCCATGGCGGTGCTGAACGAGATCATCTGGCGCACCCAGAGCACCGATTTCTGGGTCGCCTTCAAGGTGTTCGGCATGGTGCCGCTGACGATGCTGTTTGCCGTGACGCAGATGCCGCTGATCAAGCGCTATCGGCTGGAGCCCGTCTCGCTGGAAGCGAGCGAAGCCGATGCGGGCGATGTGACCAAGGGGTGAGGACGTCTCAGCCGTCATTGCGAGGAGCGAAGCGACGAAGCAATCCACCTTTCCGGCAACGATGGATTGCTTCGCTTCGCTCGCAATGACGAATTAATCAGCTCTTCTGCTTGGCGATGATCTTGTCCTTGATGCCGTCATAGGTCTTCTGCGGGACGAGGTTCTTGTTCACCAGATCGTCCTTGCCCTTGTAGGGGCGGCCCGCGATGATCTTGGCCGAATAGGCCTTGCCGATTCCCGGCAGTTCGGCGAGCTGGTCGGCGGTGGCCGAGTTGATGTCGAGCAGTTCGACCTTGGGAGCCGGCGCCATCTTCGATTCGGTGGCCGGCGCCTTCGGCGCGGGAGCCATTTTGCTGTCGGATTTGGCGGCGGGCTGGGTGGCTTGGGCCAACACTGGCGTAGCCGTCAGCAGACCAAGGGTGAGCGCAGTTGCAGCAAGTGAAGCAAGCGTGAAATGACGCATTTGGGTGTCCCTCCAAGGACGGTTTAAGTAACGCCGTCAAGCTAGCTTCGAATTCGTGGCGGCGCCATGGCCGCGAAATGAACGGCAGATAAAAGCGAAAATTTATTCGCGGCCTTGTCATTCCGGGGCATCGCGCAGCGATGAACCCGGAATCTCGAGATTCCGGGTTCGCGTCTTCGACGCGCCCCGGAATGACGACGTCGTCGTCACTTCAACGCCTTGTCGATCTCGACCTTGAGCACGGTCTCGAAATTCGCCTTCGTCACCGGACCGACCAGCTTGTAGAGGATGGTGCCCTCGCGCCCGACCACGAAGGTCTCCGGCACGCCGTAGACGCCCCATTCGATCGAGCCGCGGCCGTTGCCGTCGACGCCGACGTAGCTGAACGGATTGCCGTAGCGGCCGAGGAAGCGCCGGGCATTGTCGGGTGCGTCCTTGTAGTTGATGCCGACGAGCTGAAGCCGCGTGTCCTTGCCGAGCTCGGTCAACAGCGGCGCCTCATCGTGGCAGGGCACGCACCAGGACGCCCAGACGTTGACGACGCTGACCTTGCCCTTGAACACGCCGGGATCGAGCCCGGGCACCTGGACGCCGTCCTGCACCAGGCCCTGCAGCGGTGGCAGCGTGGTTTGCGGCGCTGGCCGGCCGATCAGGGCGGAGGGGATTTTCGAGGGATCGCCGCCATGGAGCCGGAGCAGGAACAGGCCGGCCACCGCCATGAAACCAAGCAGCGGCAGCGTCACCAGCCAGCGCCGGCGGCGCGGCGCCGCGTCCGGGATCGAGGGCTGGCCCATCAGATGTCCGCCACGCCGCGGCCCGAGCGCCGGGTAACGCCGCCGGCTTCGAGTTCGCGCAGGCGCGCCTTCTGGCGGCGGTAATCGACCGCGATCCAGCCGATCAGGACCAGCACCACGGCCGTTGCCAGCGCGTAGGACGTCACGACGAAGACGGCGTGGGGACCGAGCGCCATCGCGGTCACGCCGAACGCCGGCTGGCTTGCATCATCTGCAAGCTGCGCACCCGGCGGCGCAGGATTTCGTTGCGCATCGCCGCCAGATGCAGCGTGACGAACAGCAGCGAAAACGCCACCGCCATCACCAGCAGCGGAATCAGGAAGCTGCGGTCGAGCGAAGGTCCGCCCATCCGCAGCACCGATGCCGGCTGATGCAGCGTATTCCACCAGTCCACCGAGAATTTGATGATCGGCAGATTGAGGGCGCCGACCAGGGTCAGGACCGCGGCGGCGCGTGCCGCGCGCGACGGATCCTCCACCGCGCGCCACAGCGCGATCAGGCCGAGATACATCAGAAACAGGATCAGCACCGAGGTCAGCCGCGCATCCCATTCCCAATAGGTGCCCCACATCGGCCGGCCCCACAGCGAGCCCGTGACCAGCGCCAGGAAGGTGAAGGCCGCCCCGATAGGTGCGGCGGCTTTGGCGGCGACATCCGCCAGCGGATGCCGCCATACCAGCGTGCCCAGGGCGGCCAGGCTCATCACGCCCCAGACGAACATCGCGAGCCAGGCGTTCGGCACGTGGATGAACATGATCTTGACGGTGGCGCCCTGCTGGTAGTCGTCGGGCGCCATCGCGGCCTGGTAGAGGCCCACCAGCAGCAGGATGGCGGTTGCGGCCGCCAGCCACGGCAGAATCCGCGCGGTCAGCTGGAGGAACCGGGTCGGGTTGGCGAGGTCGATCAGCGTCATGGCATCCCTGATAGTCGCAGCACTCGCGACAGGCAATCCGACTTCGTTTGTTTCATTTTGCCTCAGCGAGAGTTGATCGGTATCAATCCAGTCCGTGCCGCAGGCTCGCCGCGGCCGCGAACGGTCCGATCACGAGGCTGACCAGCGACAGCGCGCACAGGATCGAAAACGGCGTTCCGAACGCCAGCGGCCCCGTGATCGCGGCCTGCGAGGCGGCGACCCCGAAAATCAGCACCGGGATCGACAGCGGCAGCACCAGCACGGCCAGCAACAATCCGCCGCGATGCAGCGTCACCGCCAGCGCGGCGCCGATCATGCCGGTGAAGGTCAGCGCCGGCGTGCCCGCCAGCAGGGTCAGCGCCACCGCCGCCGTTGCGGTCGCATCGAGGTTCAGGAGCAGGCCGAGCACGGGGGTGGCGAGGATCAGCGGAACCCCCGCCGCCAGCCAGTGCGCCAGCGCCTTCGCGGCGCAGGTCAGTTCCAGCGGCGTGCGGCTCATCACGATCAGGTCGAGCGAGCCATCCTCATGGTCGGCCATGAACAGCCGGTCGAGCGTGAGCAGGCTGGCCAGCAGCGCGCCGAGCCAGAGAATCGCCGGACCCAGCCGCGTCAGCAGCGCGAGGTCCGGGCCGAGCGCGAACGGCATCAGCACCACCACTGTAAGAAAGAACAGGACGCCGATCAGCGCGCCGCCGCCGACCCGCAGCGCGATTTTGATGTCCCGTCGGATCAGGGCGGCCAGCGCGGTCATGCGGCGCCCCCGATCCGCAGTTCGCGCGCGGCAATTCCCAGCGGCGCATGGGTCGCCGCGACGATCAGCCCGCCGCGCGCCAGATGATCGTCCATCAGGGCGGCGAACATCGCCTGTCCCGAAGTGTCGAGCGCGTTGGTGGGCTCGTCCAGCAGCCAGATCGGCCGCCGTGCGGCGAGCAGCCGGGCGATCGAGAGCCGCCGCCGCTGTCCGGCCGACAGAAACGCCGCCGGCAGCGGGGCGGCATGGTCGAGCCCGACCGCCGCCAGGCATTCCGCCAGGTCGAAGGCCTCGCCGCCAAGAAATTCCCGCCAGAAGGCGAGGTTTTCCGTCACGCTGAGGGCCGGTTTCAACGCGTCGCGGTGGCCGAGAAAGTGGGCCTGTTCGGGCAGGGTCAGTTCCCCCGTGCCGCCCTCAAGACCGATCGAACCGCCCTGCGGCATCAGCAGGCCCGCGATCAGGCGCAGCAGCGAGGTCTTGCCGGAGCCGTTGCGGCCGGTGACGGCCAGCGCCTCGCCCGCGGACACCGCGAAATCGAGGCCCGAGAACACTTCCCGGCCGCCCCGCACACAACTGACGCCGCTTCCCGAGAGCCGCATATTGGCCTTTCACAGCCCTTTGGAAACCATGGGTACCGCATCGGAATTTGTGGGTACCGCAATGCTGCGGCACGCTTGCCGGTGTGGCGGTGCTCCTAGAAAGATTCTATAAGCCGGAACTTGATGCAGCACACAATCGGCCGCGGCAAGCCACCTCGCCAAGCTCTCCGACGGTGCCGAGATACCTCGCCGGGTATAACTGACAATTGGGATTGCCACACATGACCTCGCTCGACAGCTTCAAATGCCAAAAGACCCTCAAGGTTGGTGGCAAGTCCTACGTCTATTACAGCCTGCCCGCCGCCGAGAAGAACGGTCTGACGGGAATTTCAAAGCTGCCCTATTCCATGAAGGTGCTGCTGGAAAACCTGCTGCGCCACGAAGACGACCGCTCGGTCAAGAAGGCTGACATCATCGCGGTCTCGAAGTGGCTGAAGAAGCGCAAGCTCGAGCATGAGATCTCGTTTCGCCCGGCGCGGGTGCTGATGCAGGATTTCACCGGCGTGCCGGCGGTGGTCGATCTCGCGGCGATGCGCAACGCCATGCAGGCGCTCGGCGGCGACGCCGAGAAGATCAACCCGCTGGTGCCGGTCGATCTCGTCATCGACCACAGCGTGATCGTGAATTTCTTCGGCGACAACAAGGCGTTCGGCAAGAACGTGGTCGAGGAATACAAGCAGAACCAGGAACGCTACGAATTCCTGAAATGGGGCCAGAAGGCGTTTTCGAACTTCTCGGTGGTGCCGCCCGGCACCGGCATCTGCCATCAGGTCAATCTGGAATATCTCGCCCAGACGGTCTGGACCCGCAAGGAGAAGATGACGGTCGGCAGGAAGACCGGCACTTTCGAGGTGGCCTATCCCGACACCCTGGTCGGCACCGATTCGCACACCACCATGGTCAACGGCCTCGCGGTGCTGGGCTGGGGCGTTGGCGGCATCGAGGCGGAAGCCGCGATGCTCGGCCAGCCGCAGTCGATGCTGCTGCCGGAAGTGATCGGCTTCAAGCTCAAGGGAGCGTTGAAGGAAGGCGTCACCGCCACCGACCTGGTGCTCACCGTGACCCAGATGCTGCGCAAGCAGGGCGTGGTCGGAAAGTTCGTCGAGTTCTTCGGGCCCGGTCTCGATCACCTCTCGGTCGCCGACAAGGCGACCATCGGCAACATGGCGCCGGAATCTGGCGCGACCTGCGGCTTCTTCCCGGTCGATGCCGCGACCATCGATTACCTGAAAACCTCCGGCCGCAAGGCGGACCGCGTCGCGCTGGTCACCGCCTACTCCAAGGCGCAGGGCATGTTCCGCACCGCCAAATCGCCGGATCCGGTGTTTACCGAAACCCTGACGCTCGATCTCGCCGACGTGGTGCCGTCGATGGCCGGACCGAAGCGCCCGGAGGGCCGCGTCGCGCTGCCCGCCGTCGCCACCGGCTTCGCCGCGGCGATGACCAGCGAATACAAGAAGGCCGTCGACGCCTCGAAGCGTTACGCGGTGGAGAACCGCAATTTCGATCTCGGCCACGGCGATGTGGTGATCGCGGCGATCACCTCATGCACCAACACCTCCAATCCGAGCGTGCTGATCGGCGCCGGCCTGCTGGCGCGCAACGCCGCCGCCAGGGGCCTCACCGCGAAGCCGTGGGTGAAAACCTCGCTGGCGCCGGGCAGCCAGGTGGTCGCGGAATATCTTTCCAATTCCGGACTGCAACTCGCGCTCGACAAGGTCGGCTTCAACCTGGTCGGCTTCGGATGCACCACCTGCATCGGCAATTCGGGTCCGCTGCCGGAAGAGATTTCCAAGTCGATCAACGACAACGGCATCATCGCCGCCGCCGTGCTGTCGGGTAACCGCAATTTCGAGGGGCGCGTCAGCCCGGACGTGCAGGCCAACTACCTCGCCTCGCCCCCGCTGGTGGTCGCCTATGCGCTGGCGGGAACCGTGACGAAGGATCTGTCGGTCGAGCCGATCGGCACCGGCAAGGACGGCAAGCCGGTGTACCTGCGGGATATCTGGCCGACCTCCAAGGAGATCAACGCCTTGATGAAGAAGTACGTCACCGCGGCGATCTTCAAGAAGCGCTACGCCGACGTGTTCAAGGGCGACACCAACTGGCGCAAGATCAAGACCGTCGAGAGCGAGACCTATCGCTGGAACATGAGCTCGACCTACGTGCAGAACCCGCCCTATTTCGAGGGCATGAAGAAGGAGCCGGAGCCGATCATCGACGTCATCGACGCGCGGATCCTGGCGATGTTCGGCGACAAGATCACCACCGACCACATTTCTCCGGCCGGCGCGATCAAGCTGACCTCGCCCGCCGGCAAATATCTGTCCGACCACCAGGTGCGTCCGGCCGACTTCAACCAATACGGCACGCGGCGCGGCAACCACGAGGTCATGATGCGCGGCACCTTCGCCAACATCCGCATCAAGAACTTCATGCTGAAGGGCGCCGACGGCAACATCCCGGAGGGCGGTCTCACGAAACACTGGCCCGACGGCGAGCAGATGTCGATCTATGACGCCGCGATGAAGTACCAGGCCGAGCAGGTGCCGCTGGTGGTTTTCGCCGGCGCCGAATATGGCAACGGCTCGTCGCGCGACTGGGCCGCGAAGGGAACGCGGTTGCTCGGCGTCCGTGCCGTGATCTGCGAGAGCTTCGAGCGCATCCACCGCTCCAACCTGGTCGGCATGGGCGTGCTGCCTCTGACTTTCGAGGACGGCGCGTCATGGACCTCGATCGGCATGAAGGGTGACGAGACGGTAACGATCCGCGGGCTGCAGGGCGATCTGAAGCCGCGGCAGAAGCTGACCGCGGAAATCGTCTCCGGCGATGGTTCGCTGCAGCGCGTTTCGCTGCTGTGCCGCATCGACACCCTCGACGAGCTCGAATATTACCGCAACGGCGGCATCCTGCATTACGTTCTGCGCAAGCTGGCCGCGTGATCGTGATCGCTGCCTCACCGCTAAGTGAGTGGCGAGTGACGGGAAGGCGGCCTATGAAAGGCCGCTTTCGCGCGTTTGAGCCGCAAATCTCAACGGCCTCGATGCGGATGCCCGGCGGTTCTCTGGTATGACACTGTTGATGGCCCATAACTCTATCTCGCGATGGTCGGGAGCGCTCGGCGTCTGCGCCATTGTCGCGATGATCCGCCCGGCCCATGCCGACCCGCGCGCGGTGGTTGAGCTGTTCACGTCGCAGGGATGCTCGTCATGCCCGCCGGCCGATAAGATCATCGGCGAACTGGCCAAAGATCCAAACGTGATCGCGCTGAGCATGCCGATCGACTACTGGGATTATCTCGGCTGGAAGGACACGCTGGCGGATTCGCGCTTCAGCGCGCGCCAGAAGGCCTATTCGAAGGCGCGCGGCGACCGCAACGTCTACACGCCGCAGGTCATCGTCAATGGATCGGTGCAGGTGATCGGCAGCGATCGCGCCAGGATCGAGGGCGCGATCGGCGATACCGCGAAGACCGACGGCGTGATGTCGGTGCCGGTGTCGATCGCGCGGGACGGCAAGCAGGTGACCGTTTCGGTCGCAGCCTCGACCAAGGGCCCCGCCGCCTCGCTCGGCGAAGTCTGGATCTGTTCGGTCACCAGGGAAGTTCCGATTTCGATCGGGAAGGGCGAGAACCGCGGGCAGAAGGTCACCTACCACAATGTGGTGCGCAACCTGCTCAAGATCGGCGACTGGAATGGCGCGGCCGGCAGCTGGACCGTTCCGCTGGAAAACATCTCGCGCGAAGGCATCGATGCCGCGGTGGTGTTCGTCCAGGGCGGCAGCCGCGACAAGCCCGGCGCGATGCTGGGGGCGGCCTACACGTCGCTGCACTGAAATTTTTCTTTCAGTCATCCAGGGCGCGCACGGCGAACCCGGAATCTCCTTCAAGCCAACCGCTTTCCGGGCTCGCGCTTCGCGCGCCACGGAATCACACTCCCCAAAAGAAAAAGGACCAACTTTCGTTGGCCCAGTATGGGGATAAACTATCCTGCGAACAGGCCCGATCCCGACTGCCCCGGGGGGCTGGGGGCTGAGGAATCCGGAGCTGAAAGGACCGGGCCAACGCAGGATTTGTTTGTCGCAACTCGAAACGGCGGGCGCTTGGCGGAAGTGGGGCGGTATTATGATTGCGCTAACGTTCGCGTGACGTCGATTCTTCCGGCGCGCGGAGCCGGCGGGCGCCAATTCGAGCCCGAGGCCTCTTGCAGCCGCGCCCGGTTGGCGCAATCATGTCGTTGAAATGACAGTCTGAGATGACTGTCTTGAGATGACAGGAGGCGTCCCATGAGTTCAACGTCGGAGGAAGCCGATCCAAGCGAAGCCCGCGCGGCGGCGCGCAATGCCGCCGCTGGTCCGGCGCCGGGCCTCGTGACGTTCAATCGTATCGAACTCAATCGTATCCTGAATCTGTACGGGCGCATGGTCGCCGACGGCGAATGGCGCGACTACGCCATCGACTTTCTGAAGGATCGTGCGGTGTTCTCGGTATTCCGCCGCGCCTCCGAGGTTCCGATCTACCGCATTGAGAAGGATCCGCGGCTGGCGCGCAAGCAGGGGATCTACAGCGTGATCTCGGCCAGCGGGCTGATCCTGCGCCGCGGCCATGAACTCGATCGCGTGCTGCTGGTGATCGACCGCAAGCTGGCGGTGGTCTGACGTTCGCCTGTCATTCCGGATTAGCGCACAGCGCTGGATCCGGAATCTCGAGATTGGACCCGTGCTGGCCGCGAGATTCCGGGTTCGGCTCTGGCGAGCCGCCCCGGAATGACGGTGACACAGCATTGCATGGGGTTGTTTTCGATATTTTGCCTCAGCCTGCCGGCAGCGTCGTGCCGCCATCTCCCAGCGCGCGCTGCATCATCACGGTGTCGAGCCAGCGGCCGAATTTGAAACCGACATCGGGATGGGTCCCGATCATCTGAAATCCGCATCTGGTATGCACGCCGATCGACCCGGCATTGGCGGAATCGCCGATCACCGCGATCATCTGGCGATAGCCGCGCGCCTCGCATTCGGCGATCAGCCGTTGCAGCAATTGCCGGCCGACCCCGCGGCGGTGGGTTGCCGGCTGCAGATAGACCGAATTTTCCACCGTGAAGCGATAGGCCGGCCGCGGCCGGTAGGCGCCGGCATAAGCATAGCCGATCACGTGGCCTTCGAGCACGGCGCTGAAATAGGGAAAGCCGCCCTCCATCAGCACGCCGAAGCGGCGGGTCATCTCGGCGAGGTCGGGCGGGATCAGTTCGAAGGTTGCGGTGCCGTAGCGGACCGCATGTTCGTAGATTCCGGTGATGGCGGGCAGGTCGGCCGCGGTGGTGGGCCTGATCTCGAGAGTATGCATGGCGGGGAGATTATTTTACTCCCCGCAAAAGAAAAAGCCCCGGCCGCGAGGCCGGGGCTCGAATGTCTCCGCTGGAGACTGGCGGTTACTCGCGCTGACCGAGTAACTGCAGCAGCAGCGTGAACAGGTTGATGAAGTTCAGGTAGAGCGACAATGCGCCGGTGATCGCCGCACGCTCCGCCACTTCACCGCCCTCCGAGGCGTAGCCGTAGATGTAGTCGTTCTTCAGCCGCTGGGTATCCCAGGCGGTGAGGCCCGCGAACACCAGCACGCCGACCACCGACACGATGAACTGCAGCATCGAGCTGGCGAGGAAGATGTTGACCACGCTCGCGATGATGACGCCGAACAGGCCCATGATCAGGAACGAGCCCATGCCGGTCATGTCACGCTTGGTGGTGTAGCCGTA
>NZ_JAUYQU010000304.1 GCF_030697065.1 Bradyrhizobium sp.
CCGGCTCCGCCAGCGCGCTGTCCGGCTCCTGAATATTGTGCAAGAAGGCAACTGATCCAGAGAGAGCAACGCCGATGAAAGACGTAATCGCGAGATTGGGCTCCGACTTCCTCTCCACCATCGTGTTCCTCGTGCTGTACCTTGCGACCGGCGACGTCATCCTGGCGACGGCGGTAGCGATCGCGGGCGCGGTCGGACAGGTGGCCTATGCCCGCTACAAGGGACAGCAGCTCGGCTACATGACCTGGGCGAGCCTCGGCCTGGTGATCGTGCTCGGCGGTGCCACGCTCCTGACGCACGATCCCCGCTTCGTGCTGGCCAAGCCCGCGATCGGGCATTTCGCGATCGGCGCGATCATGCTGAAGCGCGGCTGGATGCTGCGCTACATGCCGCCGCTCGTGATCGAAACCATTCCGGAGCATGTCACCATCGCGGGCTACGCCTGGGCGGCGCTGATGTTCGTGCTCGGCGCCGGCACCGTCGCGGTCGCCGCGACCGGCGACCTCAAGCTGTGGGCGTTCTACGTCTCGGTGGTCCTGATCGGGGCGAAGGTGATCGCCTTCGCCGTGCAGTATGTTGCGTTTCGCATCCTGGTCACGGGCCGGATCCGCGCCGCCCGCGCCTGATCGCCGCATTTCAACGATTGGGCACGGGCCACGAGATGCGCTATACCGCCGACCGAGCCTGTCCCAGAACCATTCCGGTTTTGCGACGCAATGCGTGAGGAGAGCTGAAGATGGCCGTCGACGGAAACTGGAATATCGTCATGACTACCCCGATGGGCGAGCGCAAGGCGACGCTGACGCTTTCGAGCGCTGGCGGCACGCTGACGGGCACCCAGGGCGCCGACGGCAATTCCGGCGAGATCTTCGACGGCACCGTCTCCGGCGACGACGTGGCCTGGAAAATCTCGATCACCAATCCGATGCCGCTGACGCTGGCTTTCTCCGGCAAGGTTGCCGGCGACAGCATGTCCGGCGAAATGGGCATCGGCCCGATGGGCAGCTTCCCGTTCACCGGGACAAGGGCGTAGTCCTGTCGTCGTCCCCGCGAAAGCGGGGACCCACACGTCGCGGCCCTTGCGGTTACGGGCAGTTCGTCTGCCGTCGTTTTTCAAACGCGACATCACGCGGCATCGGTCCCGGCGTTCGCCGGGTCGACGACTGGTGCAATCCGCCCCCTCACCCCAGATTCAGTTCCTTGAAGAAATCATTGCCCTTGTCGTCGATGATGATGAAGGCCGGAAAATCCTCGACCTCGATGCGCCAGATCGCTTCCATGCCGAGTTCGGGATATTCCACCACCTCGACCTTCTTGATGCAGTGCTCGGCGAGGTTGGCCGCCGCACCGCCGACCGAACCGAGATAGAAGCCGCCGTGCTTCTTGCAGGCCTCGCGCACCGCGACGGCGCGGTTGCCCTTCGCCACCATCACCATCGATCCACCCGCCGCCTGGAACTGGTCGACGAAGGAATCCATCCGTCCCGCGGTGGTCGGGCCGAACGCGCCCGACGCATAGCCGTCCGGCGTCTTGGCGGGACCCGCGTAATACACCGGATGATTCTTGAAATAGTCCGGCAGCGGCTCGCCCCTGTCGAGACGTTCGCGCAATTTGGCGTGGGCGGAATCGCGCGCCACGATCATGGTGCCGGACAGCGACAGCCGGGTCTTGATCGGATGCCTTGCGAGCGTCGCCAGGATATCTTTCATCGGCTGGTTGAGATCGATCTTCACCACCTCGCCGCCGAGCGCCTGCTCCACCGCCGGCAGATATTGCGCGGGGTTGTGCTCGAGCTCCTCGAGATAGACCCCGTCCCTGGTAATCTTGCCGAGCACCTGGCGGTCCGCCGAGCAGGACACGCCGAGCCCGATCGGCAGGGAGGCGCCGTGGCGCGGCAAGCGGATCACGCGCACATCGTGACAGAAATACTTGCCGCCGAATTGCGCGCCGACGCCGAGCGACTGCGTCATTTTCAGGATCTCCTGCTCCATCTCCAGATCGCGGAAGGCATTGCCGTCGGCCGATCCGTAGGTGGGCAGCGCATCGAGATAGCGCGCCGAAGCGAGCTTCACCGTCTTCATGCAGAGCTCGGCCGAGGTGCCGCCGATCACGATGGCGAGGTGATAGGGCGGGCACGCCGCGGTGCCGAGCGTCAGCACCTTCTCCTTCAGGAACGCCAGCATGCGGTCCTTCGTCAGTACCGACGGCGTGGCCTGGAACAGAAAGCTCTTGTTGGCGCTTCCGCCGCCCTTGGCCATGAACATGAACTTGTAGGCGTCGTCGCCCTCGGCATAGATCTCGCACTGCGCCGGCATGTTGTTGGCGGTGTTTTTTTCTTCGTACATCGACAGCGGCGCCACCTGCGAATAGCGCAGATTGCGGCGCAGATAGGCGTCGCGCGCGCCCTCGGACAGCGCCGCCTCGTCGTCGCCGTCGGTGATGACCCGAAAACCCTTCTTGCCCATGATGATCGCGGTGCCGGTGTCCTGGCACATCGGCAGAATGCCGCCGGCGGCGATGTTGGCGTTCTTCAAAAAATCGAACGCGACGAACTTGTCGTTGTCGCTGGCCTCGGGGTCGTCGAGGATCTTGCGAAGCTGCGCCAGATGGCCGGGCCGCAGGTAGTGATTGATGTCGCCGAAGGCGGCTTCGGAGAGCGCGCGCAGCGCCTCGCGGGTCACCACCAGCATGTCCTTGCCCATCACGCTCTCGACGCGGACGCCATCGCTGGTAATCTTGCGATACGGCGTCTTGTCCGCGCCCAGCGGAAACAGCGGGGTGTGCTTGTAGGGCGGAACGGCTTTGGGCGCTGGCACGGGGATCGGAGCGTTCATGAGGGTCTCGCAGGTTGGAAAGGCGAAAAAGCGTCGGAATTTCAACGGTCCGGCGCTCGCCCGGCATCTGGTTTGAACCGTTC
>NZ_JAUYQU010000002.1 GCF_030697065.1 Bradyrhizobium sp.
GGATATCGTCCCGGACGAGGCGCGGATGAAGGCTGCTGCCGGCGAGGGCTACGCCACCGCCACCGACCTCGCCGACTGGCTGGTACGGACGCTGAAAATGCCGTTCCGCGATGCCCATCATGTCACCGGGCGAATCGTCGGAGCGGCGTCGGACAGGGGCGTGCCGCTGCACGAGCTCCCCTTGAAGGATATGCAGTCGATCGAGCCTGCCATCACGAAGGAGGCGCTGGCCGTGCTTTCGGTGGAAGCGTCGGTGAAGAGCCGCACCAGCTATGGCGGAACCGCTCCCAAAAATGTGCTGGCGCAAGCCAAAGCGTGGCTGAAGCGGCTGGAAAAGCAGCGAAAGTTGGGCTGAGCCTGCAAAAACAGCTGCAATTTCATGGTCGTCCAGCCCTCGCCAGAACCGGGCAATCTTTGTATGGTGCCGCCGCATTGGGGATTTTGTCGTGAATCGCAAGTTGAGCCCGACATCTTCGGGATGGGCCATCATCGTTTTGAGCGCGGCCGTGCTGGCGCTCGGGGGCTGCGGCCGCAAGGGCGGGCTCGATCTGCCGCCGAATGCCGCGTCGCAGGCATCGTCCGCGGCATCGCCTGACGATACCGATGTCGAGGTCGAACGGGCCGCGCAGGGCGCGTTCAATCCGTCCTCCGGAACAACCGATCCGTCGGCCACCGCGCCGCGAGGCCGCAAGAGATCCTTCGTCCTCGATCCGCTTCTCGACTGAGCCGGCCATGAACCATTTCGACTATCGCAACGGCGTGCTGCACGCCGAGGCGGTTAATCTCATCGAACTGGCGGATGCGGTCGGCACGCCGTTCTATTGCTATTCGACCGCCACGCTGGAGCGCCATTACCGGGTATTCAGCGAGGCCTTTGCCGGCGAGAGGACGCTGGTGTGCTACGCCATGAAGGCCAATTCCAACCAGTCGGTGCTCCGCACGCTGGCAAAGCTCGGCGCCGGCGCCGATGTGGTGTCCGGCGGCGAATTGAAGCGGGCGCTGGCTGCCGGCATTCCGCCGCACAAGATCCTGTTCTCCGGCGTCGGCAAGACCGAAGCCGAGCTGCGCGCCGCGCTGGCCGAGGACATTCTCTGCATCAACGTCGAGTCCGAGCCGGAGCTGGACCTGCTGTCGCGGCTGGCCGCCGAGACCGGCCGGACCGCGCGAATCTCGGTCCGGGTCAATCCCGACGTCGATTCCGGCTCGCATGCCAAAATCTCTACCGGCAAGTCCGAGAACAAGTTCGGCATTCCGCTGGCCCGCGCCCGCGCGGTCTATGCCCGCGCGGCCAGGCTGCCGGGCATCCAGGTCACCGGCGTCGACATGCATATCGGCAGCCAGGTCACGGATCTCGGCCCGCTGGAAACCGCCTTCCGGCTACTCGCCGAATTCGTACAGGTGCTGCGCGCCGACGGCCACACCATCTCGCATGTCGATTTCGGCGGCGGGCTCGGCATTCCCTATCACATGGACCGTGAGGCGCCGCCGCTGCCCTCGGCCTATGCCGCCATGGTCAAGCGCGTGACCCATAATCTCGGCTGCACGCTGATGTTCGAGCCCGGCCGGATGATCGTCGGCAATGCCGGCATCCTGGTCGCGCGCGTGATCTATGTGAAGCATGGCGACGCCAGGAATTTCGTCATTCTCGACGCCGCGATGAACGACCTGATCCGTCCCACCCTGTATGAGGCGCATCACGACATCCTGCCGGTCCGCGAGGCCGCGGCAGGTGCCCCCACGATCCTGGCCGACGTGGTCGGCCCGGTCTGCGAAAGCGGCGACTATCTCGCGCTCGACCGCAACCTGCCCGAGCCGAAGCCCGGCGATCTCATGGCGATCATGACCGCCGGCGCCTATGGCGCGGTGCAGTCCGGGTTCTACAACACCCGCGCGCTGGTGCCGGAAGTGCTGGTCAAGGACGATCAATACGCGGTGGTGCGACCGCGCGTCGAGGTCGAGCAACTGATCGCGATGGACAAGACGGCGCCGTGGCTGTGAGTTTGCATGACCGGACGCGGTGCAGGGTTCTTCACGCTGCTCCGCAGAGCCGCAGCGTCCGGGCAACGGGTCCTCATTTTATTGCCGCGTGGCCACCTTTCGCGCCGCCCACCACGACGCCCGCCGCCTGTTCGATGGGCTTGATCGCGGAGGTGAAATCCGATTCCGGGCCCATCTCGCGGATCACGACTTCCCAGAGCCGGCCGACCGCCTCGGCGACTTCCATCGACAGCCCCAGCGCCTTCATCTCTTCCAGGCAGAGCCGCACGTCCTTCACCATCAGTCCCGTCGCAAAACCGAAATCGAAGCTGCGCGGCAGGATCGCACGCGGAAACTTGTCGCGGCTCGCGGTGTTCATGCCCGATCCGGCATTGATGACGTCGATCATCACGGCCGGATCGAGTCCGGACTTGACGCCCATCACCACCGCCTCCGAGGTCGCGACCACGGCGGTCGCCGACAAGAGGTTGTTGGCGAGCTTCATGGTCTGCGCCGAGCCGGGCTTCTCGCCGATGAAGAACACCTTGCCGATGACGCCGAGCGCGGACTTCACGATCTCAAAGTCGGCGCTCGGGCCCGACACCATGACCGCAAGCGTGCCCTTCTCGGCGCCGCCGACGCCGCCGCTGACGGGGCTGTCGAGCTGCACGATATTCTGCTTCGCCAGCAGGTCGTGAATCCGCACCGCCATATGCGATCCGACCGTGGACAGATCGATGAAGCGCTTTATCAATTTGCCTTCGATCACGCCGCTTGAGCCGGTCGCGACCTCCAGCGAGGCCTGCAGCGACGGCAGGCTCGCCATTACGGTCTCGGCGCGGTCGGCGACGTCTTTCGGCGATGACGCGGCGCTGGCGCCCAGCGTGACCAACTGGTTGACCGCCTCCTGGCGCTGGTCGAACACGGTGAGTTGATGCCCGGCCTCGATCAGGCGGCGCGCCATGGGGTATCCCATTTTCCCCAGGCCGATGAATCCGATGTCCATGATGTTGCGTCCTTGAGTCTAAAACTTATTGCGAGGTCGGTACCGGCGATGGGGCCGACCCGGATGCATGAAACAACCACCGCTGTCATCGCCCGGCTTGACCGGGCGACCCAGTATTGCAGAGACGCCAGCGATAGTGCCGAGAAGCCGCAGCGTACTGGATCGCCCGGCGACGGCAGTCCTTGTTGTGGCGTGCAGCTTCTCAGCCCTTGTCGATTTCGGCAAACACTTCGCGCGCGATCCGAAAGCTGTCGACGCCTGCGGGCACGCCGGCATAGATCGCCACCTGCATGAAGATCTCGCGAATCTCGTCCCGGGTCACGCCGTTGGTCAGCGCGCCCTTGATGTGCGCCCGCAGTTCGTGCGGGCGGTTCAGGATCGAGATCATCGACAGATTGAGCATGCTGCGGGTCTTGCGCGGCAGTTCCTCGCGGCCCCACACCGCGCCCCAGCAATATTCGGTGACCAGCTCCTGGAACGGCCTGTTGAAATCGTCGGCATTCTTCAGGGCATTGGCGACATAGGCCTCCCCCAGCACCGCCTTGCGAATTTCCAGTCCCTTGTCGTGCGTCTTCTGGTCCATGGCGTTTCCTTGAAGTCTCTTGAGGTGCCATCGGGGTTCCCCGGCGGTTCGCGGTCGACGTTACGGGGTCAGGACTGTGCAGTCACGCCTTCGTGTTATGCGTATTTCCGGGTGGGGGTTACCCTCGGCAACAGGTGCCTCACAGCCGCCGCTGTGCTAGGATTCTGTTCGGGCCAACCTGGAGAGTTGATTGAGCGGCGCCATTCCCGACCCGTCAGAGCCTTCGCGCGACCCCGATGCCGCCGCCAGGCTGCAGCTTGGTCAGGCCTTGCAGCGGGCGAAATACGCGATCGCGTGGGAGCTGGCCTGGCCGCATCTGGCGCGGCTGCTGAGCCTCTTCGGACTGTTTCTGGTGGTATCGTGGGCCGGTTTGTGGCTGACGCTGCCGTTCATCGCGCGCGCCATCGGGATCGGTCTGTTCGTGCTGGCGGCGCTTGCGGCGCTGTGGCCGCTGGTCAGATTCCGCTGGCCGAGCCGCGAAGCCGCGCTCAGCCGGCTCGACCGCGGCACCGGCATCCGGCATCGCCCGGCGACCGCGCTGACCGATACGCTGGGGACCCAGGATCCGGTGGCGCTGGCGCTGTGGCAGGCGCAGCGGGAGCGCACGCTGGCTTCGCTCAAGCGGATTCGCGCCGGCTTGCCGTCGCCGCGGCTGCCGATTCACGATCCCTGGGCGCTGCGCGCGCTGGTCGCCGTGTTGATGGTCGCGACCTATGTGGCCGCGGGCGACGAGCGAAACATGCGCGTCGCTGCGGCGTTCGACTGGAACGGCGTGCTGGCGCCCGCCAATATCCGGGTCGATGCCTGGGTGACGCCGCCGCTGTACACCGGCAAGCCCCCCATCATCCTGTCGGCCGCGAACAAGGACGCCGCGGCACCTGCCGGCCCCTTGCCGGTTCCGGGTGGCTCGACTCTGATCGTGCGCTCCAGCGGCGGCACGCTCGAGGTGGTGACATCGGGCGCGGTCACCGAGGCCGTCGCGGTGGAGCAGGCGCCCAAGGGCACCAACGAGAAGCAGTTCACCATCGCCGGCGACGGCACCGCGCAGGTCCGCTCGCCCTCCGGGCAGCCGCAATGGAAGTTCAGCGCCACCGCCGATCGGGGGCCGACCATTGCGCTCGCCAGGGATCCGGAGCGCCAGGCGCGCGGCTCGCTGCAGATGTCCTACAAGATCGAGGACGATTACGGCGTCACCGAAGCGCAGGCGCGTTTCACGGCCCGTCCCGGCGATCCCGCCAGGGGCGGCGCGGCGCCGCGGCCGCTGTTCGATGCGCCGCAGTTTGCGCTGGCGCTGCCGAATGCCCGCACCCGCAACGGCGTCGGGCAGACCGTCAAGGATCTCTCGGAAGACCCCTATGCCGGCGCCGATGTCACCCTGACCTTGTCCGCAAAGGACGAGGCCGGCAATGAAGGCACGAGCGAACCGTTCGACATGCGGCTTCCGGAGCGGCTGTTCACCAAGCCGCTGGCGCGGGCGCTGATCGAGCAGCGCCGCGTTCTGGCGCTCGACGCCAACCAGATCGGGCAGGTCTATGCGGCGCTCGATGCGCTGATGATCGCGCCGCATCTGTTCACGCCTGAAGCCGGTCACTACCTCGGTCTCTACAGCGTGTCGCGGCAGCTGGAGGCTTCCCGCACCGATCCCGCGCTGCGCGAGGTCGTGGCCGCGCTGTGGGCGCTCGCCGTCACCATCGAGGACGGCAATATCACTGACGTCGACAAGGCCTTGCGGGCCGCCCAGGAGGCGCTCAAGCAGGCGCTGGAGCGCGGCGCCAGCGACGAGGAGATCAAGAAACTCACCGAAAATTTGCGCGCGGCGCTGGATAACTTCATGCGCCAGCTCGCCCAGCAGCAGCGCAACAATCCGCAGCAGTTGGCGCGGCCGCTCGATCCCAACACCAAGGTGCTGAGCCAGCAGGACCTCAAGAACATGATCGACCGCATGGAGCGCCTGTCCCGCTCCGGCGACAAGGATGCGGCCAAGCAGTTGCTGGAGCAATTGCAGCAGATGCTGGAAAACCTGCAGATGGCGCAGCCCGGGCAGTCCGGCGACGGCGACATGCAGGAGGCGCTTAACGAACTCGGCGACATGATCCGCAAGCAGCAGCAGTTGCGCGACAAGACCTTCAAACAGGGCCAGGATTCGCGGCGCGATCGCCAGCGCGGCAAGCAGGGCGACCAGAACATGGGCGAGCTGCAGCAGGACCAGCAGGGCCTGCGCGACCGGCTCAGGAAATTGCAGCAGGAACTCGCCAAGCGCGGCATGGGGCAGGGCCAGCGCGGCGAAAAGGGTGAAAAGGGTCAGCAGGGCCAGGGTCAGCAAGGCCAGCAGGGCGAAGAGGGCGACGGCGAGGGCGAGGACGGTCTTGGCGACGCCGATTCCGCGATGGGCGACGCCACCGGCAGGCTCGGTGACGGCAATGCCGATGGCGCGGTGGATTCGCAAGGCAAGGCGCTGGAGGCGCTGCGCAAGGGTGCCCAGAGCCTCGCCGAGGCCATGCAGCCGGGCGACGGCGAGGGACAGGGCGACGGTCCGGGCCAGCGCCCGGGACGGCAGCAGAGCGGCGCTGCCCAGAACGATCCCCTGGGGCGCCCGCTGCGCGGGCGCGAATTCCCCGACGACCCTTCGGTCAAGATCCCCGACGAGATCGACGTGCAGCGGGTGCGCCGGATTCTCGAGGAACTTCGCCGCCGCCTTGGCGACTCGCTGCGCCCGCAGATCGAACTCGATTACATCGAGCGGCTGCTGAAGGATTATTGAGTTTCCGCGGCGACTCGGGTGTTCCCCCTCTGCCGCTTGCTTGCGGGGGGACGAGCCCGCCGATCAACTCGATCGCATGACGAAACGGAAACGCGGCGACGTCGGCGCTGCCTCCGCTATACCTTCTTCGCCGCCAATGCATCGGCTACCGCGGTGCGGATATCGGCGACCGAAAACGGTTTGGTCACCACGTCGTGCACGATGGCGTTGAGGCCGTGCGCGCGTTCGCGCTGGTCGGCAAAGCCGGTCATCAGCAGGATCATCAGGTCAGGAAAATCCCGTGCCACGGCCAGCGCCAGCGCGATGCCGTCCATGACGGGCATCTTGATGTCGGTGAGCAGCAGATCGAATGCGCCGTTCTCGCGGGTCAGGATATCAAGCGCTTCGGCGCCGTCCTCGGCGGTGACGGTGGCATGGCCGTCCATGGCGATCGCCCGCGCCACCAGCGTACGCATGGATTCTTCGTCATCGGCGATCAGCACGCGCGGCATCGGGCATTCATCCTTCCAGCGGGACTATAGCGTGTTCGCGCGGGCAGCGTATGCCGGCGGGAAGAAACCCGCCGGAACCGGCAGGCCCCGTCCGTCCGGTTCAGACATTGCCGCCGGCGATATCCCGCTTGTGGAAGAAACGTACATCGATGTTGCGGCCCTCGGGCGGCGGTGAGGCCAGCCGCGACTTGAACCAGGCGCGTTCGCCCGGCCGCAGCACGGGCTGCTCCAGTACGGCGTTCCAGGCATAGATTTCCGCGCCCTGCGCGTCGCGGACGCTGAAGCGCAGCCGCGGCAGCTGGACCGTCTTCTTGGCCTCGCCGGTGATCACGCCCTCGATCACCAGCACCGGCTTGCCGTCCACCGTTTCGGAAGTGATCTTGACGTCCTTGAACATCAGTCCGCGCAGGTTCACCTCGAGGCCGACCATGCGGTAGAAGTCGGCGGTCTGCGGCAGCAGCCGCACCACCTCGACCCGCCAGATCATCAGCGCCAGCACCAGCGCGCCCATCGCGGCGCACGCCATCGCGGGACTGACGAAGGATTTCCGGCGCGACGCCCGGGCCTGGCCCGCCGGCCGCCCCAACAGCTTGCGGAACCAGGAGAGCGGCTGCGGACGCACGGCCTCCGGGGCCATGTCGTCCCCTGCCGTCGACGGCCAGTTGGCATCGTCCGGCGCGGCGTCGCCGGGCCAGTCGGCCGATATCGAGGGGCTGTCGACCACGGGGGTCTGCGCGCCCTCGTCTTCGCGCGCCATCGCCGCCCATTCGGCTTCGGTGTCGTCGGCCCCGGCCTGGGCGGAGGCTTCGGCCATCGCGGGGGCTGCCATCGCGAGTTCGGTCGCATCCTCCGGCCTTGCCAGCCAGACTTCCTTGCACCGGGAACAGCGCACGGTACGGCCGGCCGCGCCCAAAGTAGCCGGATTAATGGCATAGGACGTGGAGCAATGAGGGCAGATGATATGCATGGAGTGGATCTCCACAATGACGCTGGCCGGATGCTACAACGCGAGCGTTAACGAATCGGAAACCATAACCGAAGCACAACCGTTTTGTCCGGTTCGCAACCCAGCGAAGCCGGCCACCTGCGGGCCCAGGGCGTCCGGTCTCGAGGCTTTCCGGTCTCATGGCCTGCCGGTCGCGCCCCCCATCGAACGGAGCTGAGCTTGGTCCGGTTCGAAAACGTCGGATTGCGTTACGGGCTCGGCCCGGAGATTCTGCGCGACCTCAATTTCCTGATCCCCGCCCATTCGTTCCAGTTCCTGACCGGCCCGTCCGGCGCCGGCAAGACCTCGCTGCTGCGGCTGCTGTTCCTGTCGCTGCGGCCGACGCGGGGCCTGGTCAACCTGTTCGGCCACGACGTCTCGCTGCTCGGCAAGGATCAGGTCGCCGATCTGCGCAAGCGGATCGGCATCGTGCTGCAGGACTTCCGCCTGCTGGATCACATGACGACCTACGAAAACGTCGCGCTGCCGTTCCGGGTGATGGGCCGCGACGAATCCAGCTACCGCAAGGAGGTCATCGATCTCCTGAAATGGGTCGGACTCGGCGAGCGGATGGATGCGCTGCCGCCGGTATTGTCCGGCGGCGAGAAGCAACGCGCGGCGATCGCCCGCGCGGTGATCTCGCGGCCGCAGCTGCTGCTGGCGGACGAACCGACCGGCAACGTCGATCCGACGCTGGGACGGCGGCTGCTGCGGCTGTTCATCGAGCTGAACAAGTCGGGCACCGCGGTCATCATCGCGACCCACGACATGACGCTGATGGACCAGTACGATGCGCGGCGGCTGGTGCTGCATCAGGGACGGTTGCATATCTATGAGTAGGCAATGCCATGAGTAGAACCGGCGACGACCACGGGCCCCTGGTGGATCTCGGACATGAGCGCCCGCAACTGCCGTCCCGCGCGCGCAACCTGTCGCCGATCGTGCCGCGCGCCTCGATCGCCGGCCGCGCGCTGGTCGCGGTGGTCGCCATCATGACGTTCCTGGCGTCGATCACCACGGGCGCGGTGCTGCTGGTGAGCGCGTCGGCGGCGGAGTGGCAGTCGGAGGTCGCGAGCGAAATCACCATCCAGGTGCGGCCCGTCGCCGGGCGCGATCTCGAACGCGACGTGGCGGCGGTCGCCGAGGCGATGCGGACCCAGTCCGGCATCGTCGAGATCAAGCCCTTCACCAGGGAGGAGTCCGCCCGATTGCTGGAGCCGTGGCTCGGCACCGGATTGTCGTTTGACGACCTGCCGGTGCCGCGCGTCATCGTCGCGCGGGTTACGCCGGGCACCGGGCTCGATCTGGCGGCGTTGCGCGGTCGGGTGATGCAGGTGGCGCCGACCGCCAGCGTCGACGATCACCGCGCCTGGATCGAGCGGATGCGGTCGATGACCGGCGCCACCGTGTTCGCCGGCATTGGTATCCTCGCGCTGGTGATCGCCGCGACCATCATCTCGGTATCGTTCGCGACCCGCGGCGCAATGGCGGCCAACCGCCCGATCGTCGAGGTGCTGCATTTCGTCGGCGCCGGGGATCGCTTCATCGCCAACCGCTTCCTGCGTCACTTTCTCAGGCTCGGCCTGCAGGGCGGCGTGATCGGCGGCGGCGTCGCCATGCTGCTGTTCGGCTTCTCCGAATCGATCGCGGGCTGGTTTTCGGGCACCCCGGTCGGGGATCAGTTCGCGGCCTTGCTGGGGACGTTTTCGCTGCGCCCGTCGGGCTATCTGGCGCTGGCGGCGCAGGCGGTCTTGATCGCCGCGATCACCGCCTGGGCATCGCGGCGGACGCTGTTCGCCACCCTCGACGACATCGATTGAGGTGGAATGAAATGCTCCTTCCCCCCACCACGCGCAACGGTGCGCGGAAGGAGGGGAGTACAAGAGCCGAGCCTTCAACATCAAATTTGCGCTACACTTGCACGGACAGGGAAACATCGGCACTAGATGAGTTCGAAGTCCGACGATAGATCGCCCGATGCGCCGGCCGCCGTGCCGAGGGGATGGTTGCGCGCGACGATCGTGGCGTCGCTGGCGATCGCCTTCGTTACCGCTGCCGTCGGCTTCGTCGCCTTCCTGTCGCAGCTTCGCGGGGCCGAGGTGAAGCCCGGGCGCAGCGCCGACGGCATCGTGGTGCTCACCGGCGGCTCCTCGCGCGTTTCCGATGCGATGGGATTGCTGGCCGGCGGCTACGGCAAGCGGCTCCTGATTTCAGGCGTGCATCCCACCAACGCCGCGAGCGATATTTCCCGTTCGTTGCCCGACAATCACCAGCTGTTGGGCTGCTGCGTCGATCTCGACCGCTCCGCCGTCAATACCCGCAGCAATGCGGCCGAGACGCGGCGTTGGGCGGATGCGCGGGGTTTCAAGTCGCTGATCGTGGTGACATCGAACTACCATATGCCGCGCGCCATCGTCGAATTGTCGCATGCGATGCCGGATATCGAGCTGATTCCCTTCGCAGTGGTCGGCGATACATGGCGGGACGAGCCGTGGTGGACCAGTGGCGCGACGTTGCGGCTGCTGCTATCGGAATATGTCAAGTATATCGCCGCGGAGGTGCGGGTGCGGCTGGCCGACCTCGGTCTCGATCTGCCCGATCTCGCGGACCCGCCGGCCGGAGCGCCGCCGGCACGCAAACCGGCGACGGCTCAAGCCCACTGATCTGGATATCCCATGGTTTCGATCTTCTTGCGCTCGCTGGCCTACAACGTGCTGTTCTATGCGCTGCTGGTGTTCTGGATACTGGTCGCCCTTCCCACATTTCTGATGCCGCGGCGCGCCTTCATGTCGGTCGCCAAGACCTGGGCGCGCAGCAGCGTCTGGCTGTTGCGCGTGGTCTGCAACACAAGACTGGAAGTTCGCGGGCTTGAGAAGATCCCCGCGGGACCGTTGATTGTCGCTTCGAAACACCAGTCGATGTGGGAAACCTTCGCGCTGATGCCGTATTTCGACGCGCCGCTGTTCATCTACAAGCGCGAACTCGCCTGGATACCGTTCTTCGGCTGGTATCTGATGAAGTCGGGAATGATCGGCGTCGACCGCAGCGGCGGGCTGCGCTCGCTGATGGAGATGGCGCGGCGCGCGCCGAAGGAAATTCGCAGCGGCCGGCAGCTGATCATCTTCCCCGAGGGCACCCGCACCCCGGTAGGCGCGCCGCCGGATTACATGACCGGCGTCGGACAGATCTACACCTCCAGCGGCGTGCCCTGCCTGCCGGTGGCACTGAATTCCGGCCTGTTCTGGCCGCGCCGCACCTTCATGCGCTATCCCGGCACGCTGGTGGTCGAATTCCTCGATCCCCTGCCGGCGGGCCTCAGCCGCAAGGAATTCATCGTGCGGATCGCGACCGTGATCGAGGCCGCCACCAACCGCCTCGTCGAGGCGGCCCGCGCGGAGCAGGCGCAATTGTTCGGCGTGGTGCCGAGCGCGCCGCCGAAGAAGTAGCGCTACACTCCGGGCCTGTAGCCTGGATGGAGCGAGCGGTCGTTGCGAGAGACCGGCACCCCTGCCGCCATGACGCTGCGCGTAAAGGCACTCTTGATCCGCCGCCATCGCCCGGAATAATCGGAATCACCCGGCGGCAATGTCATAATCGCATGCACGTGATCGGGCAGAATGACGATGGCATCAATGGCGAAAGGGCGCTCTCCGCGCGCCACGCGAAATGCTGCGTAACAGTGCCACGTGATCTACCAGAGCCGATGATCTTCGATCATTTAGCGTCACGGTGAAGAAGAACATGCCTCCCGGGACGAAATTGCGCCGATACCGGACCATCTGCAGATTGTATCCCGGACGAAGTGCCGCGCAATCTTGATATTCACCTGGTCGTCACGTTCCCGGATTGCGCCATCGGTTACGGCGCTGCACGCCGACCCGCTGGCTCCATCCGGGCTACGACTTTCCCACTTTGGGGGAGGGTAAAGGATGCGCATCCCCATGCAGCATCGCCGCCAGCTGATGCAGTTGCGCATCGCGAAAACCCTGCGC
>NZ_JAUYQU010000155.1 GCF_030697065.1 Bradyrhizobium sp.
ATGGCGCTCCTGACCCGAGTGCCTGAAACGGATGCGAAATCGTGCGGTCCTGACACCTCGGTGCTGGTGTCAAGCTTGCGGAGAGACCCGCAAGTGACGGTGGCAAGAAAGCCGATCACCGGGGAGACCACGTATAAGCCTAAACCATCGCGCGGGGAGTGCCGGGTGATTCCGGTGTGACCTGACAACACGTGTGCATCTACCACTACCCCATAGCACACGTGGCTATCGGGCGCATCGGGCGCCCGGCATTCCCCGCGCCCTCTGGTTTGAGAGGGCGGGAAATTGAGAGCAAACCTCGGGCGAAACGCGCCGCGAGAATGCGAAGCCGTGTTTTCTCATCGTCACAACCGTCATCGCCCGCCAACGGGTCGGCGCTTTCGCGCCGCCCGATGACAGGCTCCAGCGGGTGATCCAGTATCCCAGAGACAGCAGTGATTGAATCGATAGGCCGCGGCTTACTGGATCCTCCGCTTTCGCGGAGGATGACGGCATGCGGGTGCCTCGCAATGACCAAAGCCTCTCAAAGCCAAAAGCCCCGCCCGGCGGGGGAGACCGGGCGGGGCCTTGGTGTCCGGGGCGCCGCTGCGCGCATCATCCGGACAATCGTTCAGGCGACTGACTTAGTCGACCACCTGGACGATGCGGCGGGTGCTGGGATCCACCAGCACGGTCTGTCCATTGACGACGGTGTAGCGATACGTCGTGGAGGCGTAGGTTTGCGGCACGTCGTAATAGGTGATGCCGGCATCCGGCAGCACGTTGCCGACCGCGATGCGATCCGGAACCGTGAATTTCGGCACCTGCTGGCGAATGACATATTCCTGGAACGCCGGGCGCCGGTCGGCACCGATGCCATCGGACTCGGTGACGACGGTGTTGGCGCGCGCAGCGCCCGTGGTGACTCCGTTCTGCGCCTGCGCCGCGATCGGCGCGCCGAAGACGCCGATGAATGCAGCAACGGCGAATACCCTGATCCGCATGAGCAACTCCTTCGAGGTGATGCAATGCCGCTTCCGCAGCACGCAATCCCTTCCCAATTCATCGCGTGCGGCATCGTTCCGGGAAAAATCGGGGAATCAGCGCTGCAATTTTTGGCAAATTGCGACCGGGGTGGGAACCCGTTGACGTCGCGGGCGTCTCCTATCGTGGAACCCTGCGAGGGGCTAAAATGTTCCCTGTCGATTCGACGTCCCGCCAGCATCACCACCGGAGAGATTCATGACCATCACCGCTGCCCACATTCAGCCCATCGTGGCGCTGATCGCCGGCATCCTCATTCTGATCATGCCGCGCTTCCTCAATTTCGTGGTGGCGATCTATCTGATCTTCATCGGTCTGGCGGGTCTCGGTGTGTTCAAGATGCTGAAGATCTAGCGTTCAACCGGGAACTCGCGCCTTGCGCGGAACCGCCCAAAGTGGTGTAAGGCGCGCATCTCCCTCCCATCAGCCGATTGTCTGTAAGCCATGGCCAAAGCCGCATCCAAGCTGAAGAAAACCGCAGCGAAATCAAAGCCCACCTTGCCCGCCCGGGCAAAGGCCGCGCCGCCTGCCGCAGCCCGCAAGGCATTGACCCAGAGCGTGGCCAAGCCGGCGCCGAAAGACCTCAAGAAAGCGGCCGCGGTCAAATCGGCGGGCAAGCCCGCGGCCGACCTGGCCAAATCCGGCAAATGGGTGTTCACCTTTGGCGACGGCAAGGCGGAAGGCAAGGCCGGCTTGCGCGATCTGCTCGGCGGCAAGGGCGCCAATCTCGCCGAGATGGCCAATCTCGGCCTGCCGGTGCCTCCCGGCTTCACCATTCCGACCTCGGTCTGCAGCTATTTCTACGCGCACGACAAAACCTATCCCGCCGCCCTGAAAGCGCAGGTCGAAAAGGCGCTGGATCACGTCGGCAAGCTGACCGGCAAGGCGTTCGGAGATACCAGGAATCCGCTGCTGGTGTCGGTGCGCTCCGGCGGCCGCGCCTCGATGCCGGGCATGATGGACACCGTGCTCAATCTCGGACTCAACGACAAGACCGTGGAAGCGCTGGCGGAACTGTCGGGCGACCGCCGTTTCGCCTATGACAGCTACCGCCGCTTCATCACGATGTATTCGGATGTCGTGCTCGGTTTCGAGCATCACCACTTCGAGGACATCCTCGATACCTTCAAGGACGGCCAGGGCTATACGCTCGACACCGATCTCACCGGCGACGACTGGGTCGAACTGGTCGGCCGCTACAAGGAGGCGGTGGCGCGCGAGACCGGCAAGGATTTTCCGCAGGACCCGCACGCGCAATTGTGGGGCGCGATCGGCGCGGTGTTTTCATCCTGGATGAACGCGCGCGCGGTGACCTACCGGCGGCTGCACGACATTCCGGAGTCCTGGGGCACCGCGGTCAACGTGCAGGCCATGGTGTTCGGCAATATGGGCGAGACCTCGGCGACCGGCGTTGCGTTCACCCGCAATCCCTCGACCGGCGAGAGCAAGCTGTACGGCGAATTCCTGATCAACGCCCAGGGCGAGGACGTGGTGGCGGGCATCCGAACCCCGCAGGACATCACCGAGGAAGCGCGCCAGGAATCCGGCTCCGACAAGGCGTCGATGGAAATCGCGATGCCCGAGGCGTTCAAGGAACTGACCAAATTCTACACGTTGCTGGAATAGCATTACCGCCACATGCAGGACATGGAGTTCACGGTCGAGCAGGGCAAGCTGTGGATGCTGCAGACCCGCGGCGGCAAGCGCACCGCCAAGGCGGCGCTCCGCATCGCCGTCGAACTCGCCAATGAAGGCCTGATCTCGAAGAAGGAAGCGGTGTCGCGGATCGATCCCGCCTCGCTCGACCAGTTGCTGCATCCGACCATCGATCCCGGCGCCAAGCGCGACGTCGTCGCCACCGGGCTGCCGGCTTCGCCGGGAGCGGCCTCCGGCGAAATCGTGTTCTCGTCCGATGAAGCCGCCAAGCTGCAGGCCGATGGCCGCAAGGTCATTCTGGTGCGGATCGAAACCAGCCCGGAAGATATTCACGGCATGCATGCCGCCGAAGGCATCCTGACCACGCGCGGCGGCATGACCTCGCATGCGGCGGTGGTGGCGCGCGGCATGGGCAAGCCCTGCGTCTCCGGCTGCGGCTCGATCCGGGTCGATTACGGCCGCGGCACCATGAGCATCGGCACGCGCACCTTCAAGACCGGCGACGTCATCACCATCGACGGCTCGCTGGGCCAGGTGCTGGCCGGGCGGATGCCGATGATCGAGCCCGCGATGTCCGGCGAATTCGGCACACTGATGGGCTGGGCCGATTCCTTCCGCAAGCTCGGCGTCCGCGTCAACGCCGACACCCCGGAGGATGCCCGCACCGCCATAAAATTTGGCGGCGAGGGCATCGGGCTGTGCCGCACCGAGCACATGTTCTTCGAGGAAACCCGCATCCGCACCGTGCGCGAGATGATCCTCGCCGAGGACGAGCAGGCCCGGCGCGCCGCGCTGGCCAAACTGCTGCCGATGCAGCGCGCGGATTTCGTCGAGCTGTTCGAGATCATGAAGGGCCTGCCGGTGACGATCCGGCTGCTCGATCCGCCGCTGCACGAGTTCCTGCCGCACACCCAGGCCGAGATCGAGGAAGTCGCGCGCGCGATGAATACCGATCCGCGCCGGCTGGCGGACCGCGCCCGCGATCTCGCCGAATTCAACCCGATGCTCGGCTTCCGCGGCTGCCGTCTCGCCATCGCCTATCCCGAGATCGCCGAGATGCAGGCGCGCGCCATCTTCGAGGCCGCGGTCGAGGCCGAAAAGCGCACCGGCAAGGCGGTCGGCCTCGAGGTGATGGTGCCGCTGATCGCGACCAAGACCGAGTTCGACCTGATCAAGACGCGGATCGATGCCACCGCGCAATCGGTGATGAAGGAGACCGGCAAGAAGCTCGCCTACCAGGTCGGCACCATGATCGAGTTGCCGCGCGCCTGCCTGATGGCCGGCGACATCGCGCAGACCGCCGAGTTCTTCTCGTTCGGCACCAACGACCTGACCCAGACCACCTACGGCATCAGCCGCGACGATGCCGCGAGTTTCCTCGGCACCTATGTCGCCAAGGGAATCCTCGAGATCGATCCGTTCATCTCGGTCGATCGCGACGGCGTCGGCGAACTGGTCAAGATCGGCGTGGCGCGCGGGCGCAAGACCCGCCCCGATCTCAAGGTCGGGATCTGCGGCGAGCATGGCGGCGATCCGGCCTCGGTCGCGTTCTGCCACGAGATCGGGCTGGACTACGTGTCGTGCTCGCCCTACCGCGTGCCGATCGCGCGGCTGGCCGCCGCCCAGGCCGCGCTGGGCAAGGCCGTCGCCAGCCAGGCCTAAAGGCCTTCGGTCATTCCGGGATGGTGCGTCAGCACCAGACCCGGAATCTCGAGATTCCGGGTTCGATGCGGAGTTTGTCATCGGGCCGGCCGAAGGCCGGACCCGGTGGCATCGCCCCGGCATGACGGCTGAAATTCATCATCACCTTCGTTGACGCGACGTTTACCATTTCAGGCGAGCGCCTGTTTACCAAGCCTTTCGAAGTCATCGCGCCCATCGCAACGTTCCCTTGCGTGTATCGCGCGTGCAACTGCGATTAACGCCCCGGCAAC
>NZ_JAUYQU010000214.1 GCF_030697065.1 Bradyrhizobium sp.
GTCCACCGATATCGGCCTCGACATCGGCGGAGGCCATATCGACAACCCGGTAGCCGCGCTCCTCCAGCCAGGCCTGCCGCGCGCTGCGGTCGCTGGCGATCACCTCGGTCTCCTCGGGATTGACCAGTTCGATCGCGAGCCGGTGCACGAAACTGACGAAATCCGGAATGTGGCGGCCGACCGGGGTCTGGCGTTTGAACTGCCCGGCGAAACGGCGGTCGGTTCGCAGCCCCTCCCACAGGATGCGCTCGGCGTCGGTCGGGTTACGCCGCAACAGCCGCGCCAGCCCGCGCACGGTGCCGCTCTCCGACGGCGAGGCGTGCTGCCCGTGTTCGGCGAGCAGCGCGCGCAGGCGCGTGGCCTGTTCGCCGTCGAGCACGCCGCCCTTGGCGGGACCCTTGCGCCCCTCCGCGATCGCCATCACGACGCCGTGCAGGGTGTGCATATCCTGCTTGGTCGGCTCCATCCGGGTGAAGATGTTGCGCAGATTGACCAGCATGGTCTCGCGTTTCTCGGCCGGACGCAAAAATTCGACCTTGTCGAGTTCGCGGACCAGATTGTCGAAGAACGCCTGCATCTGGTGCTGCGAAGCGGGTTCGGAATGCTCGGGCATCGCGAACGGCAAGGCGCCCGCGGTCGACAGCTTGAACCATTCGTAGCCGATCAGCAGCACCGCCTGCGCCAAATTGAGCGAGGCAAAACCGGGATTGACCGGAAAGGTGATGATGCGGTTGGCGAGCGCGACCTCCTCGTTCTGCAGCCCGTAGCGCTCGCGGCCGAACAGGATGCCGACGGTCCCGCCGCCGGCGACGCCGGCGACGATATCCTGCGCGGCGGCTTCGGGGGCGACCACCGGCTTGGCCTGATCGTGGGCGCGCGCGGTGGTGGCGAACAGCAGCGTGCAGTCGGCCACCGCCTGCTCCACGGTGTCGAACAGCTCGACCTCGTCGAGGATATGGTCGGCGCCGGAAGCGGCGCGGCGGGCGTGGACGTTGGGCCAGCCATCGCGCGGGTTGACGATTCTTAAACGAGTTAAGCCGAAATTGCCCATCGCGCGGGCGGCCATGCCGATGTTCTCGCCGAGCTGCGGCTCGACCAGGATGACGACGGGTCCCGCCAGCGCCACGCCCGATTTGGTTTTGTCGGTGCCCGAACCGGACATTCGCTTCACTTTCTGAATCAACGTCTGAAGATTGTGAATCAAGTTCCGAAGAAACTGATTCAACACCTTAAGGGGCCAGCCATAGTGGATTGCCCAGCGGGCTGGATTTCTCAAGCAAAATAATCGGCTTAGCCTTACTTTCTGATGCTCGGCCGAAACCTCAATTGCGCCTCGGAGGGCGCGTCACCCGGGTCCCTCGCCGCGAACCGCTCCCGCCTCGATTGCAGTACAGGCGGAGCAGCGGCTGGCCCTGTCGCCTCCGAAAGAGGTCGCGCGGCAACTGCACATGTCGGAAATTCAGGACCAACCCGATTCCGGCGACGGCGCCGCGGTGCGGCCCGGCCTGCCCTGCCATTCGCCTTCCAGCCCGCGTTTTCGGGTGCTATAGCGACGGCACCACCATCCCATCCGTCCCGAAACGCGCTGTTTCTTCGAAAAGGCCCGATCTGTCATGGCAAAAATCAAGGTGACCAACCCCGTCGTCGAACTCGATGGCGACGAGATGACCCGGATCATCTGGCAATACATCAAGGACAAGCTGATCAACCCGTTCCTCGATATCGAGCTGATGTATTTCGACCTCGGGATGGAATACCGCGACCAGACCAACGATCAGGTCACCATCGACGCCGCCGAAGCCATCAAGAAGGTCGGCGTCGGCGTCAAATGCGCCACCATCACCCCGGACGAAGCCCGGGTGGCGGAGTTCGGCCTGAAGCAGATGTGGAAGTCGCCGAACGGCACCATCCGCAACATCCTCGGCGGCGTCGTGTTCCGCGAACCCATCATCTGCAAGAACGTGCCGCGGCTGGTGCCCGGCTGGACCAAGCCGATCATCATCGGCCGCCACGCCTTCGGCGACCAGTACCGCGCCACCGACTTCATGTTCCCCGGCAAGGGCACGCTGACCATGAAGTTCGTCGGCGAGGACGGCAAGGTGATCGAGCGGGAAGTCTACAAGGCACCCGGCGCCGGCATCGCGCTCGCGATGTACAATCTCGACGATTCGATCGCCGATTTCGCCCGCGCCTCGTTCAACCAGGGGCTCGCCAAGAACTATTCGGTGTACCTGTCGACCAAGAACACCATCCTCAAGGTCTATGACGGCCGCTTCAAGGACATCTTCCAGGACATTTTCGACCGGGAGTTCAAGGCCAAGTTCGACGCGAAGAAGATCACCTACGAGCATCGCCTGATCGACGACATGGTCGCCGCGGCGATGAAGTGGTCGGGCGGCTACGTCTGGGCCTGCAAGAACTATGACGGCGACGTGCAGTCCGACACCGTGGCGCAGGGCTACGGCTCGCTCGGCCTGATGACCTCGGTGCTGATGACGCCCGACGGCAACACCGTCGAGGCCGAGGCCGCCCACGGCACGGTGACACGGCATTACCGCGAACACCAGAAGGGCAAGGAGACCTCGACCAACTCGATCGCCTCGATCTTCGCCTGGACCCGCGGCCTGTCGCACCGCGCCAAGCTCGATAACAACGAAGCCCTGGCCAAGTTCGCGCTGACGCTGGAAAAGGTCTGCGTCGACACCGTCGAGGCCGGCTTCATGACCAAGGATCTCGCCCTCTTGGTCGGCGCCGACCAGCGCTGGCTCTCCACCACGGGCTTCCTCGACAAGGTCGCGGAAAACCTGACCAGGGAAATGGCATAGGCCATTTGGCCGCGGGGCTGGTTACTCCGCTAAGAACGAAAACGGCCCTGCCGCCTGCTCAGGCGCGCGGCGGGGATTTCGCCGGCGCGGCATAGAGCCCGGAGAAGACAATTCCGAAGAAGATCGAGAGCATGCCGACGCTGATGGCGTTCATGGAGAACAGCGCGGCATAGGCATCATCCCCGTAACGATAGGGCGGCTCGCCGAAATTGCCGTGCAGCAGGAGATAGGCGGCGAATGGCGGCGCCGCCAGCAGCAGCATCCAGATGCGTTCTCCCACGCCGAACAGGAGCCCCGCGAGCGCGACGCAGGGGATCAGGAAAAGCTCGGTCCCTGATTTTTCGCCCAGCGCCCACGTGCACGATACCGTGTGGAGCGTTCCGGCGAGCGACAGCGTTATCCTGCCGAGCAAAGGGTGGCGACGCGCGATCGCAGGCACCATGAGGAATACGGGAAAGGCCAGCAGCGTCATCAGCAGCCACGGCATCCCGTCGCTGCCGGCCAGCGCGATCACGTAGAGCGGATAGAAGGGCCCATTGGCTGCCAGCACCAGCGCGACCTTGTTGCCGGCGGCGGCGAGAGGCTCGTCATTGGCGGCATAGGCGCCGACCCGGTCGAAAACTCGCTGCAGCATCGCGCGCTCCCGACGGGTTGGACGCGCTCAGGCGCCGCCCATTGCCTTCTCGATCGCCTGGAGCGCCGCATCCGCCCTGGCGCCGTCGGGACCGCCGGCCTGCGCCATGTCGGGCCGCCCGCCGCCGCCCTTGCCGCCGAGCGCCTCGGAGGCGATCTTGACCAGGTCGACCGCGCTGAAGCGCGCGGTGAGATCGGGCGTGACGCCGACCACCACGCCGGCCTTGCCGTCCGCGGTGACGCCGACGATGGCGACCACGCCGGAGCCCAGTTGCTTCTTGCCGTCGTCGGCGAGGCTCTTGAGGTCCTTCATCTCGATGCCTTCGACCGCGCGCGCCATCAGCTTGACGTCGCCGACCATGCGGACGCCGGCGGGACCCGCCGCCGATCCGTTGGCAGCCGATGCGCCGCCGCCCATCGCGAGCCGCTTGCGCGCCTCGGCAAGGTCGCGCTCCAGCTTCTTGCGCTCCTCCATCAAGGCGGCGATGCGCGCCGGCATCTCGTCGAGCGTGGTGCGCAATTCGCCT
>NZ_JAUYQU010000119.1 GCF_030697065.1 Bradyrhizobium sp.
CCAGCATGTGGGTGGCGATGCGGTCGAGGAACCAGCGGTCATGGCTGATGATCACGGCGCAGCCGGCGAAATCCTCCAGCGCCTCTTCCAGCGCGCGCAGCGTGTCGACGTCGAGATCGGGGGTGGGTTCGTCGAGCAGCAGCACGTTGGCGCCGGACTTCAGCATCTTGGCCAGGTGCACGCGGTTGCGTTCGCCGCCTGATAGCGCGCCGACCTTCTTCTGCTGGTCGGCGCCCTTGAAGTTGAACGACGAGCAATAGCCGCGCGAATTGACCTCGCGCTTGCCGAGCAGAATGAGTTCGTTGCCGCCGGAAATCTCCTCCCACACGGTCTTCTTGCCGTCGAGTGAGTCGCGGGACTGGTCGACATAGCCGAGATGCACGCTCTCGCCGACCGTGATGGTGCCCTGGTCGGGCTTTTCCTGACCGGTGATCATCCGGAACAGCGTGGTCTTGCCGGCGCCGTTGGGGCCGATCACGCCGACGATGCCGCCGGGCGGCAGCTTGAAGGAGAGGTTGTCGATCAGGATCTTGTCGCCAAAGCCCTTGGTCAGGCCCTCGAAATCGACCACGTTCTGGCCGAGGCGCTCGGCCACCGGAATGGTGATCTGCGCGGTCTGGGTCTGCTTCTCGCCGGCCTGCTTCAGCAGGTCCTCGTAGCGCTGGTAGCGCGCCTTGGACTTGGCCTGGCGGGCCTTCGGCGAGGACGCGATCCATTCCTGTTCGCGGAGAAGGGTTTTCTGATGCGCGACGTCCTCGCGGCCTTCCTGCGCCATTCGCTTCTGCTTCTGCGACAGCCAGGCCGAGTAATTGCCCTCGTAGGGAATGCCCTTGCCGCGGTCGAGCTCGAGAATCCAGGAGGTGACGTTGTCGAGGAAGTAGCGGTCATGGGTGACGATCAGGATGGCGCCGGGATATTTGCGCAGATGGCCTTCCAGCCATGACACCGATTCGGCGTCGAGATGGTTGGTCGGCTCGTCCAGCAGCAGCAGGTCGGGCTGGTCGAGCAGCAGCTTGCACAGCGCGACGCGGCGGCGCTCGCCGCCGGACAGCTTGGTCACGTCGGAATCGTCGGGCGGGCAGCGCAGCGCCTCCATCGCCTGGTCGACCTTGCTGTCGAGATCCCACAGGCCGGCGGCCTCGATCTCGTCCTGCAGCTTCGTCATCTCGTCGGCGGTCTCGTCGGAATAGTTCATCGCCAGTTCGTTGTAGCGGTCGAGAATCGCCTTCTGCTTGGCGACGCCCAGCATGACGTTCTCGCGCACCGTCTTGTCGGCGTCGAGCTGCGGTTCCTGTTCGAGGTAGCCGACCCGCGCGCCCTCGGCGACCCAGGCCTCGCCGTTATATTCCTTGTCGAGGCCGGCCATGATCCGCAGCAGCGTCGATTTGCCGGAACCGTTGACGCCGAGCACGCCGATCTTGGCGTCCGGATAGAACGACAGGTGGACGTTATCCAGCACCTTGCGGGTGGGGTAGCTCTTGGTCAAACCCTGCATGAAATAGACGAACTGACGGGCCATCGCGATCCCTTGAAAACCGTGGATTGTAAGGAAATTTGCTGCCGCTGATGTAGCGGGGCGGACCCCAAAGGGCAACCGCGGCAGCGGCGTTTTCGGTTCCTTCACCAGTATCAGTACGGGTCGATACAATTGAAACCTTCTTTTAATGACTCCGGCCCGAAAGTGCCTGCAGCGCCGGAAAAAGGCGCTCCGCGCGACAGAAGCCGCCCGGCAAAAGGCAGTATCCGTCATGGCAACGATCGCGTCAGAACAGCTCACCACCCCGGCAGACCGCCACGGCGGACGCACCAGTCGCCCCCACGCCCCGGCCGAATTCCGCGATTTCTGGCGCCAGTTCCTCGCCCGCGCCTTCGACACCTACCGGCCGGAACAGCATTACATGCGCGGCCCCGGCCCGGCCTGCCGCGCCAAGCAGGCGGCATCGTCGCAGCGGCATTCGAGCTAATTCAGTTTCAGGGCCGCGGGCGCTTTCAGGGCCGCGGCGCTTGCGCGCCCGCCGATTGCGCGCAACCATGGCCCTCCCGACGGCGCGTTTCCGCCCCGTCATCATCGCCATGAACGGACCTTTCCATGACGCGGCTGCGCTGTGCAATTCTCGATGACTATCTCAACGTGGCCCTTGATATCGCGGACTGGTCGAAGGTCTCCGACCGCATCGACGTCACCGTGTTCGACCAGCCGTTCGCTTCTCAGCAGGAAGCCGCCGCCGCGCTGCAGGATTTCGAGATCATCTGCGCGATGCGCGAGCGCACGCCGTTTCCGCGCGCCTTGTTCGCCGCTTTGCCCCGGCTGAAGCTGTTCATCACCTCGGGCATGCGCAATGCCGCGCTCGACCTGGAGGCGGCCAAGGACCAGGGCGTCGTGCTGTGCGGCACGCAGTTTTCCCGCGATCCCACCGCGCCGCTGACCATGGGCCTGATTCTGGAACTGACCCGCCATATCGGCCGCGAGAACGCGCGCATGCATGCCGGCGAGCCCCTGCAGAAATTCGCCGGCATCGAGATCGAGGGCAAGACGCTCGGCGTGGTCGGCCTCGGCAAGCTTGGCGCCAAGGTTTCAGGGCTGGCGCAGGCATTCGGCATGAAGGTGATCGC
>NZ_JAUYQU010000285.1 GCF_030697065.1 Bradyrhizobium sp.
GTCGTCCCTGCGAACGCAGGGACCCATACTCCCGGTCGTCCGAGACAATGAAGCAGTGAGTCAACAAGTCCTCTCACACCATCTACAACATCGACGGCGCGGCGTATGGATCCCTGCGTTCGCAGGGACGACGACTTGTTATAATGCGGCGTCGTGCGTCACGTCCTCTCGTGATCTAAATCGGCTTCCCCGCATACGGCATCGACGCGGTCAGGCCGCCGTCGACCGGGATGGCCTGGCCGTTGACGTAGGATGCGTCGTCGCTGGCGAGGAACAGTCCCATCGCCGCCAGTTCATGCGGCTGGCCGGCGCGCTTCAACGGATTGAGCTGGCCGATCTTGCCGTCGGTGCCGCGCTGTTTGGCGTTGTCGAAGATCGGTTTGGTCATGCCGGTTTCGATCAGGCCGGGGCACACCGCGTTGATGCGCACGCCGGTGCCCGACAGCGAATAGGCGGTGGTCTGCACCAGGCTGATGACGCCGGCCTTGCTCGCCGCGTAGGGATGGCCGCTGGCGCCGGACTTCAGACCCGCCACCGATGCCGTCAGCACGATCGCGCCGGACTTCTGCTTGATCATGTGCGGCATCGCATGCTTGACCGCGAGGAACGGCCCGATCAGGTTGATGCGAAGGACTTCCTGCCATTGTTCCACGGTCTGCTCGGGGAGCGGCACCAGCCCGCCGCTGACCCCGGCATTGGCCCAGATCGCGTCGAGCCTGCCGTATTTGGCAACCGCCTTGTCGATGAAGGCCTTGACGTCGCTTTCCGAGCCGGCATCGGCCATGACGGCTTCGACGGTGCCGCCGGCGTCGCCCACCAGCCTGGCGGTCTCTTTCACGCTGTCGCTGCGGTCGACGATGACGAGCCTGGCGCCTTCCTTCGAAAACAGCAGCGAGGCGGCGCGGCCGATGCCGCTGCCGGCGCCGGTGATGATGACGGATTTGCCTTCGAGGCGGCCCATGAGTTTCTCCCTTGCAGCTTTGTGTCGCTATTTACGGCGCTTGCCGCCCAGCGGAATTTCAAACAAGATTTCAAACGTTGAAGTCGCTTGAGGCGATGCGTGCTCTGACGTAGGACACGCAACAGTATTGAAGGGTCCCTGCGATGTCCAATCCAGCCAAGTCATCGGCTTCGCCATCCGCTGCTTCATCCGGCGTCGTCGCGACGCGCTGGTGGTGGGTGCGCCATGCGCCGGTCCGCAGCGACGGCGGCAACATCTACGGCCAGTCGGATATCGCCTGCGATACCGGCGATCGCGTTGTGTTCGAGGCGGTCGCCCGGATATTGCCGCGCACGGCCGTCTGGTACGCCAGCAGCCTGCAGCGGACGCATCAGACCGCGGAAGCGATCTGGGCCACCGGATTTCCGAGGCCCGCATCCATGCCGCGCGAAGCGGCATTTGCCGAACAGAATCTCGGGCAGTGGCAGGGCATGAATCGCGCCGCGTTTCTCGCCAGTCGTCCGGTCGGCAGCCACTGGTTTGCCGGGATCGACGAGGCCGCGCCGGGCGGCGAGAGTTTCATGGATCTCTATCGCCGCACCTGCGGCGCGATCGACCGCATCAATCTGGAACAGGCCGGCAAGGATGTGATCGCGGTCGCCCATGGCGGGACCATCAAGGCCGCCGTCGGCCTTGCGCTCGGCGGGCAACCCGAAAAAGGTCTCGCCTTCGACATCGACAATTGCTCGGTGACACGGCTCGACCATTTTGCCAGCGCGGGCACGAGCGTCTGGCGGCTGCCGATGGTGAACCAGCAGCCGTGGATCGCGGACGCCTCGCACGCGGCGATGCATCAGCCGGCGGGACCGGAAGTGGTCCCCGCGACCAAGCTGGCTTAACCTTGTCATTCCGGGACGGTCCGCAGGACCGGACCCGGAATCTCGAGATTCCGGGTTCGATGCTTCGCATCGCCCCGGAATGACGTTAAGAAAAAGGCCGGCGTCGCCGGATCAATCTGGGAGAGAGATGAATGACCCTGTTCGACATGTCGGGAAAAGTCGCCGTCATCACCGGTTCCACCCGCGGCATCGGCCGCGCCATCGCGGAGCGGATGGCCGAGCACGGCGCCAAGGTGGTGATCTCCTCGCGCAAGCAGGACGTCTGCGATACCGTGGCCAAGGAGGTCAACGACAGGTTCGGCAAGGGCACGGCGGTCGCGATCGCCGCCAACATTTCCAGCAAGGAAAACCTGCAGAACCTGGTCAACGAATCCAACCGCGCGTTCGGCAAGATCGACGTGCTGGTCTGCAACGCCGCCTCCAATCCCTATTACGGGCCGCTCGCCGGCATTTCGGACGAGCAGTTCCGGAAGATCCTGGACAACAACATCGTCGCCAACAACTGGCTGACCAGCATGGTGGTGCCGCAGATGATCGAGCGCAAGGACGGCTCCGTCATCATCGTGTCCTCGATCGGCGGCATCAAGGGCTCGACCATCCTCGGCGCCTACGCGATCTCGAAAGCGGCCGACATGCAGCTCGCGCGCAACCTCGCCTGCGAATACGGCCCGCACAATGTTCGCGTCAATTGCATCGCGCCCGGCCTGATCAAGACCGATTTCGCCAAGGCGCTATGGGACAATCCGGAGAACCTGAAGGCATCGACGGCGCGCTCGCCGCTGCTGCGCATCGGCACCCCCGACGAGATCGCGGGTGCCGCGGTGTTCCTGGGATCGGCGGCCGGCAATTTCATGACCGGCCAGACCATGGTGATCGACGGCGGCGCGACGATCAGTTGACGCCATCGGCGGAACGGTGCGCGCACACTCGCCGTCATCACCCGCCTTTTCAGGCGGGTGATCCAGTAAACGCAACCGCCTGAACTCCGATCGATGTCACGGCGTACTGGATGCCCGCCTTCGCGGGGCGTGACGACCGGGCGTAGCGAAGCGTCGTCGCGAGTCAATCCAGCGCGGCGTACACGCCGTTGCGCAGCAGGTTGCGGATATATTCGCGCTGGCCGGGACCCTGCATCATGAACACGACGAACATGTCCTCGGCCGGATCGATGAAGAAGAACGTTCCGGCCATGCCGCTCCAGAAGAACTGACCGGTCGAGCCCGGGAACGGCGCCATGCCCTGCTGCGTGCGCACGGCGAAGCCGAGTCCGAAACCGTGACCGGCCGGCATCAGCGGCGAGTCGACCTTGACGCCGGCGCCGAGATGATCCGACGCCATCAACTCCAGCGTCTTGCGGCCGATGATCCGGACGCCGTCGAGCGTGCCGCCGCCGAGCAGCATCTGGCTGAACCGCGCATAGTCCATGGTGGTCGACAGCAGGCCGCCGCCGCCGGATTCCATCACCGGCTTCTCCAGCATGTTGAAGAACTGCACCTTGTCGCCGGTCCAGGGGTCGTTCGCAAACGGCTCGGCGAGCCGGCCGGCGTTTTCCTCGCCGGTGTGAAACGCGGTCTCGGCCATCTGCAACGGCGCCAGGATGCGCTCGGTCAGGAAGGCGCCGAGGCTCTTGCCGGAGACGACCTCAATGACGCGGCCGAGAATGTCGGTGGAGCGGCTGTAGTTCCACTCCGCGCCGGGCTGGCACATCAGCGGCATGCTCGCGACCAATGTGGCGTGCTCGGCGTTGCTGATCTTGCGGCTGCGCAGCCGCGACTGCTGATACATCTGCTGCACCAGGCCGTTGCCGGTGTGATCGTAGGTGATGCCCGAGGTGTGGCGCAGCAGGTCCTGGATCGTCATGGGCCGCTTCAGCGGGACGAGGTCGAGCTTGCCGTTGTTCTCGATTCCGACCTTCTGGTCGGCGAATTCGGGGATGAATTTCGCCACGGGATCGCCGAGCAGGAAATGGCCGTCCTCGACCAGCATCATGATGCCGACCGAGACGATCGGCTTGGTCATCGAGAAGATCCGGAAGATCGAGTCGTGCGCCATCGGCGCGCTTGCCGCCGGGCTCTGTCTGCCGAGCGCCTCGAACCAGCCGATCTGGCCGCGCCGCGCCACCAGCACGGTCGCGCCGGGCAGGGTGCCCTTGTCGATTTCGCGCCTGAACGCGTCCGACATCCGCTGCAGCCGCACCGGGGAGAGTCCCAGCGATTCCGGTCTGGCTTGGGGGAGCGAAGGGGTCTGGGGGATGGCGGTGGCTTTTGCGGCGGTTTGCGCGGTCATGGTCTCTCCCGTTGTTGCTCTTGATTGGTCTGGCGCAAGTCTGGCGCAGAACGCCCGCGTTGAACAGTCGGGTCCGCCGCTTCGCCCTTGCAATCGGGGCGTTTCCTATGCTTGAAACGGCTCGAACCGGCGGTGACGCAAGGTTCCGTAGGGGTGTAGCTCAGTTGGTAGAGTACCGGTCTCCAAAACCGGTTGTCGCAGGTTCGAGCCCTGCCGCCCCTGCCAACCAAATCAGGTACTTAGGCTCCGGAACTGTGGGCCGGATTGATGTGGCAGTTTCGTTCGCCATGGGTTGCGGGATGAAACGCCCATGACGACATCGTCCGCCGTATTGAGCCGGATTGTCCGGTTGGCATCGCGCCGGCAACTCAGGTTTGCCTTGGTCGCCGCGCTCGTCCTGACCCTCACGGCGATCATAACCAATGCCGGGATTCGGGCGTCGTTGCAGTTCGGCCGGCTTTCGATACCCCCGACGTACGATGATGTGGTGTATTTCGTCTCCGCCGCCAAATGGCTGTCCGCGGCGACCGATCGATCGCTTACCGCGAGCCTTCTCGCGATACTGGGCGACCACGCCCCTTTTTCGATGCTCACTGCGGCCGCGGGGTTTCTGGCAACACCGGGCAGCTACGTCGGCCATTATGCCGTTAATGCCGTTTTCGTCGCCGGCTTCCTGTCGGGTATCGCCGCCCTGGTGTGGCGCAGCCGCCTTGTCGACATTGCTATCTGCGTCACGGGAACGGCGTGCTTCCCGCTGCTGGTCCAGGCCATCAACGAAGCACGTCCCGACCTGCCGTGGGGGCTGGCGAGCGGGCTCGCGATCGGCGCCCTGATACGAAAGCCGGTGCTTGAACGCCCGCTTCTCGCGGTTGCGGCCTTGGGATTTTCGTGCGGCCTCGCGGCGCTCATCAAGCCGTCGGCACTGCCGGTTTCACTGGCCTGCTTCGCGGTTGTTTTTGTCCTTTCCACGGTGTCCGGCAGGTTAACCGCCGCCAATGCGCCGACTATCCGCGGTGCAGCATTGCGCTTTGCAATATTCGGCCTCTGCGTCGCCGTGACCCTTGGTCCGTATCTGAGCGTCAGTTTCGGTCAGATCGCAGGCTACATCTGGCGAACGCTGGTCGAGAACAGGGCGCTGTGGGCGCTCGATGCCAGCCTGTACGGCCATGCGAGCTATTATTCCTTCGGCGCGGCCGGGCATCTCGCGCTCAATGGCGGCCTGTTGCTGGGCCTTGGCCTGTTCGCGGTTCGCCTTGCATGGGGTGCCCTTTCCAGAAGTAACGATGTGGGTCGGGCCCTCGCGCTTCTTTCGGCCGTCGCCGTCACCTATGCGATTCCCTCGGTGTCCACCGTCAAGTCATATTTCCTCGGTGCGATGTTCTACGGCACGTTCATCGTCGCATCCGCGCTCAATTTTGCAGCCATCCTTGCCCTGCTGCGGGGGGCGGACGGAAGCGCAGCCCGGGCATGGATCCCCGGCGCCGTTCGCGCGGTCATCCTGGTAATGCTGGCTGGTGTTTTCCTGCGTGCGACGCTCTTGAAGGAGGCCTCGCTCGCCACCACTTTCGACGAAAGCACGCGTCGGCAGATCAGCACATCGACGGAGGCAGTGTGGTCAGTCGTGCGGAGGCTGGCGCTCGATTACGGCAACCAGCCCGGACGGCAATTCGTTGTTGCGTTTTCGAGCCCGTTCCCGACAAACCCGGCTTCGATCGAGCTTTATGCGCAACAGGCGCGCATCTCGGTGGTGGTGCGCGTGGAGTTTTTTCATCGGAGCCTGGCCGATGTGTTGAGCGGTCTTACCCGCGCCGATGTCGCGGTTGTCGCGAGTTCGATACAACACCATTTGCCTGTCCCGAGGATGGGCGATGATATCGTTCGGGCCTTGGATGAGCGGTCTGACTTGTGCGTCATACAAGCGATACCGGTATCCGACAGTCTGGTGCTGCGGATCTATCGAAAATCCGACCAGGGCTGCTCATTGCCGCTGGCTCGCTGACTTGTGAGGGTCGGTTTGGTGGCTAGAAATGCCGCGCGGCTCCTCGCCGGTTGGTCGGTGCACGCCGGCATGAACCGGTTTTTCAACCCGCTTCGACCATGACCTGTAGTAAGCGACCGCCGTCATGATCGCGAGGCCGCCGCTGCCGACGAGGAATTGCGTGAATATCCCGTCGGACGTGGTTTGCAGGATGAAGGTTGCGAGGAACGAGAGGTAGATTCCGGCGCAGAACACCTCGAGGGATTGCTGGCCGCATTTGACCAGCGGCCGCCAGATGGCGGCCTGCAATCCCGGCGCATCGATCGGGATCAACCGCACCACCACGATGATCACGATCGCCAGATGCAGGAAGCGGTAGGGCGCCAGATTGGTCTTGTCGTTCGGCGTGAAGGCCTCGAACAGGCCGCGCGGGAAGATGGCCTGCGGATCGGGCAGGTGCCCCGCCAGTGTCATGGCAGCCGCAAGCAGGAGGTAGATCACGCCGCAGAACAGAACGATCCGGGAGCGGACCAGGAAGTGCAGCGTCTCGGCGCCGCCCAACGCCAGCCATCCGCCAAGCACGAACAGAAGTTGCCACGTGAACGGGTTGAAATACCACACACCGCCCGGATACGAAGGCAGGTTCCAGCCGTATTGCCGGGCCGTGAAATAGAGCAGCAAGGACCCCAGCATGACCCAGTTGCGTCGCCGGAGCATCAGCCAGAGAACCGGCGGAAAGACGCCCATCAGGACGACGTAAAGCGGCAGCACGTCCAGATTCAGCGGCTTGTATGTCAGCAGCAGGCCCTGCGTCAGCGTGTCGACCGGAGCGACGAGCAGGGGAGCCACATTGAACCCATCGATGAAGTCGGTGGCGTTGAAGCGGTTTGACAGGAAAAGGATGGAGGTCAGGTAGAATACGAACAGCAGAATGTGGGCGACGTAGATCTGCCAGACCCGCCTGATCACCCTGGTCGCCCCGAACACAAAGCCGCGATCCAGCATCTTTCTGGTAAACACGAGAGCCGACGTATAGCCGGAAATGAAAACGAACAGGTCGGCGCCATCGCTGAAGCCGTAGTTCCGGAACGAAAACCAGACCAGAACGGGGCTGGATACATGTCCCAGGAACATCGTCCAGTTGGCGAGGCCGCGAAACAGATCGAGGCGCAGATCCCGCTTCGAGGGTGGAAGTGCAAGCTCGACAGTCATTAATGCTCAACTCACAAGCGGGGCTCCGGGGTGACGAGGCTGCAGCCTCCGGTTGGCGGCGGCAAGGGCGGACCGATGCTAAGGGTGGCGCGAGTGGCGCTGTTGAGCCAGGTCAAGGGCAGCGCGGGTGCAGGTTTTCAGTCCGGGCGGCGCAGCTCGGACGTGGCCGTGCGGGTTCCCGGGGACGCCTTGACCTTTCGGGCGGCCCGCAGTACATAACCGCACCTGCTGCCGGCCCGTTTTGACGGATATCCGGCGCGGCTTTGAAATCCCCGAAAATCGAGCCCGCTGGCCGGCTCATCCTTCAAGAGAGGGCTGGGCGCCAGAGGGCTGTTCGGATTCCTTAAAACCTAGATCGTCCCAGCGGACGCGGATGACACAAACGATGGCTTTCAGCCCGTTCAAGTTCCTGCAGGAAGTGCGCTCGGAGACCACCAAGGTCACCTGGCCGACCCGCCGCGAGGTGACGATCACCACCATCATGGTGTTCGTGATGGTCGCGGTGGCCTCGATCTTCTTTTTCGCCGCGGATCTGGTCATCCGCTATCTCGTCACCTTTTTGCTCGGTATCCGCTGATGGCAAGCGCCGGAATTCAGACGACGGACAAGCGCTGGTATATCGTTCACGCCTATTCGAACTTCGAAAAGAAGGTCGCGGAGTCGATTCGCGAGCAGTCGAAGCAGCGCGGGCTCGATGAATTGTTCGAGCAGGTGCTGGTTCCGACCGAAAAGGTCACCGAAGTGCGCCGCGGCCGCAAGATCGACGCCGAGCGCAAGTTCTTCCCGGGCTACGTGCTGGTGAAGATGAAACTCACCGACGAAGCCTTCCATCTGATCAAGAATACTCCGAAGGTGACCGGCTTCCTCGGCGCCGAAAACAAGCCGATGCCGATCTCGGAAGCCGAAGCCATGCGGATCCTGCACCAGGTGCAGGAAGGCGTCGAGCGCCCGAAGGCGTCGGTCTCGTTCGAGATCGGCGAGAATGTGCGCGTGGCCGACGGCCCGTTCGCGTCGTTCTCCGGTGTTGTCGAGGAAATCGACGAGGCACGCTCGCGCGTCAAGGTGGCGGTGTCGATCTTCGGCCGCGCCACGCCGGTCGAACTGGAATTCGGTCAGGTCGAGAAGGTCTGATCGTACCGTCATTGCCGGGATTGACCCGGCAATCCATCTGTTTCGCAAGACTTGTTGCGAAGAAGATGGTTGCCCGGATCAAGTCCGGGCATGACGAAGAGAGCAAGCGGCGACGCTTGAAAGAAGCCGTGGGAGGAGAGGGATGATCGCCAGTCATCCGTCGAACCGCACCACGGTCCTGTGAAGCTTCCGGGTTGTCCGGAAACAACATGAGGAGTGATAAATGGCAAAGAAAGTGACCGGATACCTGAAATTGCAGGTGCCGGCCGGCGCGGCGAATCCTTCGCCCCCGATCGGACCCGCGCTCGGTCAGCGCGGCCTCAACATCATGGAATTCTGCAAGGCGTTCAACGCGCAGACGCAGAAGGAAGAAAAGAACACCCCGATTCCGGTGGTGATCACGATCTATGCCGATCGTTCGTTCACCTTCGAAATGAAGACCCCGCCGATGTCCTTCTTCCTCAAGCAGGCCGCCAAAATCCAGTCCGGGTCGAAAGCCCCGGGCCGCGACAAGGCCGGCGAGGTGACCAAAGCGCAGGTGCGCGAGATCGCCGAGAAGAAGATGAAGGATCTCAATTGTGACTCCATCGAATCGGCCATGAAGATGGTCGAGGGCTCCGCCCGTTCGATGGGTCTTCAGGTCGCGGGGTAACGGGTCATGGCAATCGGAAAACGCTTGAAGAAGGCCCGCGAGGGCGTTGATCGCGAGAAGCTTTATCCGCTCGCGGACGCCATCAAGATGGTCAAGGAACGCGCCACGTCGAAGTTCGACGAGACGGTCGAGATCGCGATCAATCTCGGCGTCGATCCGCGTCACGCCGACCAGATGGTGCGTGGCGTGGTGACCCTGCCGAACGGCACCGGCCGCACCTTGCGCGTCGGCGTGTTTGCGCGCGGCGCCAAGGCCGACGAAGCCAAGGCCGCCGGGGCCGACGTCGTCGGCGCCGAGGACCTGGTCGAAAAGGTGCAGGGCGGTCAAATCGATTTCGACCGCTGTATCGCCACCCCCGACATGATGCCGCTGGTCGGCCGGCTCGGTAAGGTGCTGGGACCGCGCGGCATGATGCCGAACCCGAAGATCGGCACCGTCACGATGGACATCGCCAACGCCGTCAAGGGCGCCAAGGGCGGTTCGGTCGAGTTCCGGGTCGAGAAGGCCGGCATCGTGCAGGCCGGTATCGGCAAGGCATCGTTCGATGCGGACAAGCTGGTGGAGAACGTCAAGGCGCTGGCGGATGCCGTGGCCAAGGCGAAGCCTGCCGGTGCCAAGGGTACCTACATTCAGCGCGTCGCGGTTTCCTCCTCCATGGGACCGGGCGTGAAGGTGGAGCCGGGCACGCTGCTCGGCTGAGCCCATCGTGCGACGACAATCGTTTCAAGGGCGGGACGGGGAAACCCGTTCCGCCCTTTGTCTTTGACTACAGGAATTCAGCCGATGTCCAACAAAGTCCTGGTCTATTCCCGTTTCCCCAAGGCCATGCTGGTGCCCATCGGGGAGCGCTTCGAGCTGCTGGACGCCGCCGGCAAGCCACTGAGCGAGGTGTTCACGGCCGACCAGCTTTCCGAAGTCACGGCGATGGTTACGGCGGGCGGCACGCCGCTGGCGGCTGCCGCGATGGACCTGATGCCGAAACTCGGCGTCATCGTCTGCTACGGCACCGGCTATGACGGCGTCGATCTGGCAGCTGCTGCGCAGCGCAACATCGCGGTTGCCAACAGTCCCGGCGCGAATGCTTCATCGGTCGCCGATATCGCGGTCATCCTGATGCTGGCGGCGACCCGGCGGCTGCTGCCGGCGGATGATTATGTCCGAAGCGGCGGCTGGTCGTCGGCACGACCGTCGCCGATGATGCGGCCGCAGGCCGGCATGCGCGGCCGCCGCATCGGCGTCTACGGCATGGGCGAGATCGGCCGCAAGATCGCGGCCCGGGTTGCGGCATTCGAGACCGAGGTCGGCTATTTCAGCCGCAGCCGGCATGACGTGCCTTATCAATACCTGCCGAGCCTCGAGGCGCTGGCGGACTGGTGCAGCGTACTGATGATCGCGGTTCGCGCCGGCGCCGACACCCACCACATCGTCGATGCCGGAATCCTGAAACGGCTCGGCGCGGAGGGCTATGTCGTCAATATCTCCCGGGGCTCGGTGATCGACCAGCCGGCTTTGGTCGCGGCGCTCGCCGGCAACATCATCGCCGGCGCCGGTCTGGACGTGTTCGAGCAGGAGCCGCACGCGCCGGATGCGCTGACCGCGCTTCCGAATGTGGTGCTGACCCCGCATATCGGCGGCCACACCCTGGAATCGCATACGGCGATGCAGGACTGCGTGATCGCCAATCTCGATGCGTTTTTTGCTGGAAACCCGCTGCCTTATTTGGTGCGCTAAAGGCAACGGCTCGCCGCAATTGTTGCCGCAGACGCCCGACGCCGGCATGGAAGGCCGCGCGCGGCACGTGGCACCCCGTTCTTGGGATCTCGTTAGGCCGTTTCGGTGCATGGGGTTGTTTTCGCGATTTTGGCCTGGGACAGGCGCAGCGTCAGGCGAATTGCGAAAAAGCCCTTGGCAAGGCCAAAAAGAGTCGTTAAAGGATCGTTTCCGGGCGTGCTGGCCGTTGCTGGCACGTCTGTGCTCGCATTCCGAAAACCCGATACGCCAGGAGATCATTCCTTTCAGGACATCCGCATGGATTGCTCGAAAGGAAGGAAAACCCGTCGTTTGGGAGGGATGAGGGCAGGGGTCTTTCGGCTCGCCTGAAGATCCCGATCCTGTCCAAGACTGCAGGCGCCCGCGTTGAGACGCAAGTCTCTTCAACGGCTTAATCCATCGGCCTGCATAGACGGGTGAAGACCGGATTACGCTTCACGTCGCGTTTCGCGCGATGATCGGCGGATATGGTTCGAACCTCGACACCCCGTGCCCATCAGGCGCGGGAGGGCAGGCTTTTCAAATGTCGTCGTGCCCGGCGTGTCCTGAGGCCTGAAATGGTCTCGAGGTCAGTTTTGGGCGGGACGATGGGTGCAACCCGGCGGTCCTGCCTCTAGGCGCAGACCGCCAACCGGAGAGAGCTTGCTGTGGAAAGAGCGGCAAAAAAGGACGCGGTTGAAGCGCTGAACGGTCTGTTCAAGACCACCAGCGTTGCAGTCGTCGCCCACTATTCCGGCCTCACCGTGGCCCAGATGCAGAAGCTGCGTACGCAGATGAAGCTGGCGGGCGCCTCGGTGAAGGTCTCGAAGAACCGTCTCGCCAAAATTGCTCTTGAAGGCACAGACGTCGTTGCCATCGGTTCCCTGCTGAAGGGGCCGACCGTGATCGCGACTTCCAACGATCCGGTAGCGGCGCCGAAGGTTGCCATCGAATTTGCCAAGGCGAACGAACAGTTCGTCATTCTCGGCGGATCGATGGGTAAAACCGTCCTGGATGTGAATGGCGTCAAGGCGCTCGCCGCCCTGCCGTCGCTCGATGAACTGCGCGCGAAGATCCTCGGCCTCCTTGTGGCGCCGGCGACCAAGATCGCTCAGCTCACCACTGCGCCCGCGGCCAAGCTCGCGCGCGTCGTCCAGGCCTATGCCTCTAAGAGCGAAGCGGCCTGACGCCCTTCGCAAACATCAAACCTGGTTCGAACCGAATTCGCTTAAGGAAACAGATCAATGGCCGACCTACAGAAGATTGTTGACGACCTCTCGAGCCTCACCGTGCTCGAAGCTGCCGAGCTCGCAAAGCTCCTTGAAGAAAAGTGGGGCGTGTCCGCCGCTGCCGCCGTTGCGGTGGCCGGTCCGGCCGCTGCCGCCGCTGCTCCTGCGGAAGAGAAGACCGAGTTCACGGTCATGCTCACCGCCGCCGGCGAGAAGAAGATCGAAGTCATCAAGGAAGTCCGCGCCATCACCGGCCTCGGCCTCAAGGAAGCCAAGGACCTCGTCGAAGGCGCTCCCAAGGCCGTCAAGGAAGGCGTCAACAAGGACGAAGCCGACAAGATCAAGGCCCAGCTCGAGAAGGCCGGCGCCAAGGTTGAGCTCAAGTAACGCGGTTATGCGAGCGAGATCCCCCGGCGAGCATCGGCAGACCAGGGGATCCCAAACGTGGGTCGGAACCATCCGTTCCGCGTTGTACACAGGAATGTGTGGGGATTCGGAGGTTTAACCCTCGAATCTCCACGATTGTCATCCCATATCGGGACGGCAGCACGAAAGCACGGTTGGCGGCGGGAACGGTGACGCTTCTGCGCAGACCGTTGGGAGACAGGCAATTTCGGGCTTTTTCGGTCCGTAACTAGGCAGGTTGAGACGGGCGGGTGCGGAAGCGCCCCGCGCGTCGTTTTGCGTTTTGAACGTGTACGGCTCCGATTTGGGATTTAAATCCTGAAATGAAGCTTCAGGCTTTCAAAATGTTTCGGAAATTCAACCCGGGGGCGATGGCAGTCGCGCTTCGGAAGGTTCGCCCCTCACGGGCGACGAAATGAGAGGCCACGATGGCGCAGCAGACATTCACGGGTCGCAAACGGGTTCGCAAGTTCTTCGGACACATCAAGGAAGTCGCGGAGATGCCGAACCTCATCGAGGTTCAAAAGGCGTCCTATGACCAGTTCCTGATGGTTGATGAACCCGTCGGCGGCCGGCTCGACGAAGGCCTGCAGGCGGTGTTCCGGTCGGTGTTTCCGATCTCGGATTTCTCCGGCACCTCGATGCTGGAATTCGTCCGCTACGAGTTCGAGCCGCCGAAATACGACGTCGACGAGTGCCGTCAGCGCGGCATGACATACGCCGCGCCGCTGAAGGTGACGCTGCGCCTGATCGTGTTCGATATCGACGAGGAAACCGGCGCCAAGTCCGTCAAGGACATCAAGGAGCAGGACGTCTACATGGGCGATATCCCGCTCATGACCATGAACGGCACCTTCGTCGTCAACGGCACCGAGCGCGTCATCGTCTCGCAGATGCACCGTTCGCCCGGCGTGTTCTTCGATCACGACAAGGGCAAGACCCATTCGTCCGGCAAGCTGCTGTTCGCCGCGCGCGTCATTCCCTATCGCGGCTCCTGGCTCGATATCGAATTCGACGCCAAGGACATCGTGTTCGCGCGTATCGACCGCCGCCGCAAGATTCCCGTGACCTCGCTGATGTTCGCCCTCGGTCTCGACGGCGAAGCCATCCTGAGCACGTTCTACAAGAAGATCAGCTACAAGCGCGCCAAGGAAGGCTGGCGCGTGCCGTTCGACGCCACCCGTTTCCGCGGCTACAGCACCATCAACGACCTGATCGACGCCGATAGCGGCAAGGTCGTGCTCGAAGCCGGCAAGAAGCTGACGGTGCGCGCCGCGCGCCAGCTGCAGGAAAAGGGACTCAAGGCGCTGCGCCTGTCCGATGAGGAATTGGTCGGCAACTATCTCGCCGAGGACCTCGTCAACCCGAAAACCGGCGAAATCTACGCCGAGGCCGGCGAGGAAATCACCGAGAAGTCGCTGAAGGCGCTCAACGAGCAGGGCTACAAGGAACTGCCGCTGCTCGACATCGACCATGTCAATGTCGGCGCCTACATCCGCAACACCTTGAACGCCGACAAGAACATGACGCGCGAAGACGCGCTGTTCGACATCTATCGCGTGATGCGTCCCCGCGAGCCGCCGACCATCGACTCCGCGCAGTCCATGTTCCAGTCGCTGTTCTTCGACAGCGAGCGCTACGACCTGTCCGCGGTCGGTCGCGTCAAGATGAACATGCGCCTCGAGCTTGATGCGCCCGACACCCACCGCACGCTGCGCAAGGAAGACATTCTCGCCGTCATCAAGACGCTGGTCGACCTGCGCGACGGCAAGGGCGAGATCGACGACATCGACCATCTCGGCAACCGGCGTGTGCGCTCGGTCGGCGAACTGATGGAGAACCAGTACCGCATCGGCCTGCTGCGCATGGAGCGCGCCAT
>NZ_JAUYQU010000287.1 GCF_030697065.1 Bradyrhizobium sp.
GGACCAGCGATGCGTTGGAACTGGTCACGGTGATCGGCTTGCCGGCCTTCACGACCTGAGCGGTCTGGCTCAAATCCGTAGTGGTCCGCGCGGAGATCCCCAAAGCCGTTACCATGATGCCGGCCACGAGGGCGACAACCACGATCTTGAGATGGGTGGAACGGTCCGCCGAGTGAATTGAGTGGTTCATCTGAGCCTCCAGGGCGACTTTGCCGCCGCGTCGTTGGGCAGATGAGTACGCCCGGACTGTTTCCGGATCGTTTCGTGGGTTCCCCAAAATGGTTTCGTCGACATTTCCGGGTATTTCAGGGTAACCGCTGGCGGGGAAGGTGGGCTGACGGTACCTCACGGAGCAGCGCGCCGTCCGCTCATGGACATTTTGCCCAACGAGACCCGGCAACCGGAATCGCGGCGGAAAAGTCGCCACCCGTCGTCATTCCCGAGTTATCCCGCTGCATCGGGCGGCGGGCGGAGGCGTGGAATGAGCTTGTCTTGCGCGCCTTGTTGCGCTGCGCTAAGCCTCAGAACAATTCCAATTAACGAATCTGCGGCTCCAGAAACCGTGGAAAAGGGCTCCGCCGATGTCCGGCATCTTGCAGCATTACCTTCCTCTCGTGGTGTTTATCGGGGTCGCGGGCCTGATCGGTTTGGCGCTGCTGATCGCTCCCTTCCTCCTCGCCTTCCAGCAGCCCGATCCGGAAAAGCTGTCCGCCTATGAATGCGGATTCAACGCATTTGACGACGCCCGCATGAAGTTCGATGTCCGGTTCTATCTGGTGGCCATCCTCTTCATCATCTTCGATCTCGAAGTGGCGTTCCTGTTCCCGTGGGCGGTGGCGTTCGGCAAGCTGGGGGCGACCGGGTTCTGGTCGATGCTGGTTTTCCTCGCCGTCCTGACCGTCGGCTTTGCCTATGAATGGAAGAAAGGCGCGCTCGAATGGGATTGAGCCCCACCGCCGCAGGACCAGGATTTGCACCGGTCGTCGCGCCGGCTGCTACCGGCATTCTCGATCCCTCGACCGGCCGGCCGGTCGGCGCCACCGACCCGTATTTCCTCGAGGTCAATCACGAACTGTCGGACAAGGGCTTCTTCGTCACCGCCACCGATGACTTGATCACCTGGGCGCGCACCGGCTCGCTGATGTGGATGACCTTCGGTCTGGCCTGCTGTGCGGTCGAGATGATGCAGATGTCGATGCCGCGCTACGACGCCGAGCGGTTTGGCTTTGCGCCGCGCGCCTCGCCGCGGCAGTCCGACGTGATGATCGTCGCGGGCACCCTCACCAACAAGATGGCGCCGGCGCTGCGCAAGGTCTACGACCAGATGCCGGAGCCGCGCTACGTCATCTCGATGGGATCCTGCGCCAATGGCGGCGGCTACTATCATTACTCCTATTCGGTAGTGCGCGGCTGCGACCGTATCGTGCCGGTCGACATCTACGTGCCCGGTTGCCCGCCGACGGCGGAAGCGCTGCTTTACGGCGTGATGCTGCTGCAGAAGAAGATCCGGCGCACCGGAACTATCGAACGCTGAGGGTTTGGGTATGGATGATGGCACGCTCGACGCCCTGGGGCAGACGATTGTCGGCGCGCTGGCGGGTGCTGCGACCGGTCATTCGGTAGCGTTCAATCAGCTGACGGTCACGATTGACGCGGGCAAGATCGTCGATGTCGTGAAATTCCTGCGCGACGATCCCGGCTGCCGTTTCGTCAGTTTCATCGACGTCACTGCCGTGGACTATCCCGGCCGCGAAAAGCGCTTCGACGTGGTCTATCACCTGCTGTCGCCAACGCTGAACGAACGCATCCGTCTGCGCGCGCAGGCCGACGAGAGCACCCAGGTGCCCTCGATCATCGACGTCTTTCCCGGCGCCGACTGGTTCGAGCGCGAGTGCTATGACCTCTATGGTGTCATCTTCACCGGCCATCCCGACATGCGGCGGCTGTTGACCGATTACGGCTTCGACGGCCACCCCTTGCGCAAGGATTTCCCGCTCACCGGCTTCGTCGAGGTGCGCTACGACGACCAGGAGAAGCGGGTGGTCTACGAACCCGTCCGCCTCAACCAGGAATTCCGCAAATTCGATTTCCTCTCGCCGTGGGAAGGCGCCGACTATCCGGTGCTGCCGGGCGATGAGAAGGCGGGGCCGAAAGTCTGATCATGACCGAAGCAGCAGCATTGCGTAACTTCACAATCAACTTCGGGCCGCAGCATCCGGCCGCGCACGGCGTCTTGCGTCTGGTGCTGGAACTCGACGGCGAAGTGGTCGCCCGCGTCGACCCGCATATCGGCCTGTTGCATCGCGGCACCGAGAAACTGATCGAGCAGAAGACCTATCTGCAGGCGATCCCGTATTTCGACCGGCTCGATTACGTCGCCCCGATGAATCAGGAACACGCGTTCTGCCTCGCCGCGGAAAAGTTGCTCGGCATTGCGGTGCCGCGCCGCGGGCAACTGATCCGGGTGCTGTACTGCGAGATCGGCCGCATCCTGTCGCACCTGCTCAACGTCACCACGCAGGCGATGGATGTCGGCGCGCTGACCCCGCCGCTGTGGGGCTTTGAAGAGCGCGAAAAGCTGATGGTGTTCTACGAGCGCGCCTCCGGCTCGCGAATGCATGCGGCCTATTTCCGGATCGGCGGCGTGCATCAGGACCTGCCGCCGAAGCTGGTCGACGATATCGAGGCCTGGTGTGATCCGTTCCTCCAGGTGGTCGCCGATCTTGAGACGCTGCTGACCGGCAACCGCATCTTCAAGCAGCGCAACGTCGACATTGGCGTCGTGACGCTGGCGCAGGCCTGGGAGTGGGGTTTCTCCGGCGTCATGGTGCGCGGCTCCGGCGCGGCCTGGGATCTGCGCAAGGCGCAGCCCTACGAGTGCTACGCCGAGATGGATTTTGACATTCCGATCGGCAAGAACGGCGATTGCTACGACCGCTACTGCATCCGGATGGAAGAGATGCGCCAGTCCGTGCGCATCATGAAGCAGTGCATCGCGAAGCTGCGCGAGCCGGAAGGCCAGGGACCGGTCGTCGTCGCAGACAACAAGATCTCGCCGCCCCGGCGCGGCGAGATGAAGCGTTCGATGGAAGCGCTGATCCATCACTTCAAGCTCTACACCGAGGGTTTCCACGTGCCGGCCGGCGAAGTCTACGCCGCGGTGGAAGCCCCGAAGGGCGAGTTCGGCGTCTATCTGGTCGCCGACGGCACCAACAAGCCCTACAAGTGCAAAATTCGCGCGCCGGGCTTCGCGCATCTGCAGGCGATGGATTTCATCTGCAGGGGCCACCTGCTGGCTGACGTCTCCGCCATTCTCGGGTCGCTCGATATCGTGTTCGGAGAGGTCGACCGGTGATGGCGATGCCGCCCATCCAGTTTGACCGCGCTTCCGGGGCCCTCGAGGGCGCCAACCTGTGGGAGCGAACGGCCGCGCTGGCATTGGCGACCGGATCCAAGATTTCGTCGCACTTCTCGCATCGCGGCTACAACATGTGCGCCAATCTGCTGCGCAAGACGCTGGCCGAGCGCGACATCGACATCAAGCTGAATGCGGACGCGACCTTCGCGTTTCCCTATGGCGATGGCTACTGGAGCAAGCTGCTCAATCGTTCGTTCTCTTATGAAAACGAGCTCGAACTGCTGTTCCAGCACTCCGCCGATGTCGACTACACGCTGCTCGATTGCGGCGCCAATTACGGCTACTGGTCGGTGCTGGTCTCCAGCGCGCCCTACGGGTCGCACAAGGCGATCGCGATCGAACCGTCGTCGCAGAATTTCGCCAAGTTGAAGAACAACGCCGACATCAACGGCAACCGCTTCGAAGCGATCAAGTGCGCGATCGGCGCGGCGCGGGGCACGGCGCGGCTGTCCGGCAGCAAGCACGAAGCGTTCAGCATCGCCGGCGACGGCGGCGACGGCGGCGAGGAAGTGCCGGTCCTTGCGCTCGATAACCTCATCGACGACGGCAAGGTTTCCGCCGGCGGCAAGTTCCTGATCAAGCTCGATGTCGAGGGCGTCGAGATCGAGGCGATCAAGGGCGGCACGCGGCTGCTGCGGGGCGACAGCGTGATCCTGTGCGAAGAGCACGGCAACGATCCCCATCACACCGTGTCGCGCTACATCCTCGAACAGACCCCGCTGAAGCTGATTGTGTACGATCCGCGCAGCAATCTGCTGGAAACCGTGACCGAGCTTTCGATCCTCGACCGCATCAAGGTTTCAACCCACGTCGGCTACAACGTGTTCGGCACCGCAAGCGCTTTCTGGCAAGACCGGATCAGCGCCCTGAACGCCGCGCGCCGCGCGCAATGAGAGACTGAGAGACAATGTCCGTCCGCCGCCTCGCACCCAGGGAATTGCAACCCGCGAACTTCACGTTCACGGCGGAAAACCTCGCCTGGGCCAAGCAACAGATTGCCAAGTATCCGGAGGGCCGCCAGGCTTCTGCCGTCATTCCGATCCTGTGGCGGGTCCAGGAACAGCATGAGGGGTGGGTCTCGGAGGCGGCGATCCGCGCGGTCGCGGATTTGCTCGGCATGCCCTACATCCGGGCGCTGGAAATCGCGACCTTCTACACCATGTTCCAGTTGCAGCCGGTCGGCAAGAAGGCCCACGTGCAGGTTTGCGGCACCACACCATGCCGGCTGCGCGGCGCCGCCGACATCATCGAGGTGTGCCAGAGCCGTATCCATCACGATCCCTTCCATCTGTCCAAGGACGGCAATTTCAGCTGGGAAGAGGTCGAGTGCCTGGGCGCCTGCGTGAATGCGCCGATGGTGCTGATCTGGAAGGACACCTACGAGGATCTGACCAAGGAAAGCTTCGGCAAGGTGCTGGACGGCTTTGCTTCCGGCAATCCGCCGAAGCCGGGTCCGCAAATCGACCGTCAGTTCTCGGCCCCGATGGGCGGGCCGACCACGCTGAAGGAAACCACATGAACGCGTCGCTCGATCCAAGCCTGTTCCGGGCGCTGACTTTCGGCGGATGCACCGCGGGTCATGCCTGCATGCAGTCCAAACGCTGACCTCCGAGGAAGTTTCACGTCATGCTCGACGACAAGGACCGCATCTTCAAGAACCTCTACGGCCTTCACGACTGGGGCCTCGAAGGTGCTCGGCGCCGTGGCGCCTGGGACGGCACCAAGGCGATCATCGACAAGGGCCGCGACTGGATCATCAGCGAGATGAAGGCGTCGGGCCTGCGCGGGCGAGGCGGGGCCGGTTTCCCGACCGGGCTGAAATGGTCGTTCATGCCGAAGGAATCGACCGACGGCCGGCCGAGCTATCTCGTGGTCAATGCCGACGAGTCCGAGCCTGGCACCTGCAAGGACCGCGAGATCATGCGGCACGATCCGCATCTTCTGGTCGAGGGCTGCCTGCTCGCGAGTTTCGCGATGAATGCGCATGTCTGCTACATCTACGTTCGCGGCGAGTTCATCCGGGAGCGCGAGCATCTGCAGGCCGCGATCGATCAGGCCTATGAGGCGAAACTGGTCGGCAAGGACAACATCAACGGCTGGCCGTTCGACATCTACGTCGCCCACGGCGCCGGCGCCTATATCTGCGGCGAAGAGACCGCCTTGCTGGAAAGCCTCGAGGGCAAGAAGGGAATGCCGCGGCTGAAGCCACCATTCCCCGCCAATGTCGGTCTCTTCGGCTGTCCGACCACCGTCAACAATGTCGAGTCGATCGCGGTGGCGCCGGATATCCTGCGCCGCGGCGCGGCGTGGTTTGCCGGGATCGGCCGGCCCAACAATGTCGGAACCAAACTGTTCTGCATCTCCGGCCATGTCGAGCGGCCCTGCAACGTCGAGGAGGCCATGGGGATCCCGTTCCGGGAACTGATCGAGCGGCATTGCGGCGGCATTCGCGGCGGCTGGGACAATCTCAAGGCGGTGATTCCCGGCGGCTCGTCGGTGCGCATGGTGCCGGCCGACCAGATCATCGACACCCCGATGGATTTCGACAGCCTCGGCAAGCTGCGCTCCGGCCTCGGCACCGCCGCTGTCATCGTGATGGACAAGTCGACCGACCTGATCCGGGCGATCGCGCGGATTTCCTATTTCTACAAGCACGAGAGCTGCGGCCAGTGCACGCCGTGCCGCGAGGGTACCGGCTGGATGTGGCGGGTGCTGACCCGCATGGCCGAAGGCCGCGCCCACAAACGCGAAATCGACATGCTGCTGGAAGTCACCAAGCAGGTCGAGGGCCACACCATTTGCGCGCTGGGCGACGCCGCGGCGTGGCCGATCCAGGGCCTGATCGCGCATTTCCGTCACGAGATCGAGGAACGCATCGACCAGTATTCGCATAAGGCGGATGCCGACGACGCCGGCATTCGCGATCCCGCCCACATGGTCGCGGCGGAGTAGTTCGATGTCGCAACCGAGCATTCTGTGGTGGCAGAAATACGGGACGGTGGGCCAGATCGCGCAGGCGGTGGTGGCGGCGCTCGGCTTCGTGGCGATCTTGATGCAGATCAACGTGCTCGGCAAGAACGCCCATGAGGCGGGGGCGCGGCAGATCTACCAAGCTTACAACGATCTCGAATTCAGGAATCCGCAATATGCCAAGCCCGATTTCGAGCGCCTCAAGGCGGGACCGGCGAACGATGTAGTCCAGTACGAGTCGTTCGTTTCATATTTCCTGTACGCCTGCGAGGAAGCGGTCGGAGCGTTTCACTCCAGGCGCGAGTGGCAAGCGACCTGTGATTATGACCTGAAAGGCCACCTGCCGTTTCTGTGCGAAAAGGCGGTTGCTGAGCCGGTTTACCTGACGACCTATAGCGGCGCGACCCGGCGATGGATCGATTCGGAAATGCAACGGTTGGGCGTCAGCGCCCCGGACTGCAAGGTGAGAAAGACTTGAGGCAATGACCATACTCATCGTCGATGGCAAAGAGATCGATGTGCCCGCGGATTTCACGCTGCTGCAGGCCTGTGAAATGGCGGGCGCGGAGATTCCGCGCTTTTGCTACCACGAAAGGCTGTCGATCGCCGGCAATTGCCGGATGTGCCTGGTCGAGGTGAAGGGCGGTCCGAAGCCGGTGGCGAGCTGCGCCTGGGCGGTTCGCGATTGCCGTCCCGGTCCCAAGGGCGAGCCGCCGGAAATCTCGACCCGCTCGCCGATGGTGAGGAAAGCGCGCGAAGGCGTAATGGAATTCCTGCTGATCAATCATCCGCTGGATTGCCCGATCTGCGACCAGGGAGGCGAGTGCGACCTGCAGGATCAGGCGATGGGCTACGGCGTCGATACCAGCCGCTTCGCCGAAAACAAGCGCGCGGTCGAGGACAAGTATCTCGGCGCGCTGGTCAAGACCTCGATGAACCGCTGCATCCAGTGCACGCGCTGCGTCCGCTTCGCCGCCGAAATCTGCGGCGTGCCGGAAATGGGCGCGACCGGCCGCGGCGAGGATATGGAGATCACCACCTATCTTGAGTCCGCGCTGACCTCGGAGCTGCAGGGCAATCTGGTCGATATCTGTCCGGTCGGCGCGCTGACCTCCAAACCCTATGCCTTCGCGGCGCGACCCTGGGAGCTCGGCAAGACCCAGTCGGTCGACGTGATGGACGGCGTCGGCTCGGCGATCCGGGTCGATACCCGCGGCCGCGAGGTGATGCGGATCCTGCCGCGCGTCAACGAGGCGGTGAATGAGGAGTGGATTTCCGACAAGACCCGGCACGTCGTCGATGGCCTTCGCACCCAGCGGCTCGACCGTCCCTACATCCGCAAAGGTGGCAAGCTGCGCGCGGCGTCGTGGTCGGAGGCATTCGGCGCCATCGCGGCCAAGGCCGGCCGCATCGATGGTAAGCGGATCGGCGCCATATCAGGCGACCTCGCCGCGGTCGAGGAGATGTTCGCGCTGAAGGAACTGCTGGCCAAATCCGGCTGCGCCAATCTGGCGGTGCAGGGCGGCGACGCCTTCGATCCCGGGGTTGGTCGCGCGTCCTACATTTTCAATCCGACCATCGCCGGCATCGAGCAGGCTGATGCGTTGCTGATCGTGGGTTCGAATCCGCGCAAGGAGGCGGCGGTTCTCAACGCGCGCATCCGCAAGCGCTGGCGGACCGGCCAGCTCAAGGTCGGCGTGATCGGCGTGAGGGCCGATCTGACCTATGATTACGACTATCTCGGCGCCGGCACGGACTCGCTCGGCGAACTCGCTGCCGGCAAGCATGCCTTCGCGAACGTGCTGAAGGGGGCGAAGCATCCGATCGTGCTGGTCGGCGCCGGCGTGGCGGCGCGACATGACGGGACCGCGGTGCTCGCGGCGACCGCGAAACTCGCGCTCGATATCGGCGCGGTCACCGGCGACTGGAACGGGTTTGGCATCCTGCACGACACCGCTTCGCGGGTCGGCGCGCTGGACGTCGGCTTTACGCCGGGCGCAGGCGGCTTGACCGCGGCACAGATGACGACGTTCGGCACGCTCGATGTGCTGTTCCTGCTCGGCGCCGATGACATCAAGGTGCCTGACGGTACCTTCGTGGTCTATATCGGCACCCACGGCGACCGCGGCGCGCATCGCGCCGACGTCATCCTGCCCGGGGCGGCCTATACTGAAAAGTCCGGCATCTACGTCAACACCGAGGGCCGGGTGCAAATGGCCAACCGCGCGTCGTTCCCCCCGGGGGAGGCGCGCGAGGACTGGGCGATCGTCCGCGCGCTGTCGGATGTACTTGGAAAGAAGTTGCCGTATGACTCGCTCGGCGCCCTGCGGCAGGCGATGTTCAAGGCGGTGCCGCATCTGATGCGCATCGATCTGGTCGAGGCCGGCAAGGCCGATGACGTCAAGAGGCTGGCGGGCAAGGGGGGCAGCGTCGAGAAGGCGCCGTTCAAGACCGTCGAGGATTTTTACCTGACCAACCCGATCGCGCGCGCGTCGGCGGTTATGGCGGAATGTTCCCGCCTGGCCTCCGGGCAAATGCTGACGGCGGCGGAGTGAGCTGATGGCCGAATTTTTCGCAAGCGGATTCTGGACCGGCTTCCTGTGGCCGCTGATCGTCATGATCGCGCAGAGCGTCCTGCTGCTCGTCGTTCTGCTGGTCGCGATCGCCTACATCCTGCTGGCCGACCGCAAGATCTGGGCGGCGGTGCAGATCCGGCGCGGTCCCAACGTCGTCGGTCCCTGGGGCCTGTTCCAATCCTTCGCCGATCTGCTGAAGTTCGTGCTGAAGGAGCCGATCATTCCCTCGGGCGCCAACAAGGGCGTGTTCCTACTCGCACCGCTGGTCAGCTGCGTGCTGGCGCTGGCGGCCTGGGCGGTGATCCCGATGGATCTCGGCTGGGTGATCTCCGATATCAACGTCGGAGTGCTCTATATCTTCGCGATCTCGTCGCTGTCGATCTACGGCATCATCATGGCCGGCTGGTCGTCGAACTCGAAATACCCGTTCCTGGCCGCTTTGCGGTCGGCGGCGCAGATGGTCAGCTACGAGGTCTCGATCGGCTTCGTGATCATCACGGTCCTGTTGTGCGTGGGCTCGCTGAACCTCACGGCCGTGGTCGAGGCGCAGCATACCCGTGGCCTGGCGACGCTGATTGGCCTGCCGCAACTGACGTTCCTGAACTGGTACATCTGGCCGCTGTTCCCGATGTTCGTGATTTTCTACGTCTCGGCGCTGGCGGAAACCAACCGTCCGCCATTCGACCTGGTGGAAGCCGAATCCGAGCTGGTTGCGGGCTTCATGGTCGAATACGGCTCGACGCCGTATCTGCTGTTCATGCTGGGGGAATACGTCGCGATCACCACGATGTGCGCGCTGGCAACGATCATGTTCCTCGGCGGCTGGCTGCCGCCGATCGAGGTCGTGCCGTTCACCTGGGTGCCGGGCGTGATCTGGTTCACGCTCAAGGTATTTTTCATGTTCTTCCTGATTGCGATGGCGAAGGCGATCGTGCCGCGCTACCGCTACGATCAATTGATGCGGCTCGGCTGGAAGGTGTTCCTGCCGCTGTCGCTGGCGATGGTGGTGATTGTAGCCAGCGTGCTGCATTTCGCCGGCATCGCGCCGAAATGAGGTCGCCATGAGTGTCAACATCAACGCCACAGCCCGCTCGCTTCTGCTGACGGAATTCGTCTCGGCGTTTTTTCTAGCCATGCGCTATTTCTTCAAGCCGAAGCCGACCTTGAACTACCCGTTCGAGAAGGGGCCGATCTCGCCGCGCTTCCGCGGCGAGCACGCGCTGCGCCGCTATCCCAATGGCGAGGAACGCTGCATCGCCTGCAAGCTGTGCGAGGCGATCTGCCCGGCACAGGCGATCACGATCGAGGCCGGCCCGCGTCGCAATGACGGCACAAGGCGCACGGTGCGCTACGACATCGACATGGTGAAATGCATCTATTGCGGATTGTGCCAGGAGGCCTGTCCGGTCGATGCGATCGTCGAGGGCCCGAATTTCGAATTCGCGACCGAGACCCGCGAGGAACTGTATTATGACAAGGCGAAACTGCTCGCCAATGGCGACCGCTGGGAGCGCGAGATTGCAAAATCCATCGAACTCGATTCGCCGTACCGGTGAGGTGAGGGCATGACCTTACTCAACCTCTCGCCGCCATTCCGGGGCGCGCGAAGCGCGAACCCGAAATCTCGCGCGATTACATCGGGATTCCGGGTTCGCGGACTTCGTCCGCGCCCCGGAATGACGGGGGAAATGCGATGATCCTTCCAGCCCTGTTCTTCTATCTGTTCGCCGGCGTCTGCGTCGCCTCGGCGGTGATGGTGATTGTGTCGCGCAATCCCGTGCACTCCGTGCTGTTCCTGATCCTGGCCTTCGTCAACGCCTCCGGCCTGTTCATCCTGATGGGCGCCGAGTTTCTCGGGATGATCCTGATCGTGGTCTATGTCGGCGCGGTCGCAGTGCTGTTCCTGTTCGTAATCATGATGCTCGACGTCGACTTCGCCCAGCTGCGCGAAGGGTTTCTGGAATACCTGCCGTTCGGTCTCGTGATCGGCGCGATCTTCCTCGCCGAGCTGCTGCTGGTCGCGGGCGGCTGGGTCATCAATCCCGATATCGCCAAATCGGCTATATCCACGATCCCGGCCAATGTCAGCAACACCGAGGCACTCGGGCTCGTGCTCTACACCACCTATATCCATTACTTCCAGATCGCCGGAATGGTGCTGCTGGTGGCGATGATCGGCGCCATCGTGCTGACGCTGCGCCACAAGGTCAGCGTCAAGCGGCAGGACATCAACGTGCAGAACGCGCGAACGCCCGAACTGGCGATGAGCGTGCGCAAGGTGACGTCGGGACAGGGGCTGCAGGATGCGGACGCGCCGGAGTGGGTGAAATGACCATCGGTCTCGGACATTACCTGTCGGTCGGCGCGATCCTGTTCACGCTGGGGATCCTCGGCATCTTTCTCAACCGCAAGAACATCATCGTCATCCTGATGTCGATCGAGCTGATCTTGTTGGCGGTCAATATCAATTTGGTGGCGTTCTCGACCTTCCTCGGCGACATCGTCGGGCAGGTGTTTGCGCTGCTGGTGCTCACGGTGGCCGCGGCGGAAGCGGCGATCGGGCTCGCGGTGCTGGTGGTGTACTTCCGCAATCGCGGCTCGATTGCGGTCGAAGACGTCAATCTGATGAAGGGCTAACGCGTCACATGATCCAGGCAATCGTCTTTCTGCCGCTGATCGGCGCGATTCTCGCGGGCCTGATCGCCATCTTCGGTGCGCATGCGCGCAACCCGAGCGGCGATGCGGTCGAGCATCACCATGACGGTCATGGCGCCCACTCCCATTCCCACGCCTCGGATGCGCAGGGCGATCACGGCCACGATGACCACGCCCATGACGATCATCATGCGGCCGAACCGCCGGCGGCGGGGTCGCGTGCGGCCGAGCTGATCACCACCGGGTTGCTGCTGGTGTCCGCGGCGCTGTCCTGGGTCGCCCTGGTCGACGTCG
>NZ_JAUYQU010000317.1 GCF_030697065.1 Bradyrhizobium sp.
GGCCAGCGATTGAATGGCGTCTGCAATTTATTTACTCTATTAGCAAACTCTGATAGATGCAGCACTCAGTTCCCCAGCGTCGGAGAATTGCACTCGCACGGTTGCGAACATCAGGCAAAACACTTCTCATGAATCGTGCGACACTTTGCGTAACCTGCCCAAACCGTGAAATGGGCCTTTGCGGGACCCTTCTCGGGGCGGTTTCCGAAGACTCGAAAGCAGATCAGAACTCCGGCTGGCAGCACTTCGCCGCCGCGCGCGCCGGCGAGCAGATCGCCATCCGCAATCAGGGCTCCAGCGACGTATTCGTGCTCTGTGCCGGCTGGGCTTTCCGCTACTTCCAGCTTTCCGATGGCCGCCGGCAGATCCTGCAGTTTCTACTCCCTGGAGATATTTTTTCTCCCACGACTATCTTCGAGAAGGCGTTCTATTTTTCGGCCAAGGCGCTGACCGAGGTTCGAATCAGCGCATTTGCTCGTTCCGAAATCCGCGCGAGGTGCGCCGCCAATTCCAGCGTTCAGTGGGCGATAGCGAAAGCCTGCATGGAGGAGGTCCATGACGCTGCAAGACTTTCCACCGTCCTGGGCCAGTTCTCGGCCCAGGAACGCATCGCTTATCTGCTGTTGCATTTGATGACGCGGATCGCCGCGAGGAATGTGATCCGCGAACAGCGCTTCCCGCTTCCGCTGCGCCAACAGCACATCGCGGACGCGGTCGGATTAACCCCTGTCCACGTTAGCCGGGTATTTAGCCAGTTTCGCAAACGTCGCATCCTCGCATTTTCCGATGGCGTGATGACGGTTTCAAACCTTCCTGAGCTTGAAAAACTCGGTTCCCTTAGATAGCGAGCCGCTTCGCGCGATAATCCATCCGGTCAGTTCGAACGTTCCGCCAAGGAACGTTCGCGCAACCGATAGAACTGGACCGCTTGCTTGGCGGTTTCGGGCCTGAGTCGCAGGAAGGTTTCAAGCAGCCGGTCGAAATCGTCCATCGACCGCTCCGCCGGGGCCTGCAGCAACAGGATCGTTTTGGTCGTATTCCAACTCAGTCCGACGGCTTTGGCCAGGACAAGAACCTGTTCCGAACGTTCTTCCACCAATGCGCGCTCAACGAGGCCGACAGGAAGGCCGCAGATGACAGAGAGTGCAAGGACCGTCTCCGCGAACATCGCCGAGGTGGCAAAATCAAGCAACGCAGCCTCGTCCAGCTTGTCCGCGTCGGCGAGCGACTGGACCAAAGGACGCGCCTTCGCGAAATCCGCCGACATTTGCCTGGTTCTCGCCTGAAGCTGGCCCGCCGCCCGCCTGACCATATCGGCCATGACCGCAGCCTTGCGCGGGTCCTCCTTCGACAGCCTTCGCTTCAGGGCATCGGAAGCATCGGCAAAAAGCTTGAGGAGATGCCGCCGTGGAATTTCGCTGCGAGACCAGGTACGAGCCGCCAGTTCGTCGTCATCACCGGACCGCCTTACCAGTGAAGAATATCCGAGTTCCGAGAATGACGCACCCACATTCGCGGCAGTATTCAAGGCGACCTCCCGATTGCCGCGCTCGACGAGTATGTCGGTAACCGATTCCGGAATGAACTTCCGGACCGAAATCGCGAGCAAATGTGCCTGGCTCTTGCTTCGGGCGCCCTCCGCGAGCGTCGATTCATCCAGCTGTTCACAGTTCGAGAGAACGGGACGGGCGACGTCGATAACGTCGTCGAGCGCCAGCCGGCGCAGGATCCGGGGCGGCGCGGCGGGGCTGTTCGCCAGATACTCCGCGAAGCGGGCGCGCGCCGATACCTCTATTTCTTCGATGAGCTGATGCAGGACGTCGTCAAACAGCCCTATCTGTTCTTGCGACAGAGTTACGGACGTCGACGCGAACAGATCGGCTACCCGCCGCAAAATCGCGGCACGGCGGCCGATATCGCCGCCGGCAATCGCTGTTTCGAGCTCGTCAACGAGCGATTGGTCTGCAATCACGGTGTTCGCCTTCGGCCGGACCGGTTCGGTGCGGCGCCGCGCGGCGACATATCTTCATCAAGCCGCTTCATCTGCCCTCGCGATCATGTCGAGGGCGGAGAAATTCAGTTCCCGCACTGGACCTGGACGACCGAACAGGTAGCCCTGAACGTAATTGACGCCCTGGGCGCGCAGCCGTTCGAACTGCGCGATGGTTTCCACGCCCTCGGCGGTCACGGCAATTTCCAGCCCACGGGCCAGAGTCAGGATTGACGCGACCACGGCCATGCAATCCACCCGCGTCAGTAACCCCTCCGTGAAGGATTTGTCGATCTTGATCTTGTCGAAGGGAAACATCAGCAGATAGCTGAGCGACGCATAGCCGGTTCCGAAGTCGTCAAGGACAATAGTCACGCCGATGTTCTTGAGCTGCCGAATGACCCGAACGTGGCTCTCCTTGTCCTGCAGCAGCAGGGATTCGGTGATCTCCAGTTCCAGCCGTTCCGGCGGCAGGCCCGACTCCACCAAAACGCACAGGACCACGTCGAACAACGTACCTGCCCGAAATTGCACGGCAGAGAGATTGACCGCCACCTTGATGTTCTCGGGCCACAAAACCGCATCGGCGCACGCACGCTGCAGGATCCATTCTCCCAGCGGCCCCATCAGCCCGGTCTCCTCCGCGATGGCGATGAAGCGATCCGGATACAGCAGCCCCGCGACGGGATGGCGCCATCGAACCAGGGCTTCCATCCCACAGAGCCGCGAAGTCCCGGTATCGAACTGCGGTTGGTAATGCAGTTCAAATTCGTTGCGCGACAACGCCGCCCGCATGTCGTTGACCAGTCGCAGCCGCGAGATCACCTTCTCGCTCAAATCTTCCTCGAAGAAGCTGAAGCTGTTACGCCCTTCGGACTTCACCCGGTACATGGCAAGGTCGGCTTTCTTGAGCAGTTCTCCGGCGTTGGTTCCGTTCATCGGAGCCAGCGCGATGCCGATGCTGGTCCCGATACAGACATCCTGTCCGTCCAGACGGAAGGGCTCGGCCGCCAGTTCCAGCAGCCGGACGCAGAGCCCGATCGTGTCCTCCCGTTGATCGGTCAGGCCGGTCCGAATGATCGCGAATTCATCTCCGCCGAGACGCGCGATCATGTCGGTCTCGCCAAGCGACGACTTGAAACGCTCCGCCAGTTGCTTAAGCAGCGCATCACCTGCAGCGTGCCCAAGCGTGTCATTGACGCACTTGAATCCGTCAAGATCCAGCATCAGAGCGGTCAGCGCGCCGCCGTGCTGCTGCATCCGGGCCAAGGCCTCGTCCATCCGCTCCAGCAGCGCCGCACGGTTGGCCAGTCCGGTTAGCGCATCGTGCGTCGCCGCATAGGAGATCTGGGCCTCGGCGTACTTTCGCGCAGTGATGTCGACCCGGATTGCCATGTATGCAATCGGCTTTCCGTCAGAACCGAGTTGCGGGGTGATGACGGTATCGACCCAATACAGCATGCCGGACTTGGACCTGTTGCATAATTCGCCGCGCCAGACCTCGCCTTTTGCGATGCAGCGATACATGTCGCGGAAGAACTCTCTTGAATGCGTACCGGAATTGAGAATGCGGTGGTTCCGCCCCAGCAATTCCGCGCGTGAATATCCGCTGATCCTGCAGAAATTGTCGTTTGCCTGGGTGATACTGCCCGTCAGATCGGTCACCGCGACGATGACGGCCTGGTCGATCGCAAACTGCTTTCCGATCAATTCCTGGCGTCCGGCCTCTGCGCGAATTTCTGCGAGCCGGACATCGGTAATGTCCCTGTGAACCTCGATCAACCCACCTCCGAGCATGGGATGACGGCTGACGGCGATGACTTTGCCGTTGCAGAGTTCGTCGGTCGTATGGAGCGTCTCGCGCGAGCTGGCGCTACTCAGGCAATCTGCGACATACTCCTCCGCATTCGTCGGGCAGAAGCATGATTCTACGCGGCTGTGGAGAATCTCGCGCAGCGGCGTACCCGGCTGGATTTGTGCCGACGTCAGTCCATACATCGCGGCGAAGTGGCTGTTGCTGATCACGACCCTGAGGTCAGCATTGAAGATACACAGGCCGTTCGGCGTGCTTTCGATCGCCGTGGCCAGCAGCATGTCCGGCGGCGGGTACATCGCCGCCGCGCTTGCGCCCTTCGAACTTTGCCTGAGGCAGAAGCCGCCTGCGAGCAGGAGTGCGATGATTGGCACAACGGCGACGAGCCCCGCTGCTCCAGGCATCAACAGGAGCGCGATCGCAGCCAAACCGGCGATGGCGACCATGATCGCACCTTGCCGTCGCATACTCGGACTCTGCCATGATCCCGATGACTGATTGAATGGCTTCATCCGAGGTACTTACTGATGAAACTCATCAACCACATGCTCTTCAATTCCATTGAAGCGTCGACAGCGCTTTCGGCCAATTCATAAGGCGTTCGAGTTAACCCTGAGGCGCATCGATTTGATCTACGTTGTTAACCTCGATTAACTCCAGGAACGCCGGCCTTGGGCGACGCGGCCGGACGACGACTGGATCTGCCACGCGGGGCAGCACCCGGCACCCCGCACGTGCCATCCGTATGCTCAACGGTCGGTTAACAATACCGCTCGAATTGCGTCGCCGCGCAGGCGGGTTTTTCCAATCTTTTTCCCTAGTGTCCCCGTCAACGCATGCAGAAAGCGACGCCACGCGCGCCGCTTCGATCATCGCGAACGGGGAAACGGGGACGTGGTAGAGATCGTTGACAGAGCGGTGGTCGTTGGCACTTCGGTGACCGCGAGCAAGCGTCCGCAGCCGATGGCGGCTTCGCAAGGCGGGGCCGGCTTTGGCCCGCTCGCGGCGATCGCCGCGAGCCCATGGCGCACGCTCGCCGAACGCGCCGTTGAACCCAACGGCTACTATCTGCCCGACTGGGAACTGGCGGTGAACGGCTCGGCGCGGGGCCGCACCGGCGTCTCGGCGCTCGCCGCATGGCGCGATGCCTCGCTTTTGACCGATGGCGCGGCGCGCCTGATCGGCCTGTTGCCCGTGATTTCGATGTGGCGCGCCTACAAAATTCCGCTTCCGGTTCTGGTCAGCGCCGATCCCTACGGCACGCTCGGCACGCCGCCGCTCGATCGCGAATGGGCCGAGGATGCCGCCCTCGGATTGATGCGCGAGGCACGGATGGCCGGCGCCCATGCGCTGATTCTGCGCGATGTCGCACTCGATGGCGCCGTCATCAGGACTTTCACCGAAGTGCTGCGGCAGGGCGGCATGCACCCTCGCCTGCTGCAATCCCACCTTCGCGCCAGCCTCGATGCCACGCAGGACGCCGAGGAATTGCTGCGCGAGGCGCTCGGAGCGAAGAAACTCAAGGAGCTGCGCCGCCAGCGCAACCGGCTGGCCGAACACGGCGAAGTCCGTTTCGAGGTGGCGCGCACCCCGCAGGCAGTCGCCTCGGCGGTCGAGATCTTCCTGACGCTGGAAGCCTCCGGCTGGAAGGCCCGGCGCGGCACCGCGCTGAAGCAGCATGATGGCGATGCCGGCTTCGTCCGCCGCGCCACCGCCGACCTGGCCGCATCCGGCCAATGCGAAGTGGTAACCCTGCGCGCCGGCGACACCCCGGTCGCGGCCGCGATCGTGCTGCGGCATCAGGACCGCGCGTTCTACTTCAAGCTCGGTGTCGACGAGAATTTTGCACGACTGTCGCCCGGCGTGCAGCTGACGCTCGACCTGACGCGGCATCTCTGCGCCGATCCCGACATCGCGATGGTCGACTCCAGCGCCAATGCCGATCATCCCATGATCAATCCGATCTGGCGCGGGCGGCTTGCCATCGGCGACCTGCTGGTTCCGCTGCGGCCGCGCGACCCCGTGGTGCCGCTGGTCCACGCTGCCTTGAAACTGCGCACCGCGATCCGCGAGCCGCTGCGCCGCGCCATCCACTTCATTAGGAAACGCCAGGGGAAATCGTCATGAATACCGTCACCGCAATCGCCCCGGTGATTACCGCCGGGAACGACGCGCTGAAGCGCGACTTTCCGCTCAAACCGTTCGCGATCCGTCACAAGCTGGTCGGCCATCCGCTCCTGAGCCTGCCACGCATCGCCGAGCTCGCCGCCGAACTGCCGCGCGACCTGATCGAATACAACTCCGGCAAGGTCGCCATCAGCCAGGACCCGGATGCGATTCCATCGGTCGATCTCGATCCCGTCGAAGTGGTCAAGCGTATCGAAACCGCCGGCGCCTGGATGGTGCTGAAGCGGGTGGAGAACTCGCCGGAATACCGCCAGCTGCTGGAAGACACGCTGCTGTCGGTGGCCCGCGCGCGCGGCTTCAACAGCCTGCTCGACGCCGGCTTCGAACAGCTCGAGGGATTTATCTTCGTGTCGTCGCCGAACTCGACCACGCCGTTCCATCTCGACAGCGAGGACAATTTCTTCGTCCATATCCACGGCGAGAAATTCTTCACGATCTTCGACAACAACGACCGGTCGATCGTGTCCGACGACGAGATCGAGCGCTCGATGACCAAGCACCGCAACCTGAAATACGACGAAAGTTTTGCGCCGCGCGGCACCGAATTCCATTTGTTCGCGGGCGACGGCTGCTATGTGCCGTACCAGTGGCCGCACTGGGTGCGCACCGCCGGCAGCTTCTCGATCTCGATGGCGATCACCTGGAAGACCCGCGAGGTGCGCCGCGCCAACGACCTGCATTTCTTCAATTCGATGCTGCGCGGCGTCGGCCTGCCGCAACTGCCGCCGGGGCGCCAGCCGGTACGCGACGCGCTGAAGCTGGCGTTCTATCGCACGGTCACGACCGCGATCAGGCCGCTGCGCGCCTCGCTGGCGATGCGCCGCGTGCTGCGCCGGATCGCGCTCGGCAAGCGCGCAAATTACTATCTGAAGGGGGCGTGAGGGATCGAGGTCGCCGATCGCCTGATGATGGCATCGGCGGTCACCTCACCACAACTCGTCATCCTCCGCCACCGGGTCTCGCCTTTGGCGAGCCCGATGACAGGCTCCAGCGGAGGATCCAGTACGCCGCGGCCTGTTGATTCAATCACTGCTGTCTCTGGGATACTGGATCACCTGCATTCGCGGGTGATGACAGTTGTGGGTTCGCGACCGGCACACCTTCTCGATCTCGGCGCAGCTTTGTGAGCTGCTCGGCCAGCCTCTTGCGCGTTAAGATGCTCGTTTTGCGATCGTGTGTAACTAAGGGTTATATGAGAACGGCATGTGTTTGATCTCTGCCCATTGTTCTTCACGGGTCTTGCCTGACCACTCATCGCGGATGCTGTTTGCGACCCAAGCAGTCGCAGGGACCAACTGTCCGGATTTTGTGAAAAATGCATTAAGCCCGGCCTCCGAAACGGCGGCTAGCCCATATCCGTGGGTAGCACAAAGGTTCGCCAAGGCTGTCAGTGATGCGCCGTGATACCAGCCGCTAGGGTGCTTTTCGTGGCGATCAAAAGAGGCATCATAGGGAACGCTGATCGGCTCTAGCCCGAACGTCGCGTTGTACTCGACACAAATCACCGAAGGTTCCGTGTCGATCAGTTCCTTGAGAAACCAGTAGTCGTTGCCGTCAACGTCGATCGACAACAGACCGATCTGCGGAAATTTGTCCTTGATAAACCCGAGATTGTCCAGCGTCAGGAAGCGCTCCGCGACCTCGATACGATCTGCAAGGATGGCCCTCGCGTCCGCCACCTGTCGTGTGTTGCCGTCGATCAGAAGACCTCGCCACTCCGCTCGCTTGGCCAAAGCGATGCAGTTGAACTGCATCGGGTGAAATCCGAACTCGACAAAGGTTCGGGGCACGCCCTGCGTTAGATCATCAATGATCCGGACTTCGTTTGATTGTGCGTCGGCGCGCAACATCTGCGCACGGTAGTAGAGCCTTCGAAGAGTCTTGTTTTCTTTTATGAAGTGGCGCATCGACAATGCCTACCACCCCACACTATTCACTTCAATTCCCTGATCACCGTGGCAGCACGGGAAAATCAGCGATATCGTCATGGACGACGCTTTCGGGCGCAGTCCTTCTATGAGATCCGACTGCCGCGAATTTCCAGGAATGATATGGTAACCATGGCGGTTGCCGTCCAATTCTTTGGGAATGGGGACAGATCCGTGTTTCTGTCGCCCTGCGTGGCGTTGGCGGGGGGCGGGCACTTCTGCCCTCCCGTATGCATGACGATCCCAACTTGCTTCGCGCCGCCTACTCCGCTGCCTGCGCGTTCACCTCCGCCGACACCTGGCGGATCGCACGCGCCAGTTGCTCGGCCGGCTGCGCACCGGACACTGCGTATTTTTGCGCGAACACGAAGGTCGGCACGCCGGAGATGCCCTTGTCGGAGGCGTCCTGGGCTTGCGCCGAGATCAGTTCGACGTCCTCGTCGGTGGCCAGGCGCGTGCGGATATCCTCTGCGTCGAGACCGATATCGGCGGCCGCCTGCACCAGCACGTCGAGGTCGGTGAGGTCGCCGCCGTCACGGAAATACAGTTCCATCAGCCGCTGTTTCATCTCGGCGGATTTGCCTTGCGCATCGGCCCAGTGAATCAGCCGGTGGCAATCCGTGGTGTTGGGCTGGCGCCTGACCAGTTCCGGCCGGTAGGTCAGCCCCTCTTCATTGGCGGCGGCGACGACACGGCCTGCAATACCCTTGTAGGCCTCGACCGAGCCGAATTTCTTCGTGAGATATTCGTCGCGGCTGATGCCTTCGCGCGGCACCCATGAATTGAGAAAGAACGGCCGCCAGTTGATCTCGACCGGCACATCCGGCGCCAGCGCCAGCGCGTTCTCGATCCGGCGCTTGCCGATGTAGCACCATGGGCACACCACGTCGGAGACGATGTCGATCTGCAGCGGCTTCAGGGTGCTCATGGGTGCGTTCTCCGGGAAACGATGCCCGCAAAATAGGCCGAAACGCGGGCGAAACAAGCCCGCATTTCCAGAGCCTCAGCGGGCCGGGTTACCGATCCTGCCCCGGATCGCGGCGGAGCATGGCGGCGTGAGGATCGTCCGCGGGCAGGATGTCGCGGATGTAGTCGCGTTGCTTCCACTCCGGAGGCGGCGGTGTGCCCTCGCCGACATGCGGCACGTAGGGCGACGGCGTCGCTCCCTCCAGATCCGGCACGTAGCGCGGGCAGTTCGGATAGATCTCGCACTCGATCCGCACCACCAGCCTGGCGCCGAAATGCCGGCCAAGGGCCTCTGCGTCGTCGAGGATGGCGGCGCGTCCGTTGACGCGAATCCGCCGGCTCTTGCCGTCGAAGCGGACGAACAGCAGGCCGACATTGGGGTTGCGCGAGATATTTCCGAGGGTGCGGTACATCGAATTGCCGTCATACTCGGGAAATTCGATGACGTTGGGTCCGACGATCTGGACGAAGCCCGGATCGCCCGACCTGATGCTGCAATCGGTGTAGTCCTGCCAGGACGTCGCGATGAAGAAAAACGGTGAGTTCCGGATCATCTCCTTCTCGTCGTCCCAGAATTCATAGTGCTTGCGGCGGTCTTCGATGGCTTCGGCGACGCGGCGCCCGTCGAAGCGATCCTGAAGATCGCGCATTCCCTCGTGAAAGAACGGCCGCTGCCACATGAATTCACTCCGCTGTTCGTGTCGAGTATGCGGACTGCGGCTCCGCCTGTAAACACCGCCGCGAACGCAGACGCCTAGTCCAGCGCAGCCGCCATCGCCCGCATTCGCTCGGCGGTGAGATCGTCGGCGGGGAAGAACGTCTCCAGCGCCAGTTCCGACAGCGTGATGTCGACCGGGGTGCCGAAGATCATGGTCGTGGAGATAAAGCTGAGTACGTCACCATTGAGCCGCAGCTTGAAGGGGATCGCGACATGGTCCGATGACAACGGACCGGAGCGTGCCGGGATCGGATAGGCCTTCAGCTCGGCATGAAGTTTGAGCAATTCGGGATCGGCGGTCGTCTCGCACTGGCGGTGCAGCCGCTCCAGCAGATGGCTGCACCATTCGGCGAGGTTGACGGTGCGCGCTGCCAGTCCCTCGGGATGAAAGGCGAGCCGCAGCACATTGATGGGCTGGCCGAGCAGCCACGGGGAAATGCCTTGCAGCAGCGGCATCATCATGCGGTTCGCCGAAACCAGATTCCAGTGCCGGTCGATTGCCAGCGCCGGACTGGGCTCATGCGCCTTCAGCACCAGGTCGATCGCCGCCCGCGCCGGTTTCAACGCGGGATCGTCGAGGGAGCGCTGCGGAAATGCCGGCGCGTATCCCGCCGCCACCAGCAACACGTTGCGTTCGCGCAAGGGAACCTCCAGCCGCTCCGCCAGCTTCAGCACCATCTCGCGCGACGGCGCCGCCCGGCCGGTTTCCACGAAACTCAGATGGCGCGCCGAAATCTCGGCGTCGCCGGCGAGATCGAGCTGGCTGAGATGACGGCGCTGCCGCCATTCGCGCAGATGGTCGCCGATATGGGCGGGCTGGCTTCGTTCCGTTCGTGCCGTGGCGGTGTGTGCGTTCATGCTGGAAAACCTACCATGCGAATTTCGCACATTCCATTACCTCGCACGTAATCGAATTACCTCGCCGCGGCTGCCATCTTCGCATCACACGAGATGACCATGAGCCTAATCTAAAAAAGGAGAACCACCATGATCCAGCCGTCCACATTCCTGAGCTGCGCCCTGCTGGCCGACGCCGTCGTCACCGGTGCGGTCGCCCTGCTGCAGACATTCGGCGCCGGACTACTGGCGCCGATGCTCAACCTTCCTCAGTCGCTCGTACTCGGAACCGGCCTGTTCCTGATCGCGTATACCGCGCTGGTCGGCTGGCTCGGCACGCGGCAAGCGATGCCCAGGGCGCTGGTGGCCATCGTGATTGCCGGCAATGCGGCATGGGCACTTGGCAGCATCGCACTGATGCTCAGCGGATGGGTCAGCCCCAGCCTGCTCGGCTATGCCTTCATCGCCATCCACGCGATCAGCACCGGGGTGTTTGCAGAGCTGCAATATATCGGCTTGCGCAAGAGCGGCGGCGCGGTCGCGGCTTGAACCGCACGACCGAACCAGGAGCGGCTTCCGGGCTTGCCGCGATGCAAGCCCGGCGGCTATTCACCGCCAGCCGCGGCAAATTCCTTGCCGATCAATCGGTTCAGCTCAACATCACTGCGCCAATCATGCCGACCAGGACCAGAACGATCCCGATAATCAGCATCGGCACCAGACTGCTGCCCGAAAACGGATTCGCCGGCTCCTGTGCCAGCCTGGTATCGTTGATGACGGTTGCGACCGGGACTTGACGCTTCATCTGCTATCTCCTTCTGCTTGAGCCTGCCGGCGCCGGAATCGTTCGCCGTTGCCGAGCATGACGCCCTGCGCGCCGGCGATTCCGAGTTCGAGACTGGCGGCGATCCGCCGCGCCAATTCGACGAAATGGGTTGCGGCCGCGGGCGGACAGACCTCAAGCGCGGTCTCCTCGAACAGCTTGAGCCAGCGATCAAAGTGATCGGCATCGACCGGCAGCGGCATGTGCTTGGCCATCGGCGTGCCGTGATAGCGGCCCGACATCAGCGCGACCGACGACCAGAATGCGCACATCCGCTGCAGATGCGGCTCCCAATCCTGGATTCGGGCTTCGAATACCGGCGCCAGATCCGCATCGGTGCGGATTTTTGCATAGAACGCATGAACCAGACGCTCGATCAGCGCCTCGGTGATGCCGGTCCTGGCGACGATCTCGGCCGTGATCTTTTCGCGCCGTTCCAATGCAGTCACGGCTACTCTCCTTAAATAGGTATTTCATTTACCTATTTAACCCTGTATGCTCGATATGCAAGGCTTATTTGCCTGGAGATGCCATGAACCTGACGTTGTTTACGGATTTTGCCCTGCGCGCCCTGATGCGGCTGGCCGGCGAACCGACGCGCTCGTTCGCGACCAATGAAATAGCCGCCGAGTTCGGCATCTCGCGCAATCATCTGGCCAAGGTGGTACGTGACCTGGCCGAGGCCGGATTCATCAGCACCCAGCGCGGCGCCGGCGGCGGCTTCACGCTGGCACGGCCGCCGCAGGCGATCACGCTTGGCCAGGTGGTACGGGCGCTGGAGGACCGGCGCGCGCTGGTCGAATGTTTTCGAGACGATGGCGGCAATTGCGTGCTGCTGCCGCGCTGCCGTCTCAGGGCCCGCCTAGCCGCCGCGCGCGAAGCCTTCATGCGCGAGCTCGATGGCACCACGCTGGCGGAATGCGCCTATCCGGCCCGTGCGGGCAGGAAACAGACGCCGGCCGTCGCATGAGAGTCCGATGAAACCTGTTGAATTCGGGCACGGTACCGTCGAGATCGATGCATCGGTCATTGCCGAAGGACTCGGCATCGCGCTGCCGTTGCTGAGGAATCAGATGCGCGCCGGCAAGATCACCAGCCAGTCCGAGCGCGGCGTCGATGACGACATCGGCCGCTATCGCCTGACCTTCTTCAGCGAACACCGGCGCTTTCGTGTCGTGGTCGACGCGAACGGCGCCATCCTTCAGCGCTCGACGCTCAACTTCGGCGATTCGCCGCTGCCGAAATCCCTGCACAGACCCGGCGGGTAGATGTCATTCTGGGGCGATGCAAGCATCGAACCCGGAATCTCGCGATTACACAATAATCAGGCCGACGCGCGGCTTTCCCCGCGCGGCTTGCCGCGCGCTTTCACGGGAATTCCGGATTTCGTCAGTTTGCCGGCGGCGGATCTTGCGCCGTGGCCATTCATGAGTTTGCCATCCGCCGGCTTGCCGTTGCGCTTCTTCTTCGCCGCTTCTTTCGCGGCCTCTTTCAAGGCCTTGCGCTCGGCCTTGGCCTTCAAGCGGGCCTTTTCGGCTCTCGCCTCGGCGCGCTGCTTCTTGCGCTTCTTCTCGCAGGCGGCGCATTTGCAGCCGATCGGCTTGATATAGGCCTTGAAGTAGTCGGTACCGTAATCGTAGTTGATCTCGTCGCCCGGCTCGATGTTCTTGATGGCGCGGATCACCACCTTGCGCTTGCGCGGCTTGACGTCGGATTCCGCGTTCGGCCTGCAGGCGTGGTTGATATAGCGCGCGATGTTCTTGCGCACCGAACCGTCGATGGTCCAGCGGTTGGTCAGTTCGAACAGATACTTGTTCTCGACCGCGTCGTCCTTCTCCTTCTTCGAATCCAGCAGCGGTCCGAAATAGCGGACGATCCTGGCGCCCTTCTTGATCGGCTTGGTGGCGAAGAGGCCGAGCCCGGTGCGGGAACGGCCGACGCGGTAGGGTTTGTTCGACGGGATGGCAGGCATGATGACTTTGAACTGACATGCTATGAGGGATTGCGAAGCCGTTGTTCTAGAGCGATTCCGGGCCCATGTCAGGCCTTTCGCGCTTTTTGACCGAACCTTCCCCAGATTGCGCGCGTCGAACCGGGATGACCGGTTCCCTGGAGATCATGGTCCCGGCGGCCGCGCGACGGTCGAGCGCAGCATGGCATCCAGCAGGGTCTCGACATTGGTGCCCGCGGGCAGCCGCCGCAGGATATCGGTGAGCCGGCCGTCGAGCAGCAGCGTGGTGAAGCCGTGGACCAGCGACCAGGCGCGGGCGATGGCGGCGGCCTGGTCCAGCGAAAGCGCCTCATCGGACACCTGTTGCTGATGACTGACGCCGACCGCGCCGGCCAACCCGGCGAACGAGGCACTGGCGGCCTCGTGCAGCGATGGCCGCGTCATATCGAGCCGCTCGGTGCGGAACATCAGCCCGTACATGCCGGGATGCGCCTGCGCATAGGCGACATAGGCCTTGGCCCGTGCCATCGCCTTCAACAGCGGCGGGGCATCGATGGCACCGGCCGCCTCCATGGCGACATTGAATTGGCGAAAGCCGATTGCGGCGAGTTCGCTGACGAGGCCGGTGAGATCGCCGAAGTGATGGGTAGGTGCGGCATGCGAGACGCCGGCTTCGCGCGCCACGGCACGCAGCGTCAGACCGCCGAGGCCGTCCCGTTCCAGTACCCGCTCGGCGGCCTCCAGCAAGGCATCGTGCAGGTCGCCGTGATGATACGGCGTGGCTTCGCCGGCCCTGGCGTGACGTGGCCCGCCGGGTTTGCGACCGGGCCGGACCGGCGCTGCTTTCGAATCGCGCCGGAGCGCAGTCCGGCCAATGCCTGATGTTTCCGGTGTTCTCGCCATCGGTGTTGTATAGGCCTCGATATTGACACTGTAAAGATATTGCTTGACGGAAGGCGGAACTCTGCTGTATTGATATCTTTACGATGTAAAGATAAAATCAGGGAGCGACGATGCTTGATCAGGTGGAGACCAGGGCGGCCCGGAGCAATCTGGCGCCGATCCCGATGGAATGCGACGCGCCGCATCTCAAGGTCGTGGGCGAATTGCCGCGCGAACTCAACGGTACGCTCTATCGCAACGGCCCCAATCCGCAGTTCGAGGCGCCGGGCGCGCACTGGTTTCTCGGCGACGGCATGCTGCACGCCTTCCACCTCGAAAACGGCCGCGCCAGCTATCGCAACCGCTGGGTCCGCACCCCGAAATGGCAGGCCGAGCACGATGCCGGCCGCGCGCTGTTCGGCGGCTTCGGCGGCCGCAAGCTGCCCGACGCACCGGCCACGTCCTGCACCGACAGCGGCGTCGCCAATACCAACATCATCTTTCACGGCGGACGGCTGCTGGCGCTGGAGGAAGGACACCTGCCGACCGAGATCGAGCCCGGCACGCTCAATCGCCTCGGCTATTGCGACTACGACAAGGGCATCGCCGGTCCCTTCACCGCCCATCCCAAGATCGATCCGGTCACCGGCGAGATGGTGTTCTTCGGCTACAATGCCGCGGGACCGCTGACCCCCGCCCTCTCCTTCGGATCAGTCAATGCGTCCGGCGTGGTGACGCGGTTCGATCGTTTCGAGGCGCCCTATGCCAGCATGGTGCACGACTTCATCGTCACCGAAAACCATCTGCTGTTTCCGATCCTGCCCATTACCGGCAGCATGGAGCGCGCGATGCGCGGCAAGCCGGCTTACGCCTGGGAGCCGGAAAAGGGCGCCTATGTCGGCGTCATGAAACGCAACGGTTCGCCTGAGGATCTCGTCTGGTTCCGCGCCGAGAGCTGCTACGTGTTCCACGTCATGAACGCCTGGGAGGATGGCGAGCGCATCATTGCCGACGTCATGCAGTTCGAGGAAGCGCCGCTGTTCACCCATCCCGACGGTTCGCCGACCGACCCCGCCAAATCCCGCGCGCGGCTGTGCCGCTGGACCTTCGATCTCGCCGGCAATACCGACCGCTTCAGCCAAACCTATCTCGACGACATCACCGGCGAATTCCCGCGTATCGACGATCGCCGGGCCGGACTGAAGAGCACCCATGGCTGGTACGCCTGTGCCAACCACGATCTGCCATTCATCGGCGCACTCTCCGGCATCGTGCATGTCGACGGCAAGGGTTCGCGGCTCGGCAGCTATCTGCTGCCGGCCGGCGACACTATCTCCGAGCCGGTATTCGTCGAGCGCGGCAAGGATGCGGCCGAAGGCGACGGCTGGCTGCTGGCCGCGGTGTGGCGCGCCCGCGAAAACCGCAGCGACCTCGCGGTATTCAACGCCACCGATGTCGCTTCCGGTCCGGTCGCGCTGGTGCAGCTCGGCCATCGCGTCCCCGACGGTTTTCATGGCAACTGGGTTGGGGCGACGTAGAGTTCACACACGTCATTCCGGGGCAATGCCAAGCGGTCCGGCCTCTGGCCGGCCCGTTGGCGTTGAACCCGGAATCCAGAGATGATTGCGCTCGAGATTCCGGGTTCATCGCTCCGCGATGCCCCGGAATGACGTTGCGGCAAAGCCTTGATGAACTGTCGAGCGACGCTCCGCTGTATCTGCGAAACAGCCCGTAATCGCCGTCGCGCTCACATTATGTTGACATTGTAAAGATTCAGCTTGACCCTGCCATCACCTGCCCGTATTTATCTTTCCATCGTAAAGATATAGGTCCAAGAGGTCCGTCATGACCATCTTCCTCATCCTGCTTCCGTTCGGCGTTTTCTCGCTGCTGATGCTGCTTGTTTCGGCCGACATGGCGCTGTTCGCAGCCGCTGCGACCGGCCTCGCCGTGATCGCCCATGACTTCCTCCGCGGCCGTCAGCTCAAGACGCTCGGCGCCGGCTCCGTGGTGCTGTTTATCGGGTTGGGGCTTTACATCGCTCTGGTCGATTCCAGCCTCGGCGCTTCGGCCATCAAGCTGGCCGTCGATGCCGGCGTGCTCGCGATCTCGCTGACGTCGATTGCGATCCGCAAGCCGTTCACGCTGCAATACGCCCGCGAGCTGGTCGATGCCGAAACCCTCGCCCTGCCCGGATTTCTGAAAGCGAATTATGCCATCGCCTGGGCCTGGTGCGCCTGCTTCCTGCTGATGATGGCCGGCAATATGCTGATGATCTATGTGCCGGGCCTGCCGCTGTGGGCCGGACTTGCGATCGCCTTCGCCGCCCGCAGCACCGCGGTCTATTTCACCAGATGGTATCCGGACTACCGCCGGACCAAATACGCGACCCCGGCCGTCTCCGGAGCGCTGTCCGGTTCCTGAATATTGTGCAAGAACCCAACTGTGGCAGGGAAGGAACGACGATGAAGGACGTTTTCGCCAGGCTCGGGGCCGACTTCCTCTCCACCATCGTCTTCCTCCTGCTGTATCTCATCACGGGCGACGTCATCCTGGCGACGGCGGTGGCCATCGCGGGGGCGGTCGGCCAGGTGGCTTACGCCCGCTACAAGGGCCAGACGCTCGGCTACATGACCTGGGCGAGCCTTGGCCTCGTGATCGTGCTCGGCGGCGCCACGCTGCTCACGCACGATGCGCGCTTCGTGCTGGCCAAACCCGCGATCGGACATTTCGCGATCGGCGCGATCATGCTGAAGCGTGGCTGGATGCTGCGCTATATGCCGCCGATCGTGACCGAGACCGTTCCGGAATATGTCACGATCGCGGGCTATGCGTGGGCGGCGCTGATGTTCGTGCTCGGCGCCGGCACCATCGCGATTGCCGCGACCGGCGATCTCAAGCTGTGGGCGTTCTATGTGTCGGTGGTGCTGATCGGCGCGAAGGT
>NZ_JAUYQU010000132.1 GCF_030697065.1 Bradyrhizobium sp.
CAGCCCCTCGGTCATCACCTTCAGGCTTTCATTGGTCTGGCCCCAGCCGGTGGCGCTGCAGCGGTTGAACACGGGAACGCGCATCAATTCGCGCATCGACGGCAAGCCAACGATGCGCAGTTCGCCGGACTGGCCGCTGGAGAAGAAGGTGTAGTATTCGTCGAGTTCGCCGGGATGCACTTCGGCCTTCTGCACGACGGCGGGCCGCGCGGCCGGCGCCTTCGGCGCCGCGGTCTTGGTCTGCGCATCGGCAGCGCCGACAACGCCCTTGCCGTCGGTGCCGAGCCCAATGCCGCCGGCAAGACCGACGCCCGCCGCCGCCGCGGTGGTTCCAAGCAAGGTACGCCGGCTGACGCCCTTTCCGTTTCCGTTGTCGCTCATAATAGCCTCCAGGCTTTCAGGTTGCGGGTGGTGTGATGGCGCCGACCGGCGGCAGGTTGATCGGCTTGCCGCCGGCGGTGATGATGGTGTTCGGTCCCTTGCCGCCGCTGCGCATCGAGGGCGACGACAGCGCGTCGCGCTTCTCGCGCTTCAGCCGCACCTGGATCATGTGCGGGCAGCGGTGGTCGTCGAAATACAGTTCCTGGCAATGCATGCAGTAGATGCACTCATTGACGTTGATGTGCCCCTCGGGATGGATCGCCTGCACCGGACATTCCTTGGCGCAGCGCTGGCAGGGCGTGCCGCATTCGGGCCAGCGCCGCAGCCATTCGAACATCCTGACGCGGCCGGGGATCGCCAGCGCGGCGCCGAGCGGGCACATGTAGCGGCAGAAGAACCGCTCGACGAACAGGCCGGCGGAAAGCAGCGTCAAGGCGTAGATGACGTAGGGCCATTCGCGCGCGAACTTCAACACGATGACGGTCTTGAACGGCTCGACCTCGGCCAGTTGCTCGGCGAGCGCGGTCGAATACAGCGACATGCCGAACAGGCCGAGAAAGATGATGTACTTGATCGGCCACAGCCGCTCGTGCAGCCCCCATGGCAGCCGGTATTGCGGAATCTTGACTGCCTGGGCGACGTTGTTGAGCAGTTCCTGCAGCGCACCGAACGGACAGAGCCAACCGCAGAACGGCCCGCGTCCCCAGAACAGCAGTCCGGCGGCGATCGCGGCCCAAAGCAGGAAGATCAGCGGCGCCGACAGGAAATATTCCCAGCTGAAGCCGGTGAGCAGCGAATTGGCGAAGGTCAGGACGTTGACCACCGAAAGCTGGGCATTGGCGTACCAGCCGAGCCAAACCAGAATGAACAGCAGATAGCCGCGGCGGACCCAGACATAGACCCTGGGACGACGTACCAGGCTGTTCTGAAAGAAGAAGATCAGGGTCAGCGCGCCGAGCGCCGCGATTGTGGTGCCGATCATGACGGTATTGGAGCGCCAGATCTTCATCCACAGCGGCTCGTCTTCGGCAACAAAGCCCGTCGCGGGTAACGGGGGCGCAGCGGCCGGCGTTCCAGCCGTTGCGGCGGGAGGCGTGGTTGATTTGGCCGCCTGCTGCGGTGCCGGTGCCGCCGGCTCGCGCTTGATGTAGCCGTCGGGCAGCGTATAGCCGAGATCGAAAGTGAGCCAGGCCTTGTCCTTGGCACTGACCACGCGCTGGACCAGCAGTTGCAACACCCAGGGTTCGGTCGGATCGAAGGTGAATTCCGGCGGCAACACGAACAGCGCGATTTCGGGAAAGTGCGGCGCGCCTTCGGCTTCGAGGCTTCCCAACCGTGTGTGGTTGCGGTCGCGAAAGCGGATGCTGTTGCCGTCCTGGATCAATTCGACGCGGTCGAAGATGCCGCCGCGGACGTAGGCCGCGCCCTTGAAGGAGTAACGTCCCGATCCCGCGACCACGAGGGCCTGCTGGCCGGGCTTGAGCCGGCCGGCCAGCCGCTTGAATCCGTCCTCGCCAAGCAGGCTGCGGCCGATGGTTGGCACCGCGACATCGGCGACATAGAGGTCGATGAAGATGTCGTCCGGCTCGCCCTCTTCCGGATGCGCGGCGGCGGCAGCGTTGCCGGATTTCTCGAAGGCCTTGTTGACGTCATCGACGGAGAGCAGCAACCGGCGGATGGAACCGTCGCCGAGCAGGGTCTCCCAGTCGCGGATTTCGCTCTTGTCGGGATCGACCGCCTTCTTCACTTGCGGCGTCACGCTGGCGGCGACGCTGCCCTGGCCGCCGAGGCGGCCGCCCTTGATCAGCTTGGTGGCGGAGCGGACAATGCTGTCGCCCATGACCAGCACGGTGACAGTGGCCCCGCTGACGATGTCGACCTGCGGCGCTTGCGCGGTGCCGCGGGCGACGCCGTCCATGTCGGCGCCTATCAGCTTGTTGACGGCATCGACCACGCGCTGTTCCGGAATGCCGAGCAGAACGATCGGCTCCTTATGCTCGACCATCTTGAGGCCGGTCACCACGCCTTTCGGCGTGATGCCGACCAGAAGCTGGATCGGCTTGCCGGAATAACCCGTCGCATTGGCAAAGTCGGAGTTGAGGTAGACGAAGCCGATGACCTGATCGTCCTTCAGCGCGGGAACAATAGCGGGATCGCCCTGCGGCGGTCCGAAGCGATTCGCGCCCGCCACCAGTTCGGCTGGCTCGGCCTTATCAAGGTATTCGCTGAGACGGCCTGCGGCCGACGCCTCTCCCGACAAGGCAAACCAGCTGAAAACGGCTAGAATTCCCAATAAAGCATAAATGTTGACGGGTCTTCGCAAAAGCGTCTTCCAGATTCAGCAGAACGCCGTTGTTCTGATCGCAAGCTTTGGAAAGTTGATGTAGAGCCTCTACCAGTACGCCTCGTTGCGTTGGATCAAAAAGCCAGCACCTGGAATGGTTCAAAGTTGTGACAGCGAGCCCGACATACGCAAAGAGCCGCCTGGCCGTGCCGCCCATTCTGTTGGCAAACTTCAACTAACTTTATACCCCTTGGGCGCTGGAAAACAACCTGCAGGACTGCGTCATGCCATTGCTAAGAACTTCGCTGCTGATGAGCGAGCCGGGCGGAACGCTTGAGTCGCTCGACGAGCTGTTCGCTCTCGCCCATTCAATGAAGACGGAGGCGGCGAACAGATCTGAGTTGATCTAGGAGATGGCACGCCAGAACAAGGGTTCCTTGGCCCAAATCTTTGCTCAACTCGCAACCGCCGAGCGCGAGAATGTAGGTAGCGTCACGAGATGGTCACAATCCAGCCGCGGCAAGGCCCCTGACCCTGCGTTGGTCCGCTGGGAGGCTCCCGAAAGTTTCAATCTCGACACGGCTGAGGAGATTGCAAACTCGCGGTTGATAACCCCCTACCGCGCATTGGCTACGGCCGTGCGTAACGAGGAGCAAGCCTTCGCATTCTGGTCCTATGTGGCCGCTTATTCCGAGGATTCCGAAATCAAGCAGGCCGCCGAAGCCATGGCGCGCGAGGAATTCGGACACGTTTCCACACTGAGGAAGGAACGACGCCGCTTATCATAGAGAGCGGGCGAAGTCGAAAGAGGGCGCGACGATGCGACGGTGATGCGGGTAGATGCGCCTGCACTGGAACTCCGCCTCGCGGCGCAGCTTGCCGACCTCGAACGCGGTCTCGGCGGGGCGGCAGCAGCCCGCACAGGACAGCTTCTCCAGGAAACTATGCAAATGTCTATGCAGGCCGAAGGTATAGGCAAATTTCCGATTTCGCTTGAGCTTGAGGATGCCGAGACGATCTCAGAAGCGCTCGCGGAGGCGTACCTGGAGAACGTCGAAAGCTCCGACGATCAGACCCAAGTTGCCCTGCTGCAGGGATTGGCGGAGAAGGCCATCGGCCGGCTGGCCTGGATACGTTCGATGGCCCCGGCGAAAAGCTAAACTCAAATACATTCATCTTGGTGTCCGAGCAGCTTGTGCGTGCTGCGGTTCACGCCGATCCGAATCGTTACGCCGGGATGGAAGGACAGGCCGCAGTAGTGCGCGTGGTAAAAAGCGCGCGGCGGACCGCTGATTCGATATTTTCCGGCGTCATGGACGATCGACATCAGGTACTCATACTCCTGAAGCCGAACTTGGCCTGCATCGCCTGTACGTCCCGAAGCGCATGACCGAGCTCGTCGTCGCGTTCGATGACTATGCGGCTGTTATAATTGCCCTGCTGAATCTGCGCCATGGCCTCCTTCAGTCGTCGGACGGGGCACCGATGGCTCCCATCGTCAGCCATCCAAGGCCGAGTCCCGCCAGAAGCGCGAATGCGAGCACGCCGAGCACGGCAGCGACGGTTCGCGAATGGTTGGCCTGCGCGACACCGAATTCTTCCTTGGCAACGTCCACCTGAAGCCGCAAAGCCTCGGCCCGCCGAACCGGCGCGAGCGGCCTCGATCGTGGCGTTCAACGCCAGCAGGTTTGTCTGCTCCGCGATCGCCGTAATCAGCGTTACGATACTACCGACCTTGTCGGCTGCCACGGCGAGCCGCGCCATCGACTGATCGGTGCTGTTCGCCTCGTCGACCGCGTCCTTGGCCACTTTCGAGGATCCCTCGATCTGGCGGCCGATTTCGGCGGCCGTCGCGGCCATTTCCTCGGTCGCCGCTGCGACCGACTGAACGCTTGCGGACGCTTCTTCGGATGCGGAGGCTACCGTCGTCGACATCTCGCGGGTGGAAGATGCGGTATTCATCAGCGCCGCAGCCGCTTGCTCAAGGCTCGCCGAACTCGACGATACGCGTTCGATGATTCCGCCGACGGCGATTTCGAACGAAGCGGTGAAATTTTCCATGTCCTGCTTCCGCTGGGCGCCAGCGCGGGCCTCCGCCTGGGCCTGATCCGCTCGCAGTCGTGTCGTCTCGAGAAGTCCCTCCTTGAAGACCTGCGTGGCTCGAGCCATGTCGCCGATTTCGTCGCCGCGTTCGAGGCCTGCGATAGCGGCGGACAGATGCCCACCCGCGAGCGCCTTCATGCATGTGACCATGCCGCCGATCGGTCGGGACACGGCGAATACCCCCATGAGGGCCGCGGCGACGAGGACGGCGATCGCTACGCCGCCGACGATGCCGGACGTCATGGCGGAGCTCCGCAGCGTGGCGCGGACCTCGTTCTTCTTGGCTTCCGCTCTCGTCGAGGCGAACTTGCCGGCTTCCACGGCAAGCTCGTCGACTTTCATGGAAGCCGGAACCGTCACGTTACGTGCGAGGTCGGCGACCTCCCTATCGAGCGCCGCCATCTCCTCGGAGCGTCCGGCCACGCTTGCAACGATGTTCTTGTGCCGGTTGGTGGCGACACGACCACCGGCGCCTGCGTAGGCTTCGATCTGCTCGCGCAGCTCAACGACGCGAGCCTTGTTTTCCGCCGAGCGGGAACGGCGGAAGATATCGTCCGCAATGCCTTCCGCATCCTTGCGGGCCGCGGCGAGCCTATCCTCGCCGGCGCGGATATCCTCCTCGGTCTTCGCCAGATGCAGGTCGCGCACCGCGACCTGCATCCGCCGCGCATCGGCCTTCACTTCGATGGCGAGCCTGGCGATCTCCTGTTGATCGATGGCGTTGATAATGCCTGTTTCGACACCGCCGTTGGCAACGACCTGATTTGCGATCATCGCTGCGACGAAGAGCATTCCGACGAGCGGGGCGGAGACAAGCTTGGTGGAGATACGGAGGCGACTGAGGATACGCGACATTGGCTTCCCTGCGTAGATAAGTGATTCGACGTGAGATTTTCACCCGCCGCCGTCGTTGCGTCACATCAAACTTGAGCGCGAGATTTCAATGATTGCTACCTCTGATCTTTACGGATTGTTTACGAATCGCACGTCGCATCGCTTGGCCTGAGGTGAGCCGACTTGAGCCAGCGCAATGTCGACGGAGCGCATCGAGTTAGAAGAGAGCGGCCCCAGCTGATCGATCCGCATGCACATCGTGAGGCTCCGTGCCCCAAGTGCTGGATCTCCGGAGATCAGGAACTCGCATTCAAATGAAAACTCTCGTCTTCACCTGCCCAGTGAGGAATCAGCAGGTACAACACTGGATCGCGGATGCGGACCATCGCACTGGCGACGACGCCTACGTCAGCGTCTCCTGTCAGGCCTGTGCCCGCCTGCACTTCCTGAACCTGAAGACGGGGAAGTTGCTTGGCGAGAAAAGCCCTAGGCGGACCGATGGCACTCGCGGGCAAAGCGCTCCGGCAACTTTTAGACCTGACCGAACCCGGAAAGTTCGACGCGAGCGCTGGCAATCGAAGGTCGACAAAGCGCCGTCGCAAGATGCTGCAGCAGCAGGGTTGAGGCGTTTCCCTTGCCGCCCTCTATCAGAGCGACGTAACGTTCGAAACCTGCGACGCGTAAGCGAGATCGTGGCGCGAAAGGCCAACCGTCCTGCGGAGCGCGCGCAGGGGCCTACCCGATTTTCCCCAGGAGTTCCGCCTCGCCGCGGAGATCTTTGGCCTGCTCAGCGATCGAGAAACCTGTCCATTACGGAAAGGGCTGCACCGGTTTCGTCCTGCGCCGTGAAGACGACCTCGCCTTGACCGTCAGCATTGGCCGTCAGGGTGACCCGCAGCGTTGCGGAGGTCTCGGGCCCGACCAAGATGGACGACTCGCTTCGTCCTCCTACGATGACGAGCTTCGCATCGAAGCCGCTGACGGTGAGCGAATAAATATGAGAACCGGCCGACTTGTTCAGAAGCTTTAGCGTGTAGGCGTTGCGCAGCGAGCCATCCGAGAGCCTGACCGCGACCGGATCCCGGTCGTGCTGCACGGATAGGGTCGCCGTTGCCTTGGTCTCGAGACCGATCGCGATCGCGGCGGCCATCGCCACGCAGGCTGCTGTCAGCCCTATCGTCTTCGGCCGCACCAGGCGATTAACGGGCCGCTCGCTTCTGCGGGCCCTCTCGATGTTGTTCCAGCTTTCGTAGTCGATGAGACCACGCGGGCGGCCGAGCTTCTTCATCACCCCATCACAGGCATCGACGCAAAGGCCGCAGTTGATGCAAGCGAAGTTCGGTCCTTCCCGAATGTCGATGCCGATCGGGCATACTGTTACGCACTGGCCGCAATCGACACAGTCGCCCGCCGGCTTGCCCTCGAACCGCACCGCGGCGGCCTTCTTCGCGGACATCCGCTGCTCGCCGCGATAATCGCGATAGTTGACGGTGTAGGCTTCCGGATCCCAGATCGCGCCCTGTAGCCTGGGCCAGGGGCACATGAAGGTGCAGACCTGATCCCGCGCGAAGCCGGCCAGACCGTAGGTGGTCGCGGCAAACACGACGATCCATGTCAGCGCATTGAACGAAACGTCTCCGGACGCGAAGCTCCGCAGCAGGCCGGGGGCGTCGGTGAAATAGAAGATCAACGTCCCGCCGGTCGCGAATGAGATCAGCAGCCAGGCGGCATGCTTCGCGGCTATTTGGGCGGTCCGCTTTGGGGTCAAAGGTGCGCCGATGTTCTTCAGGCGCTGGCGTCTATCGCCCTCGATCAACCGCTCGACGAGCAGGAACAGGTCGGTCCAGACCGTTTGTGGGCAGGCGAAGCCGCACCACAGGCGACCCGCCAGCGCATTGGCCAGGACTAGGATCGATGCCGAGAGCACCATCAGGCCGGTCAAGAGGTAAAGATCTTGCGGCCAGATCTCGACGAAGAACGCGTAGAGGCGTCCGTTCGCGAAATCGAGCAGGACGGCCTGGTCCGGAGCATTGGGCCCGCGGTGCCAACGGATGAAGGGAGTGACGTAGTAGATCGAAAGCGTTAGAAGCAAGACGCCCCATTTGATCCGCCGGATCGGGCCCTTGACGGATTGGGGCACGACCGGCCGGCCGACGGCGGCCGCGGCCCTGGCGCGCGTCTTGGCGTGGTCGATTTCAATGGTCAGGGCCATGGCCGTCAGTTCACCGCAGCGAAGCCGAGCGAGACCCGGACGGCGGGGGCAATGCGGGAGGGGTCCCATGCCGGCTCGAAGGTCATGGTCACGTCCGCGGAAACGACCCCCGGAACGGCGGATGCAGCAGCCTGCGCGCTTTCCTTCAAGAAGCCCGCCGCCGGGCATCCCGGGGTTGTCGCCGTCATGGTGATACTGACGACGCCGTCGGCGACAGCGATGTCGTAGATAAAACCAAGATCAACGATGCTCTCGCCGAGCTCCGGATCGATCACGACCCGCAGCGCTTCGCGCACGCGATCGGCGATCTCTCCGGTCACGACGAAGCCCGAACGGTCAGTTCGTAGGTCGTCCCGTCGGGCGTGAAACCGCCGAGCCAGCGGAAACCGCGCTTTTCGAGCTGCGGAAACAGGAACACCGGCTCCCGGCGCAGCAGCGCCGACAGGGTCTCGCCGGCTGCAAGTTGGTCCGCCGCCGCAAGGATCCGGACCATGGGCTCCGGAGGATCGAGATCTCGATTGTCAAGTTTCGCAGCGGGTTCCGGCCAATTGTCGAACGCCGAATCTGCCGCTACCGCCGACTGGTCGGACGTTGTCTTCACGGGTGTGAACAAAACTTCCCATTCGCCGCCGTCGAGCTCCTGCTCGACATGCGCGAATCCCATGTCGGCCATGACGGCAAAAAGCGGGAACGGTTTGAACGTCGCGTAAAGACGTAGCCCCTGGCCCGGCTCGAGACCCTGAAGCGCGGACATGATGACCGCGATCGGTTCGCCGCCGGAACTGAGGATCGGGCGGACGTCGACATCGATGTATTGGGTCATGGTTTCCTCTCTCAGTTTCTGGCGAACAGCAAGTGCGGGGCGACGGCGCCGTCTGGAAGCCGCAGCGAATCCGCGACATCGACGAGTCGCCGGGCCTGAACGTCGTGTTGTCGGTCGCTGCCATTCTCGGTCTGGCGTCCGCCGCACTCTACGGCCGCGACATCGCCGGCATCTTCCGCAACCGGAAAAGGCGGTGACTCGAACTAAACATGCGCATGGCGACGTTGTCCTTCGTCGGCCTGGCCGGGACGGCAGTGGTGGGCGTCGCACTCGCCTTGACCGATACTTTCACCGCGCACGTCGGCGCATTCGCCTTCCTCGCGGCGTTCGGCGACCCCGCCCACCCCGCCCGTCCGAAGGCGAATACCGCGCCGAAAGCGATCGTGGCGCAAAGCGAAGCCAGGCCGACGAGCACGAAGCGCGCCGGCCCCGTCCGCCGCAGCCACGCCGTCAGCCCGAGGTCCACGACGACCAGGCCGAAGCCGGCGACGAGCAGCACGGCTCCGGCGGGAAACAGCCAGAGCGCCTGCGGCAGACGGCCGCCCAAGGAAAGGAAGCCGGCGAGCAGAAGGAGGAGCCCGGCGCTCAGGAGCACCAGCGCCGGCAGCGCACATTCTTCGGAGAACAGGGGCTTGGCGACGAGAACGGGAACGAACTGGAACAGCGCGCCGCACATCGCATGGCTTAGCCAGCCGAGGTACACCGCGTGAACCTGGACCAGCGTGTCAGGGGAAACTAGGTCGGCCGCCGGATAGCCGACGCCGGCGACCATGAGCGCGAGCGCGACGAAGAGCCACGCCAGCGCCATCGCGAAGTAGGTCATAGTCCATCGGGATATGCTGGCGCCGATCATCGCAGCCTCAAAACCTTGTCGCGCGGCACAGGAGTGGCGCGTAGGCGACCGCGAAGCCGAAGAAGGCGAACGTCCATGCGATGCCGGATGCTGTCAGCAGCGGGACGGCGTGGCTCGGCTCGAGAGCCGCATAGACACGCGCCAGGGCCGCGACCACGATGGCCGCATAGACGGTTTGAACGAGAGCCGATGCCTTGAGCGCTTGCCCAGTATGTCCTAGCGAAGCGCGCGTCATCACCGCTATCGTCATGGAACCGATTGCTCCGCCGGTCCAGGCATGCACGCCTGCACTCTGGGCGACGAGATCGACCGAGGACAAGGCCGAGAGGAAGAAACCGGCAGGCACGAACGCATAGGCCACGTGCAGGATCAGGACGACGCGATCCGAAAAGGTCCGCTCTCCGGCCCAGCGGACGAGACGCGCCAGATGGAGCAGCCCGGCAACTGTGAGCGCGCCGGCCGTCAGCCGACCCGTCGGCGCATACACCCACAGCATCATGGCGCAGACCCCAGCGATCATGGCGATCGCGTCGAAGCGGTTGAAAGGGACTGGAAGCCGTCCCGGCGCGCGGCGCGCGAGCCAGTTGCGCGTGAAGCTCGGCACGATCCGCCCACCGATGACGCAGACCAAGGTGACGACGAGGGCGATGCCGGCGCGCGTCGAGTATTCCGCCGCGCCACGGAAGTGCGCTTCTACATGGAAGGCGACGTTCACCAGCGCCAGAAGCGAGACGATGGCGACTACCTTCAGGTTATTCCATTTGCGTCCGGCAGCGATCTCGCGCGCCGCCGCGGCCGCAAGCAGCGCAAGGAAGGTCGTATCGACGGCCAAAGCGATCTGCCAGGCCACCCAGCCGCCGAACGTCACGGCCAGACGACCCGCCACCCAGGACGAAAACAGGACGGCGAGCGCAACGCCCTGGATGGGAAGCCTGCCGGTCCAGTTCGGAATCGCGGTCAGAAGGAAGCCCGCGACGACGGCGCCCACGTAGCCGAACAGCATTTCGTGGACATGCCAGTCCCGAGGCGCGAACGCCGTCGGCACCGAAATGTGGCCAGCAAACACCGCGAGCCACAACGGGATCATCGCACCGGCATAGACCGCGCCGAAAAGGAAGAAAGGGCGGAAGCCGTGCGACAGAAGTGCAGGCCCCGTGTAAGCTCCCAATTTCTGCATCGTCGCCATGGAGGTCTTCCCCGATCACTTGGCGACACCGTAGGCGGAGGCGACCGTAATCTCTTTGTCGGGGCACAAACTATTCAGTCATTCGTCCTCGTGTTTGATCTCCGACAAAGAGCGGGTCCCGCGGCTCCGGCATTCTCCGAAATCTCATCGACGGAGGACGCGATGCGGATTTTCAAGAGACTACGCGGTCGGGACCGGAGCCACAGCGGCATCGAGGGAAAGCTCGTCGAAACCATCGCGGCCGACCTCCTGCGACGCATCGAGAACGAAGTTCCTCTCTTGACCCCTCCGGGAAGCGAATCGAGCTGTTGCTCCTGCTGTTCGGCCGAACCGAAAGCGGCGCAGTAATCAATGAAGCTTGCGCCGACCCAGTTCACGCAGTTGTTCGGCGTACTGCTCAGCGGCCTTCATAGCATCTTTGGCGCGCAGCCGAGCGGGTCGCTTTGCTCCGTACTTTCGGGTGGGCGGCGAGCTCGGAAGCGGCGTGTCGGACCGCCGCTCCGATGCGCGTGTAGTAGATGGTTTGAGTGCGCCGATGCGCTTCTCGACCTGCGCGGTGACCGGTTCCTCGAATGCCTTGACGGTCTCGAGCCGGACCCACAAACGGCGGCGCGAGGTGAACGTCAGGATGCCTTGGTGATCGCCGCAGGCCGCGAGCCCGTGCGTTGTGCGCATTCGGCCCGCCAGAACCGTCGTCAACCATCCTTGGCCTTCCGTAATTTCCCGGTACCAACTCTGGAGAGTTGCGGTAAGATCGACTGTGCAACCGGCATCATCCTTTTTGGAAGCTGCTCCGAAGAAACCTCGTTGAGGAAGCGCAAGACCGTCGAAAGGCTGCTGGCGGATGAAGAAGCCAGCCTGGCCGCAATCGACGCCGCACGGAAAGAGCAGAAGCTCAAGAGATCAGGCCGCTGACCTGTGACCTGTCGCGCCATTCCCGCCAATGGGTTGGGCGCACGTCGATACGTTTGGCGGTTTCGGCATCGATCCAGCCACCGATCACCCTTCTGCAGGGAAAGACGAGCGAATGCGGTCCCTCGCGGTCGATGACCGCGAGTTCGATATCTCGGTCGAACGGTGCGCCGTGAATCGCAAGCCACATGAAAGCATCGGTACGCTCGTCATTCGATCGGAAGTTGACATTGGTCAAGGTAGAAGCCACCCCGCCGTAATCTGACTTCGCGCTTCCTTGCCATCCCGGTCTTTGACGCCGGACAAAGACGCGCTCGAATCGACCGGGTAAGGCCACCCATTCAGTTTCTGCTGAGACTCCAGCCATCGGTCACGACATGAGCGAGATGCTCCTTTTCTGCGCTGTCATCATCCACCCCACCATCATTTCGAGGGTGGTAATAATGGCGAAGGTCCCGGAATTCGTGTCTTCCGTAGGCGGTCGCCGTCTAGACGTTGGCAATTCGCTAAGACTGCAGAACCGGACTCGATGAACAGGCACAAGGACGTTCTCCATCATTCGGTTGACGAAATCCTGGGGACTTCCTGGGACAGGAAGATCGCCAAAGACCTCGCCGACGAAATCGGGATAGGCACCGGAGACCAAATCGGCACCGTACGTGAAATGCGTCGCTTTCTTGCACTCAAAGGTTACCGGGAACTGCTCCAGCTTCTTCGCGAGGCCTGCGCAGGCAAGGATGGCGAGGAGGCGCTCGCCGCCATCGCCTACGCCATGCGACGTTACGGTCTCGACAGGCCGGCCTTGTCCGCGGCCGCTTTTCGGACAGCAGCCGCTGACTGTCCCGAGTGGCGCGAGGCGCACGAGAAGCTTCACACCTTCATGACAGAAATTTTGGTAGGGTGCGGACTCGCCGATGAAGCCGCCGAGCACGCCCTACATATGCTCAGAAGTCTCGTTCGTGGCTACGTCCTTCATGAGGTGATGCACACGTTCATCGGCGTCGAGTCCTATGAGGCATCCTTCGACAGCGCCGTCCGGGTTTTCGTCGCCGGCCTTCCCGCGCTTGCTGGGGCTTGCAGAAGGTCTTCAGACCCCTGCAAAGGAGATTGAGGCTGCGCCGTGCCTCGAATGCGAAGCGCATTTCGCGACGACGTATAACTTCTTCTTCAAAGAAGTACTTGGCGACGTCAATACTGCCACGGCGATGATGACATTGCCGATGGCGCTGAAAAGCGTCTCGCGGGACTCAGTTCGTGGACCGGTGGCTGCTCTATAGAATTCGGCGGCGCTGACACCTAGAAGCGCAAGCGACATCGCGATCAAAGCTAGACTGGCCGTGGCAAAAGCCATGCCCGAAAGCTAGTCCTCCTTGATCGTTTGGCTCCTCTTGGCCGGTTTCACGCACTTTAGCAAGAACGCAGCCCCGGCGCCGCAGAAGCGAAATGAGGCGCTCGGACAGCCGACGCACCCTATGGCGTGGTCAAGAAGTCACCGATTGTGGGCCGCCTTCCTTGCTCCAGCGCAAAGAGCGTTTGGAGTGAACGCGTCAGGATGGGAGCGCGTGACGGAGGAAATGCGATGCGTTCGGACTTGGCAAAACCCTATGGGCAGGACAGGCTGCCGCGTTACACCAGTTATCCCACTGCCCCGCACTTTTCGCCGGCGATTTGTGAAGACGACCATAAGGGATGGCTCAGATCAGTGCCGGTTCGTCAACCGGCTTCGATCTATCTTCACGTGCCTTTCTGCCGATCCATGTGTTGGTACTGCGGGTGCCACACATCGGTGACGAAGCAGGATGATCCGATTGCCATCTATGCCGCCGGCCTGCGCACCGAAGCTCAGCTCGTCGCGGAAACCATCGGTGAGAGACTGCCAATATCTCACATTCATTTCGGCGGCGGAACTCCCACGATCATGGCGCCCGAAATGTTCGCAGACCTCATTGGCACACTGCGCCGCTCGTTTTGCGTGCTCGGTAATGCCGAAATCGCGATCGAGATCGATCCGCGCACACTGACCAAGCCGATGATCGAGGCGCTCGGCTACTGCGGTGTCAACCGCGCGAGCTTGGGCGTCCAGAGTTTCGATCCTGCGGTCCAGCGCGCCATCAATCGCCTGCAGAGTCTCGAACAAACAGCCGTCTCGGTCGAGCGGCTGCGACGGGCGGGCGTCGGCCGGATCAATTTCGATCTGCTTTACGGACTTCCCCTGCAGACCGTGGATTCATGCATGGATACCGTCGCCAAATGCGTCCAGCTCCGCCCCGACCGCTTCTCGGTGTTCGGTTACGCCCACATTCCGTCGTTCAAGAAACATCAGCGCAAAATCGCCGAAGGGACGCTGCCTGACAGCATCGAGCGGCACCTTCAGTCCGAAACCATCGCGGAAGCCCTGCTGGACGCAGGATACGTCCGAATTGGCCTCGATCACTTTGCCCTCCCCGACGACAAGCTTGCCGTTGCGAGACAGGAGGGCAAGTTACGGCGAAATTTCCAGGGCTATACCGACGATTCCGCTGAAACGCTCATCGGTCTCGGCGCCAGCGCAATCGGCCGCATGCCCCAAGGCTTCGTCCAGAACGCCGTACCGACCCGCGACTTTCTCGCTCGCATTTCCGAACGCCGGCTCGCGACCGTAAAAGGATACAAGTTCACCGAGGAAGACCGCTTCCGCGCAGACATCATCGAGCGCATCATGTGCGACTTGGCCGTTGACCTACGACAGGTTTCGCGATTGCACGGCCGCGATCCGCAGTCCGCAATCGTCGACCGGCAACGCCTCGATAGCATGATCGCCGACGGGGTCGTGACGATGACCGACGACCGCCTCCGCGTGAGCGAGGGAGCGGCGTTCCTGGTCCGAAGCGTCGCCTCGGCGTTCGACGCGCATCTCGCGCGGTCCGCGGCCACGCACAGTCGCGCGGTTTGAGAGACCTAGGATCGGACTCAAGCAATAACCTGTCTACACCGGACGGCATGTCATTTCCGCCGACGTTCCCTGACTTCCATCCGAATGCTTGTTACAATAAATCCATCGTAGGAGAGACCATTGGCCCAGCGTAGTCCGGCAGGCGGCGCGTTCGGACGCAAACGGCGCGGCGTCCGGCGAAGCCCAAAGAGTATCGACCGGACGTTGAATGGCCGCGGTGCGCCAGAAGCGGCCACTCGAGAACTGATAAGTTTTCAGTGCGAATCGACTCCATTGTATTCTTCTTATCAGTCACTAGTTCGGGAGCGGGCCGGCCTTAGCTAGTCGGCTTCGAGGAGTAAAATTGAGTGCTGCAATCCGTCCGACGTGCGCTGTCGCATGAAATCGTAGAATGGAGGGCAAATCATAAGATCAGTGGTTGCGAGGTTGGGGCCGCCGCACGGCGCAGCTTTTGTCGCGGCCATCATCCTACGCGGCAAACAAAAGTGAGTAGGATTGTGAGTAGTAGTAGTTGGATGGCCACTCGGCAGACTGCATCAAAAGCAATAGCTTGTCGGCTTTCTCGCGCAGATCGCGCGCCGCCTTGAGTGTAGCCGTAACGCGGTCTGCGCCAAGCTAACTCGTTTGGGAGTGAAGCGCGGTCACAAGCCGCCAACCGCAAAACCCAAGATAAGGCTAGTGCCGAAGCGGAAGCCAGCGCTGTTGGCGGCCTGTGCCCGCCCGGTGGATAGAATAGTGTCTACGCGCAAGCCAGCGGCCGTACAGGAAACTCGACGATGCAGCTAAAGCGAAACTTCGCCTGACCAGTACAACCACCGCCAACACGCATGTCATCCACTTTACGTTGTGCCTGTCAGTATCTCCCACTGCCCGCAACGCGGTCAATCAAGCAAGATGGTGAAGAGGAGAGATGATTCCTCGATACCCGTCAAAGAATGGATGGTACCGCCCTCGAAATAGATCCATTGATGAGCAGACAATTCCAGCGCGGATTCGGTCAATCCCAGTTTTACGCGACCTTCCAGGCAGTGAAGCATGATGGCTCCTGCAACTTGATGATCCGCAATGTTCATTCCGGCATGGACGATCAATCTTACCGTTTCAAATGCCTTGGATTTTACGATAGCTGTCGTTTTCGCGTCTTTTAAAGCTTGCCCGAGCGGCTGCAGGTTCACGATCTCTCCAGGCTTCGCGTGATGTAATGCCATGCTTTTTCCTCGTTTGTTGAACTTTGCGGGACGATGCCTCAGTATTTGCTCCGAACTGATTCGAACCACGTCAGCGAATCGCAGCCTCTCATTGCGATAATCCTGCTGTCGGCATGAACATGCGTGCTCAACATGGTATTTCGCAGGGCCGCGTTCCTTAGTGTCCCGATCCCGGCTCAACCTTGCCGTCGAAGATGTCAGTATTCGACGGTCCTTCGACATTAAGGACACCGACCAGTCCGCGTTCGGCCCGCGCCAGCGCATGATCGACGAGGGTGTAGCTGCCCGGAACATCGACCTTGAATTCGGTGATGACCGCGCCGCCCGCCGGCACCAGCACGGTCTGAATGCCCCGCAGGGGCTCGCTGGTCACGCCGCCGAGATTGTAGACCTTGTCGAAGATTTCTCCGATGACATGAAACGACGAGGTGAAGTTCGGGCCACCGACGCCGAAATAGATGCGGACGGTTTCGCCCACCTTCGCCTGCATCGGATGGAATTTGGACAGCGCGCCAACCGATCCATTAAAGACGAAGTACTCCGGACGTTCGTTCAGCAGCTTCTCGACGTTGAACTCCTGACTGCCGTGCTGGCCGAACGCGCCGTCGGTGTAGATCTCGCCCTGCATTACATAGTACTCGCGATCGACTGGCGGCAGGCCCCCCTCGGGCTCGACCAGAATGAGCCCGTACATGCCGTTGGCGATATGATGGGCGACCATTGGCGTGGCGCAGTGATAGACGAAGAGGCCGGGAGTCAGCGCTTTGAACCTGAAGCTTTTCTCCTCGCCCGGATTGGTCTGAGTGGATGCAGCGCCACCGCCGGGGCCGGTGGCGGCGTGGAAGTCAACCGAATGCAGCATGGAGCTGCCGTCGGCATTCTTCAGGTGCACCTCGACCGTATCGCCGACGCGGACGCGCAGCATCGGACCCGGCACCTTGCCGTTGAAAGTCCAGTAGCCGAATGTCGTTCCTTCCGCGAGTCGAGCCTCAAGCTCGACGGTGACGAGATCGACCCGCACCGTTTGCGGTCCCCGGTTGCCGATCGAAGGCGGAACGTCGGTGGGTTTCTGCGAAATGTCGGCTTCAACCACGGTCTGCGGCGGCGGCTGCGGCGTGATCAGGAATTTGCCTTCCATGCCCGCGAGCTGATGTCCCGGCACACTGCAGTAATAGAGATAATCTCCGGCCTTGGAGGCAACAAACGCGATACTCGTGCTCGCACCCCTGCCAACAATATGCGATGAAGCCCCCCCCGGTCCCTGATCGGCAAAGACGATGTCGTGCTCGGCGCCTTCGCCGTTGATCAGCGTGATCTGCACGACCTGTCCTTCCGCGGCTGACAGTAGCGGGTTGACCTGACCCTCGATCGAGCCGCCGACACCGATGAAGACCATGCGCCCCTCGGCTATGCCGGAGCGCAGCGTATAGCGCAGACCCGGCACATAGTTCGCCCCCGCTTGTGGAGAATCTGACGGTGTTGTTGGCGCAGTCTGAGTGGGCGCCGGAACCGGCGTGGCTGCCGTGATCTGTGCAGGGGACGGGGCCTTTGCAGGCGCCGCTGCCGTGGCCGCGCTCCCTGCCTTGGGGCTGGCCGCGAGAAAGGCAATCACCGCGCTGCGCTCGCGCTCGGTCTTAAGGCCCGGGAACGGCATCTTGTTGCCGGGCACCACCTTCTGCGGATCGGCGAGATAGGCATCGAGAGTCGCCGCATCCCACGTCAGGTTGCTCATCTTCATGGCAGGAGAGAAATTGTATCCTGGAACGGCAGCGGCTTTTTCACCGACGATCCCCGCGAGCGAAGGTCCCAAGCCGTTCTTGCCGGCTTCAAGGGAATGACAGGCTCGGCATTTGCGGTAGACCTGTTGTCCGGCCGCAGTATCGCCAGTCGACGCAACTGCGGCTGGAGCGGATTGTCCGGTGGTCGGGGGTGCCGCCGCCGCGTGGTTATGTATTATCGGCACCGCCGTCCGCGCCACTTGGCTTGCGGGCGCGATCGCGTTGTTGGCCTTGGTGTTCGTGTCGGTGGTTGCCTTGTCACTTTCCCTGGCGGGTGCCGTCGCGTTTATGTCGGCAGATGGAGCTGTCGCGGATTTGCTCTCGGGGGCGAGGGGCGCTGTCTTCGGCGCCGTACTGGTTGGCTGCGATCCAAGGGGTACCGGTGCCGCACCCTGCGGCGCTGACGACGACTTGGCTGCGTCATTTTGTGTGGTCTCTGCAACCTGAACGGAGTTAGTGGGGCCGGGGGTTGACTGGAACAGCGCCCCGATCGCAATGCTGCCGCCGATCACTACTACGCCAAGCACAAGGATCAGCCACTGCTGAAGTTTCTCCGTAATCCATCGCTGCATGGCTGTCGTTCCCGATTTGCCGCGTTAAGTGTAAGCAAAACTAAACTAGGACGACGCCTATATCGAGGCTGGGCAGGCGCCATACCGCTTCCGCGCCATAGACTTCGTTCTTCCATGCATGTCGAAGAGCCTAGCTCGATATCATGGCGAACCTGAGCGGCAACGCCGCGAACCCGAAAGCGTTCCAACGGTAGCAGAGCTTGCCCGCCCGCCGCTCTCAGAAGTGACCCGCACTGCTCACGCGACTGGATTCAACGACCCGGGGTCCGCTTTCGGCGCTTTCGACGTGCACAGTGCCATTTTGGGGCGTAAGCTTCACGCCTCAGCCCATCGCTATCCTGCGTTGGCGCGATGTCTCGCCGTCGGATTACTGTCGAGGCTGGAGAAGAACATGATCATTGATTCTTCGAATCGCGTGTCTCGCTTCAATTGGCTTAAGCGCTTTCCCATTCCGCGCACCTTTAACGTGACGACGGAATCGCTCATCCAGCCAGGGCGCACATGGCCTGCACCCTCCGGCGCGACCCGAACGAAGGCGTTCGATATCTATCGCTACGATCCTGATTCCGGTGACAATCCTCGCCTCGACAGGTTTCACGTCGACCTCGACGATTGCGGGCCGATGGTTCTCGATGCTTTGATCTGGATCAAGAACAAGGTGGATTCGACGCTCGCCTTCCGCCGCTCATGCCGCGAAGGCGTTTGTGGTTCCTGCTCCATGACGATGGACGGCACCAATTGGCTGGCCTGCACACGTTTCATCTCCGACATGGCGACACCAGCGACGATTTACCCGCTCGCCAATATGAGGATCATCAAGGACCTCGTGCCGGACCAAACCCATGTCTTCGCGCAGTACGCGGCGATCAAGCCATGGCTCCGCTCCAAGACGCCCGAGCCCGAAAAGGAGCGGCTTCAATCTGTCGCAGAGCGCGGCCGGATCGACGGTTATTACGAATGCATCCTCTGTTTCTGTTGCACCTCCGGCTGCCCAAGCCACTGGTGGAATGGAGATCGGTTTCTCGGGCCAGCGGTACTTCTTCAGGCGTGGCGCTGGCTGACCGATAGCCGCGACGAGGCGAAACAAGAACGGCTCGACGATCTTGAGGACCCGTTTCGACTGTATCGATGCCACACTATCCTTAATTGTACCCGGACCTGCCCGAAGGGGCTGAATCCCGGCAAGGCGATCGCCGAGATTAAAAAGATGATCGTCGAACGCGAAAGCTGACCATGCACATCAAGACGATCGCTCCTGCAACGAAGGCGCCGCGGCCACGTCCGCTATCGCCCAACATCCAGATCTACCGGCCGCAGCTCACCTCGGTCCTGTCGATTGCCAATCGCATCACCGGCGTCCTCCTCAGCGTCGGGGCCGTTGGCCTGGTGATTTGGTTGAGCGCCGCTGCTGCCGGGCCTGGGTCTTACGCCACCGTCCAGCAAGCGATCGGGTCGTGGATCGGCCGCTTCTTGTTATTCGGCTGCACCTTCGCCTTCTTCCTGCATTTGTGCGGCGGCATCCGCCACCTCGTCTGGGATACCGTTCATGGTTTCGAGCTGCGGTCGATCTATATTTCGGGATGGTCCGTGGTGGCGACGAGCCTAGCGCTCACGGTGGCGGCTTGGGTAGTTGGTCTCTGCACCGGCGGGTGGCTCTGATGAACCGCCGATTCTTCCGCTCTCCGCTAGGACGTGCCATTGGGCTGGGCTCGGCGAAAAGCGGCTCGCAGCACTGGCTGGTGCAACGGGTAACGGCGGTCGCGCTGGTGCCGCTGACGCTGTGGTTCGTGGGGTCGATCATTACCCATGCCGGCAGCGACTACCCGGTCTTCATCGCGTGGTTGAGGACGCCGTTCGCCGCAGGCGGCATGATCCTGTTGCTGATCGCCCTCTTTCACCACACGGCGCTGGGGCTTCAGGTGGTGATCGAGGATTATGTTCATTCGGGCGCGAGGTTTGCGGTGGTGATCGCGGTTCAGCTTTGCTGCTACGGTCTCGCCGTCATTGGAATCGTCGCCACCCTGCGCATCGCGTTTGGCGGCGAGTAGAGCCGGCGGCGATAACATTATTCCAACTGCGGACTTTCGGCCGGATAGATGATCGTACCATCGCGGCAGACCTTCGCGCTAGATGTCAGGCTGGCTTCGTCGACATGAGCCATCCCAAGGATGTGCATCACATGCTCGCCTTCGCTGAGCAGGTAATCGGTGATGATACGCCGGTGGCAGCGCCACCAAACGGCCTCGGCGCACATGATCGCGCACCGGTGCTGGCCGCCCAGCACCCGCAGTCGCGCAAGGCCTACGGCGAAGGGCTTCGTCAAGGCATAGTCGGCATAGTTGCGAAAGCCGCGTACTCGCCAATAGGCGTTTGTGGACGGTTCGGTTTGGCGCGCCTTTCCGCGAAGGCCGCCAAGTTCCGCGATATGTTCGTAGCCGATCCGCCACGATGCCAGCGTTTCGGAGAGACTGTCTCCATTGAACTGCGGATTGGTACGGGATCGCGGCATGGATCTTACGTCAACGACGAGATCGACGCTGGATTCCCGGAGGAGATCGACGAAATCGGCGATCGTCCTGGTGGAATGGCCGATGGTGAAGAATGTATTCGTGTCGGCTCCAGCGGAACATTGAACACCCGGCGAACTCGGCGGCATCCAAGCGCAGAGTTATAGTCAAAACATCCCTGTTTCAAGCTAGACTTCATGCACAGATAGACGTGACGAGCCGCGATTGTGCCGCTCGGCTATCCGAGCGCGAGGCAGTCGGTAGTCGCCAGACCGAGCATTGCGCCGCCGGCCTGCCAATGGCGGCGGGACACCGGGACTGAGTGCCTTCAGAGCGACACGCTATCGCACGAGGGGGACGTAATGCATATCCGACGGACCAAACGCGACTTCCGGTTTTCCCTTGATACTGTTGCAAAACTCCCGTTGAGGCGACTCGCGATCCGTGATTCCTTTAGGAAAGAGCATCTGCGGGGAGCTGCGCATGATGGGTCGTCGGGAAGGCGAGCAAGGGCAGTTTTTCTATTCGTTTCACCTCGACAAGGTAGTCCCACCGGATCATTTGGTGCGGAAGATCGACGGTTTGCTCGATCTAGACTGGGTGCACACGGAGTTAGCTCCTTATTACTCGCACACGGGCCGGCCTTCTATTGACCCGGCACTGATGATCCGGATGCTGCTTGTCGGTTATATTTTTGCGATCCGCTCCGAGCGGCAGATTTGCGCTGAGATTCAGGTGAACCTTGCATATCGCTGGTTCTGCAAGCTCGGCATCGAGGACCGTA
>NZ_JAUYQU010000061.1 GCF_030697065.1 Bradyrhizobium sp.
TCACCTGAACGTCGTGATCGTCCGCCACCGTCAGGCAGTTGTCAATCGCGGCCGGAGTGGTGCCCCAGTCCTCGTGCAGCTTCAGCGCGCAGGCCCCCGCATTGATCATCTCGACCAGCGCGGCGGGCTGCGAGGCGTTGCCCTTGCCGGAAATGCCGAGATTGACCGGGAAGGCGTCGAACGACTGGATCATCCTCCCCATGTGCCAGGGGCCGGGCGTGCAGGTGGTGGCAAAGGTGCCGTGCGACGGCCCGGTACCGCCGCCCAGCATCGAGGTGACGCCGGACATCAGCGCATGCTCGATCTGTTGCGGGCAGATGAAATGGATGTGGCTGTCGAACCCGCCCGCGGTAAGAATTTTTCCTTCGCCTGCGATCACGTCGGTGCCCGGGCCGATCACGATGGTGACGCCGGGCTGGATATCGGGATTGCCCGCCTTGCCGATCGCGCTGATATAGCCCTCCTTGATCGCGACGTCGGCCTTGACGATGCCCCAGTGGTCGACGATCAGCGCATTGGTGATGACGGTATCGGCCGCGCCCTGCCTGTTGGTGACCTGGGATTGCCCCATGCCGTCGCGGATCACCTTGCCGCCGCCGAATTTCACCTCCTCGCCGTAGACCGTAAAATCCTTCTCGACCTCGATGATGAGGTCGGTATCGGCCAGCCGCACCCGGTCGCCGGTGGTCGGCCCGAACATGTCGGCATAGACGGAACGTTTTATCTTGACGGACATGATGTGGCTCCAGCCGATTCCAAATTGCTCACAGCTTGCCCTGTATCTCGCCGCGAAAACCGTAGACCACGCGTTTGCCTGCCAGCGCCACCAGTTGCACCTCGCGGGTCTGGCCGGGTTCGAAGCGCACAGCGGTGCCGGCGGCAATGTCGAGGCGCATGCCGCGGGCTTTCTTGCGGTCGAATTTCAGCGCCGGATTGGTCTCGAAGAAATGATAGTGCGAGCCGACCTGGATCGGACGGTCGCCGCTATTGGCCACCGTCAGCGTCGCGGTCTTACGGCCGGCATTGAGCTCGATCTCGCCGTCCTGGTTGAAGAGTTCGCCGGGGATCATTTTGCGCCTTTCTCCGTCATTCCGGGGCGCGCGCAGCGC
>NZ_JAUYQU010000323.1 GCF_030697065.1 Bradyrhizobium sp.
CGCGCTACGCGCGCTGGTGCCGGCGCTGGCGCGGGTCATCGAGATCATCCAGTGGCGCCGCACCTCGTCGCTGCTGCTCGACACCTATGTCGGCAACCGCGCCGGCGAACGGATCCTGAGGGGCCAGATCAGGCGAGGCCATACCGACACCATGGATGCCGCGATCTGGCTGTCCGATCTGCGCGGGTTTACCGCACTGTCGGACCGGCTGCCGGCGGAGACCGTGGTGGATATCCTGAACGGCTATTTCGACTGCCAGGTGGCGGCTATCAGGGACCATGGCGGCGAGGTACTGAAATTCATGGGCGACGGGCTGCTCGCGGTGTTTCCGATCGACGAATATGTCGGCGATGTCAGCCAGGTTTGCGGCCACGTGCTGGAAGCCGCGCGCGAATCCCGCGCCAGCGTCGAGGCGATGCACTATCCGGTCGGCGAGACCGTCGAGCGCTTCCGCTTCGGCGTCGCCCTGCATGTCGGCCGGATTCTGTACGGCAATATCGGCGGCGGCAACCGGCTCGACTTCACCTGCATCGGTCCCGCCGTCAATCTGGCGGCGAGGCTGGAAAAGATCGCCGGCAAGCTTAACCGCACCGTGGTGGCCTCGGCCGGCTTCGCCGGGATCTGCGCCGGCGGCTGGGACGATCTCGGCGAGTTTCCGATCGCGGGGTTTTCGAAAGCCGAGCGGGTCTACGGCCTGCTGGATGAGACGACGGCATAACGGGCGCGCTGCTACTCCTCGGGCTCCGTCGTGAACAGCAGCGGATAGCCCTTGGCGCGGCCGGCATCGGTGGCGCGCGTTGCCTTGGTCTCGGCGACGTCCTTGGTGAAGACGGCGACCACGCAGACGCCGCGCCGGTGTGCCGTGATCATGACCTTGTGGGCCTGATCCTCGGTCATGCGGAACTCGGCCTTCAGCACCGTGACGACGAACTCGCGCGGCGTGAAATCGTCGTTGACCAGGATGACCTTGTGCAGCCGCGGCCGCTCGGTCGTGGTCTTGACCCTGGTCTTTGGCTTGACGACGGTATCGATCATTCGCCCTGCGCTCCTGACGGCAGCGCGCCGCGATCAGCAGCCGCGGCACTCCGAAAGGCGCGGATCGCCGCGACTGCCGGCCGTCTCGATCAGTTTACAGGCTCCCGGCAGGTTCTGGAACCGGGCATGTGCCGACGGCAGGGGCCGCCCAACCGAAAATCCCCGGCAGATTGAGGCAGTCATGCGGCTAACCTGAAAGTGTAGGGACAATTCATGTTCCCGCTTTTCGCGATGCAGTTTGCGTGTCACCATCCTCGCTGACGACGGGAGGCCGCTGATGCGCTGGTATGTCTCGATCGGGGCGGTGCTTGTCGCAGGCGCCATGGCCGGAGGTGACGTGGCGGGAATCGCCGCGCCGAACCCCAGCAACCAGTTCGGCCTTCAATTGGCCGGCAAGGAGGCCGACCCTTCGGTCGATGTCGAACTGGTGCTCGCGGTCGATGTTTCCTATTCGATGGATCTGGACGAACTCGCGCTTCAGCGCGAAGGCTACGCACAGGCCATCACCTCCAGGGAGTTCCTGCAGGCGCTGAAGGGCGGCCCGAACGGCAGGATTTCCGTGACCTATTTCGAATGGGCCGCATCCGGCGACCAGAAGCTCATCATTCCCTGGCGGGTGATCGACGGCCCCGAAACCGCCGATGCCGTCGCCAACGAAATTCTGAAGACGCCGATCCGCCGGGCATCGCGCACCTCGATCTCGGGGGCGATCAATTTCGGCATGGCGCTGATCGACGAGAACCCGCGCCGCGGGATCAGGCGCGTGATCGACATTTCCGGCGATGGTGCCAACAACAACGGCTCGCCTGTCACGCTCGCGCGCGATGCCGCCGTCGAGAAGGGCGTCGTCATCAACGGCCTCCCGATCATGGTGAAGGAGCTTTCCTATTCGACGATGGACATCGGCAACCTGGATTTCTACTACGAGGACTGCGTCATCGGCGGTCCGGGCTCCTTCGTGGTGGCGATCAAGGAACGCGACAGGTTCAAGGAGGCGATCCGCACCAAACTGGTGCTCGAGGTCGCCGGCCGCACGCCCGAGCGCCCGGTCGTCCCGGTGGCGGCCAGTGAGCCGCGGGTGAACTGCCTGGTCGGCGAGCGGATCTGGCAGGAGAGGTGGGGAAGGTAGAGGGATGGCTGCCCTGCAGGGCCGATGGTTTTCTTAGCTTGTCCCTGAGGGGCGCTCCAGGGGTCGGTGACCAAGACTGCTATCGCCTGAACCTTGCCACCAGTTCGACATGCGGCGTATGGCGGAACTGGTCCACCGGTGTCACGCTTTCGATCCTGTAGCCGCCGTCGATCAGGATCCGCGCGTCGCGCGCGAAGGTCACGACGTTGCAGGACACGGCGATCACCAGGGGTATCTTGCTGGCGGCGAGTTGTTTGACCTGCGCCTCCGCGCCCTGCCGCGGCGGATCGAACACGATGGTGTCGTAGTCGCGTAGCTCCTGCGGCACCAGCGGACGCCGGAACAGGTCGCGCGCCTCGGCCTTGACCGGTTTCAGCCCCGACGTCGAGGTCGCCGCCTTCTGCAACGCCGTCACTGCGCCGGCGTCGCTGTCGAAAGCCGTGACCCGCGATTTCGCCGCCAGTCTCAAGGCAAAAGGCCCGACCCCGCAGAACAGGTCGGCGATGTGTTTCGAGCGCTGGCAATGCTGCGATACCAGCGCCGCCAGCGTCTCCTCGCCGGCGACGGTGGCCTGCAGGAACGAGCCCGGCGGCAGGATCACCTGTGCCGCGCCCATCGTGACGGTCGGCGGTGTGCGCATCAGCACCAGTTCGCCGTGCCGTGTCAGCCGCGCCAGCCGGTGCCGTTCGGCGAGGCGCGACAGCGTGCCGATCAGCGCCGGCGGCAACGGGCCCGAGCCGCGCACGTCGACGTCGAGCCCGACGTCGGTGGCGGTGGCCTGGATGTCGAGCGGTTTTCCGATCACGATCAATGGCTCGGCCAGCGCCCAGGCGGCATCGAGCGCGCCGCCGAGGCCGGGATCGAGGATGGGACAGCGGTCGACCGGAATGATGTCGTGCAGGCCTGCCGCGCTGAAACCGACCTTGAGCACCTCGTGGGTGCCCATCCTGGCATGCAGCGTGATCCGGCGGCGGCCGAGTCCATGGGCGTCGACCAGCGCCTCCACTTCACAATCGATCTTCGCCCGCGCGAGCGTCTCGACCACGATGTCGCGTTTCCAGTTGCGGTAGGATTCGGCGTCCCAATGCTGGATCGCGCATCCGCCGCAGATGCCGAAATGCGGACAGAACGGCGCGATCCGCTGCGGGCTCGCGGCCTCGACCTGCAGCAGGCGACGGCGGTCGGGGTGGCGTGGCACCGGTGCGACCTCGACGGTTTCGCCTGGTAACGCATACGGCACGTAGACGGTCATTCCGCCGGCAGTCGCGACGCCGTCGCCGTGAAAACCGACGTGATCGATGGTGAGGTGTTCAGCCACGGCGCGCGCCGAGAAAGAATTCGATGTTGCCGTCGCCGCCGGCGATCGACGACGGAAACACCTGGATGTCGGTACACCCCAGCGACGCGGCAAACGCCGTGATCTCGTCGCAGACTTCCTGGTGCACCATGGCATTGCGGATGATGCCGCGCCTGGAATGTTTTCGCGGCGCCTCGAATTGAGGCTTGATCAGCGCCAGCAGGTGCATGGGCGCCGCGGCCAGCGACAGCGCCACCGGCAGCACCGCCTTCAGCGAGATGAAACTGACGTCGATCACGACGATATCGGGGCGCGCGGGCAGGCGCTTGCCCTCGAAGGTACGGATATCGGTCTCCTCCATCGAGACGATCCTGGGATGGCCGCGCAGCGAGGGATGCAATTGCTCGCGGCCGACGTCGACTGCAAACACCAGGCTGGCTCCGTTCGCCAGCAACACTTCCGTAAAGCCGCCGGTCGATGCGCCGACGTCGAGACAGACGTGATCCTCGATTTCGACGGGATACAGTTCGAGCGCGCCCGCCAGCTTGACGCCGCCGCGCGAGACGAAGGGGTGCGCGGGCTGCGCCTCGATCACCGCGTCGGCGGCAATGCCTTCGGATGCTTTCCGGACCTGCCTGTTGTCGGCGGTGACGAGGCCCGCTTCGATCGCGGCCTGCGCCCGCGCCCGGCTTTCGAACAGGCCGCGCTCGACCAGCAGCATGTCCGCGCGCTTGCGGGGAGGGGGAGGGCCCTGCCTGGTCATCAACTCATGCCCGCGCCGGCGGTGCCGAGCCGCCCCGCAGCCATGCGCACGCATGTCTCGAAGGCGGCCAGGTCATGCCAGCGATCTGCGGCCGCCTGTCGTGGCGTCACCAGCGCGCAGCCGTGCAGGTCGAGCGCATGAATCATCATCAGGTTGTCGCTCAGCCCGAAATCCTCGACGGTCAGGCCGTCGGTATCGACCAGGCGGCCATCCTGCCGTTCCACTGTGGTGAATTTGCGCACACGGTCGGCGTAGGGCGCCGGATCGTTGCAATAGCCGAGGCAGAGCTTTCCGCGTCCCGCCATGAAGCCCAGTTCGTATACCGTGCCGGCATCCGCGCCGGGGCCGCGAAACGGCGTGAGATTGGCGATGATGGCACAGGCCTCGATCATCATGGCCTCGTTGCTCCTGAATATCCCGAGCGAGGCATCGCGGGTCGTCAGGTCGATGGCGTTATCCAGCGGATAGAGTCCGATCAGGCCGTGCCGGGCGCAGATTTCGGCCTTGCGCCTGCCGATCTCGACGGCATCCGGCAGGAACACATCGGGACCTGCCAGATAGATTTTTGTCATTCCGGGATGCGCCTCTTGGCGCAGACCCGGAATCTCGAGATTCCGGGTTCGCTCGTTTCACACGCGCCCCGGAATGACATCGAGTCAGGTCAGGCCAGCTTGACCGTTTCCGCCTTGAAATCCTTGCCGAGCGCCTCGAACACCTTGGCGACGATGCCCTTGGCGTCGAGGCCGGCGCGGGCGTACATCGCATTCGGCGAATCATGGTCCATGAACTCGTCGGGCAGCACCATGGCGCGCATCCGCAGGCCGCCATCGAGCATGCCGTGGTCCGACAGCGTCTGCATGACATGGGAGCCGAAGCCGCCGATCGAGCCTTCCTCGATGGTGAGCAGCACTTCGTGTTCGCGCGCCAGTTTCAGGATCATGTCGAGATCGAGCGGCTTCATGAAGCGGGCGTCGGCGATCGTGGTGGAGAGGCCGAGCGCCGCCAGTTCGTCGGCGGCCTTTTCGCATTCGGCCAGACGGGTGCCGAACGACAACAGGGCGATCTTGCTGCCCTCGCGCACGATGCGGCCCTTGCCGATCTCCAGGGGAACGCCGAATTCGGGCATCTCGACGCCGCGGCCTTCGCCGCGCGGATAACGCACCGCGCTCGGACGGTCGTTGATCGCGACCTGGGTCGCCACCATGTGCACCAGTTCGGCCTCGTCGGAAGCCGCCATGATGACGAAATTGGGCAGGCAGCCGAGATAGGCGTTGTCGAACGATCCGGCGTGGGTGGCGCCGTCGGCGCCGACCAGGCCGGCACGGTCGATCGCGAAGCGGACCGGCAGGCTCTGGATCGCCACGTCGTGGACGATCTGGTCATAGCCCCGCTGCAGGAAGGTCGAGTAGATCGCGCAGAACGGCTTGTAGCCCTCGGTGGCGAGACCTGCGGCGAAGGTCACGGCATGCTGTTCGGCAATGCCGACGTCGAATGTACGGTCGGGGAAGGCCTTGTTGAAGATGTCGATGCCGGTGCCCGACGGCATTGCCGCGGTGATGCCGACGATCTTGTCGTCCTTCTGCGCTTCCTTGACGAGGCTCTGTCCGAATACGTTCTGATAGGCGGGCGCGTTCGGCTTGGCCTTGGCCTGCGCGCCGGTGGCGATGTCGAACTTGACGACGGCGTGATATTTGTCGGCGGAGGCTTCCGCCGGACCGTAGCCCTTGCCCTTCTGGGTCACGACATGGACCAGGATCGGGCCGGTCTCCATGTCGCGGACGTTCTTCAGCACCGGCAGCAAATGATCGAGGTTGTGGCCGTCGATCGGGCCGACATAGTAGAAGCCGAGCTCCTCGAACAGCGTGCCGCCGTCCATCATGAAGCCGCGGGAATATTCCTCGACGCGGCTGGCGCGGTTGGCGATGATTTTCGGCAAATGCGTGCCGAGTTGCTTGGCGGCCTCGCGCAGCGTCCGGTAGGTCTTGCCCGAATACAGCCGCGACAGATAGGCCGACATCGCGCCGACCGGCGGTGCGATCGACATGTCGTTGTCGTTGAGAATGACGATCAGCCGGGAATTCATCGCGCCGGCATTGTTCATCGCTTCATAGGCCATGCCCGCGGACATCGCGCCGTCGCCGATCACGGCGATCACGTTGTTCTTGCCGCCGGCGAGGTCGCGAGCCACGGCCATGCCCAGTCCGGCAGAAATCGAGGTCGAGGAGTGGGCGGCGCCGAACGGGTCGTAGTCACTCTCGGTGCGCTTGGTGAAGCCGCTCAATCCGCCGCCGGTACGCAGGGTGCGGATGCGGTCGCGGCGGCCGGTCAGGATCTTGTGCGGATAGGCCTGGTGGCCGACGTCCCAGATCAGACGGTCGCGCGGGGTATCGAAGGTGTAATGGATCGCCGTGGTCAGTTCGACGACGCCGAGGCCCGCGCCGAAATGTCCGCCGGTGACCGAGACGGCGTCGATGGTTTCCTGGCGCAGTTCGTCGGCGACCTGCCGCACTTGCTCCACCTTGAGCCGGCGCAGATCGTCCGGAGTGTGGATCGTGTCGAGAAGCGGCGTTTTGCTGAATGTGGTCACGGCGATATTCCAATTTTGCAGGTCGGGAAAAACCGCCCGACGTGAGATGGGTTGCGCAACATTGGCGCAGCGAAAACCAGGGCGCCGAATGCTACCTGAGCAGGCCGACGCCTCTAGAGAGAGCTTAGTCGCGCTCCGGATCGGTCAATGTGATCTGCATCACTTTTGGCGGCTTCGCCCTTCCCAGTCAATTTTGTCAGCTGTTTGAAGCGCTTAACTTGCCGAAAATTCGGGGCAGGATGCCTTCAATAGCCCATAGAACTCCAAGCTTTACACCAAAGCGGCGGTCAAAGCCAACCCGCCGGGGTGTTGACCCGCACCAGGGTTAAGAGCGGGGGCTCGCTTTTCAGCCGCGGCGCCGCGCTGAAGGTTCCATCGTGCTCAATTCTGCGACACCCGCATGGCCGGTGTCGGCGGATTCGAGCCGTTTCCAGGCCCATTCCCGGGCGTTGGCGTCGCCGGTCGCGATCGCCAGCGCCTCCCCGGGGCGAGCCACACGCTCGCGGAGCGGGATCGGTCCGCAGACGATCATGAAAAAATCATAGGCATGCGGCTGCTCATTGGCCATCACGAACTGGAAATGGACCCGGAAGAACTGCCAGCGGAACAGGTTGTAGTGCTCCGGCTTGATGATTTCGCGGAACCGGACCGGCACGATAATAGGGTTGCGCTTGGCGCTGCCGACGTCGATGCCGTGGCCGGCAACCGGATCGAACGGAAAGAAATTCATCACGTCCTTGCGCGACTGGCAGTCGATCCAGTCGATCGAAGGCTCCGCCGCCAGCAGGCGAAGGTCGTCGCGGAAATCCTGCGACGCCGCATGAAAACCGACGATCGGGAAATTGCCGCCGATGGTCAGAAGCACGATGCGCGGGCCGTGCCGTCCGAGATCGGGGTCGAGGCGGAGCGCGCGCGCGAGCAGTTCGGTCCCCAGAAACGATCCGGAACTGTGGCCGACCACCACGATTTCCTCGGCATCGCTGGTGCGCGCGATGTTGACGAGATATTGCGCGAAGCGGTCGATCCGGGCGTCCCACTCCGGCCGCTGGCGATGCGAAAATTCCCACGTCCAGATCGTGTCGGACAGCAGATAGAGCAGATAGGTGGAGTTTTCGGTGTATTTCAGCACCGAGCCCAGGATGGCGACGAACAGTGCCGCCGCGGCGGCGATAGCGAACGGGTCGGGAACGCCGAGGGCCTGCAACCCCCTGGCGAAGCCGTAGGCGATGCCGGCCGAGGCCAGCGCCTCCAGAAACAGCAGGAAATGCGGATAGGTGATGAAGGTCGCGAACCGCCAATGCGCCCGCCAGAAGCGCGCGATCGTGCCGCGGAACACCAGCCGCCAGTAGATCCACATGGCGTGAAACACCGTGCTCCAGATCGGCGCGGCAAGGTCACGCTGGATCAGGTCCTCGAACCGCAGGAAATCGTAAGCGGTGCGGGTCTGCCAGTCGCCGGCCCTGGTCTCGATCGACCACGACGCGATTTCGCCGTCAGGCGAGGTCTGCGGGCGGCTGATGGTGGCGTTGAGCTGATAGAGCCGGCCGAACTTGCGCAGTTCGGTCCTGAACATGCGGTAATACTGCGCGAGCCCGCGCGGATCGTATCCCTGCACATAGATGATATGGCGGTGCTGAACGCGCACTTAACGATAATCCCCGGACTGTTGGCCGGACTATATCAGGCCGCTCAACGCGCCAAGAACTAATTCCGCGCCAATTCAGCCCTCTCCGGGGTCGCTTGCCGGCGAATTCGCCTAATGTTCTCACCTGTTGCCGGGGAGCGACGGCAGCGAGGTCGATCCGGCCGGGCAGCCGGCCTCACTGCACGTCGAGCGGCTCGGTACCGGTGACCTGGCCGCTGGAATCGGTGGTGATCTTGTCGACGCGCGCCTCGGCCTGCCGCAGCAGCTCCTCGCAGCGCCGTTTCAGGGCCTCGCCGCGCTCATAGATGGCCACCGATTCCTCCAGCGGCACCTTGCCGTCCTCGAGCCGCTTGACGATCGATTCGAGCTCCTCGATGGCGCGTTCGAAGCTCAGCTTCTTGACGTCCGCCCGGGCATTTTCCTGCACGTTGACTTGGGTGTTCTCGGCCATGTTGCGTATCCCGGGTGCGCCGCTTCGCGAAGCGCGGAGTCAAATGTATCTATGCGGACGTATTGTGGCGGGAATTCACGCGCCCATCAATGCGGTGACGTGCGCGGCCACCGACTCTTGCAGGCCCTGCAGATCGTAGCCGCCCTCGAGCACCGAGACGATGCGGCCGCCGGCGCTGGAATCGGCCACGTCCATCAATTGGCGCGTGACCCAGCCGAAATCCTCCGCCTGCAGATTGAGCGACGCCAGCGGATCCCTGAAATGCGCATCGAAGCCGGCCGAGACGATGATCAGCTCGGGCGAAAATTTGCGCAGTTGCGGCAGGATCACGTTTTCAAACGCGGCGCGGAATTTGGCGCTGCCGTCTTCCGAAGCGAGCGGCGCGTTGACGATGGTGTCGTGGTCGCCGCGCTCGCCGCTGGCGCCGGTGCCGGGAAACAGCGGCATCTGGTGCGTCGAGCAGTACATCACGGTCGGGTCGGCCCAGAAGATATCCTGGGTGCCGTTGCCGTGATGCACGTCGAAATCGACCACCGCGGCGCGGGCGATGCCGTATTTGCGCTGGGCGTGGCGCGCGGCGATCGCCGCGTTGTCGAAGAAGCAGAAGCCCATCGGCTTGTTGATTTCGGCATGATGTCCCGGCGGGCGGATCGCGACGAACGCGTTGTCGTGGGTGCCCGCCATCACGGCATCGGTGGCGCTGACCGCGCCGCCGACGCCGCGCATCACCGCCTCCCAGGTGCCCGGCGACATCGAGGTGTCGCCGTCGATATAGATCAGGCCGCTCGATGGCGCGATATGGCGGAGCTCCCCGACATAGTGCTCGCCATGGCATAGCGTGACCGAATCGAGGCTGCCCTCCGGCGCCTCGCCGCGCACCAGCGCGTTGAAGCGATCCTGCCCGAGCACCTCGCTTACCGCGCGCAGCCGGTCGGCGCGTTCCGGATGGCCCGGCGGCGTGGCATGGTCGAGACAGGCCGAATGGGTCAGCAGCAATGTGGTCATGCGATATCCTGGCGCGGCAGGCGCGCTGCGAGAAGCGGCTAATCTAGGCGGTCGGTGCCGCCCGGGAAAGGGCAGGGGCCGCCTATATCGCCGGCATTTCAGTTCATTCGCATAATGCGATTTCCCGGGGAAGGCGCGATCGGACTGTTGGCCCTGAAATAGGCATACAGCGCGTCGACGTCGTAGACGCCGACCTGCGGCGCGATCCCGTCGGTGAACACGGTAAATCCGTCGCCCCCGCCGGCCAGAAAATTATTCACCGTGACGCGATAGCTGCTCGCGGGATCGATGCGCGCGCCGTGCAGCGACATTCCATCGGCAGCCACGCGGTCGCCGATCGGCCGGGCGGCGTCCCAGCTGTAGCTGAACCCCGCCGAGACCTGCAGGATCCGCGGCCGCTTCGGGTCGAGCCACTGCTGTTCGAGCATGGCCTTGATCTGCATTCCCGTCAACGTCAGCGTCACCAGCTGGTTGCGGAACGGCTGGCTGGCGAACACGTCGGCATAGGTGACGCCACCCTCGTCGTTCCGGATGATGTCGTTGCGGATGCCGCCCGGATTGGTGAAGGCGATCACCGCGCCGCCGTTGACCTCGGCCCGGGTCGCGGCCAGCTGGGCATCGGCGATGATGTCGCCGAGCACGCTCTCGCCTGATGCGTTGGGCATGCGCGACAGCGTTTCGGTGATCGACCCCGCCGGCCGGCTGGCGATCGGCGCGGCCAGCCGGTTGTAGGATTCGAGCAGGGCGGTCTGGTCCGGGTCCCTGGCAAAGGCGTCGGTGCGGACGATGACATTGTCGGCGCCGGCGCTGATGACGTCGCGGGTGGCGGGATCGAGCTTGAGATCGATCGCGGTGACGATGGTCCCGTATTTGTCGGCCGACGTGACCAGCCGGCCGTCGATGTCGCAGACATAGGGCCGATGGGTATGGCCGGTGACCACCACATCGACCGCGCGGTCGAATTTCCTGACGATGTCGACGATCGGTCCGGATATGCCGGGGCACTCATTATAGTCGCCGGTCGGGAATCCGCCTTCATGGATCAGCACCACGATGGCCTCGACACCACGCGCCTTCAATTCGGGCAGCAGCGCGTTGACGGTGTCGGCCTCGTCCCTGAATTCCAGGCCGGCGACGCCTGTTGGCGCGACCAGGTTCGGCGTGCCTTTCAGGGTCAGGCCGATGAAAGCCACGGGAATGCCGCCGAACTCCCGGATCGCGTAGGCGGGAAGCAGGGTCTTGCCGGTGCTCTTCTCGAAGGTGCTGGCCGCGAGATAACGGAATTTGGCGCCGAGAAACGGATGCGGCCCCCGGCATCCGTCGATCGGATGGCAGCCGCCGTTCTGCATCCGCAGCAGTTCGTCCTTGCCCTCGTCGAATTCGTGATTGCCGACGGCGGCCACCGCGAGCCCCATCATGTCGAGGGATTCGATGGTGGGCTCGTCGTGAAACATCGCCGACAGGAACGGGCTGGCGCCGATCAGGTCGCCGGCGGCGACGAAGATCGTGTTCCCGTGTCCGTCGCGCAGCTGCCTGACCGCGGTGGCCACGTGCTCGGCGCCGCCCGCCTCCACCGTGATCTTTCTGGTCTTGTCGGCGGGATCGTCGATCCGGATGCCGCCCGGTGGCGGCTGCAGATAGCCGTGGAAATCATTGAGGGCGAGAATCCGCAATTCGACCGGTGCTGCTGGTGTTGACGCGCGCGAGTCCGGGCCGGGCGTCAACGCCAGCATGACGGCGCCAAGGATCAGCCGGGGAGAAAGTCTCATGAGATACCTGAACAAGGTGGCGCCGCGTGGCGGGTGTCGCGCGCGCACCCTACATGATGCCGGCGACGCCCAAAACCGGCCGGGCCGGTCTGGGCGCGACCGAACGACGCGCGAGGAAAAGCAATGCAACTGACTGGAATTCATCACCTGACGGCGATTTCGGCGAAACCGCGCGAAAACCTGGCGTTCTATACCGGCCTGCTCGGCATGCGGCTGGTCAAGAAGACCGTCAACCAGGACGATGTCAGCGCCTATCACCTGTTTTATGCCGACGGGAAGGCCAATCCCGGCACCGACCTCACCTTCTTCGATTTTCCGGCGGCGCCGGAGCGGCGCGGAGCCAACAGCATTTCCCGCACCGGATTGCGGGTCGCCGGCGAACCAAGTCTCGGCTATTGGCGCGACCGGCTGAAGCAGGCCGGCGCCGACACCAGCGATGTCCTTGAAGTCGACGGCCGGCTGACGCTGCTGTTCGAGGACGGCGAAGGCCAGCGGCTGGTGCTGGTCGATGACGGCGGCGAAGGAACGGCGGCGCCGTGGGAGCGTAGCGCCGTGCCGGCGGAGCATCAGATTCGCGGTCTCGGTCCGATCGTGCTCACGGTGCGGGATCTGGCGGCCATCGAGCAGGTCCTGGTCGGCACGATGAACATGCGCCGCGCGCGCGACTATGCCGCGCACGGGGCGCATGTTCACGTGTTCGCAATGGGCGGGGGCGGCCCGGCCGCCGAGTTGCATGTGATCGAGGACAAGGATTCGCCGATGGCGCGGCAAGGTGCGGGCGGTGTGCATCACGTCGCGTTCCGCACGCCGGACGAAGCGCAATATCACGGCTGGACGCAGCGATTGTCCGAACTGGGCATCCGCCACTCCGGCGAGATCGACCGCTTCTATTTCCGCAGCCTGTATTTCCGCGAGCCCAACGGCATCCTGTTCGAGATCGCCACCGACGGGCCGGGCTTTGCGACCGACGAGCCGATGGCGAGCCTCGGCGAGAAGCTGGCGCTGCCGCCGTTCCTGGAACCGCGGCGGACGGAGATCGAGGCGGGGTTGAAGCCGATTGAGTAGGTGAGGGGTTTAACGGGCTAACGAATGAAAGCGTATCTGGTGCTCGACTTCTCGATAAGTGATTTCGATGGTTTCAGAAAATACATCGCTGAAATCCCTGCCTTCATCGCAAAGCATTCGGGGAAGTACATCGTTCGAGGGGGCGAGCCGACGATCATTGAAGGTGACTGGAAGCCCGAGCGCATGGTGATCCTGGAGTTTCCGGAACGCGAAAAGGCCGAAGCCTTTCTGGGCGATCCGGAAATCCAGGACCTGTTCAAGGTGCGCCACGATACGACGACGAGCAAGCTGGTGCTTGTCGACAGATGCACGTAACCGGGCTGCTTTGCAGGCTCAGCCGCGCCGAGCGGCCTCGATTGTGGCGACATCGATCTTTTTCATCTCCATCATCGCCTGGAAGGCGCGCTTGGCTTCGGCGCCGCCGGCGGCGAGCGCGTCGGTCAGCACCCGCGGCGTGATCTGCCAGGACAGGCCCCATTTATCCTTGCACCAGCCGCACGCGCTCTCCTGGCCGCCGTTGCCGACGATCGCGTTCCAGTAGCGATCGGTTTCTTCCTGGTCGTCGGTCGAGATCTGAAAGGAGAACGCTTCACTGTGCTTGAAAGCGGGACCGCCATTGAGGCCGAGGCACGCAACGCCGGCAACCGTGAATTCCACCGTCAACACATCCCCCTGCTTGCCGCCGGGGAAATCGCTTGGGGCGCGATAAACGGCAGCGACCGCACTGTCCGGAAAAGTTTTGGCGTAGAAGTGCGCCGCAGCCTCTACGTCCTTGTCGTACCAGAGGCAGATCGTATTCTTGGCCATGGCTTGTCCACTCCGATTGCAGTTATTACAGGTCAGTTCATTCAAGACGATTGGCGCCCGGTCCATCCTACAAGCCGCCGACATTTTTTTTGGGATCATTGTCCTGGCTCAGGGTTGGGCAAAGGCTCTTGGGAACGCGGAGGATTGTGCCCAAAAGCTCCAAACTCGTGGTTCCCAATTTAAGGGTGACCAGAGGCCGGACTTGAGGTCAGCTAGAGCGGATCTGCAAAATCCACTACACTTGACAGAGTATCGACGTTGCCGGCTCTGGAAGTCCCATTTGGCGCCACGCTGGCATGACCCGCGCTTCCAGCAATTCGAGATAGGCCGGGGTCTGCGAATAGAAGCGAGGCTCGATCACTTCGCCGCGATAGACACTTTCGAATTGGGCCCTGGCACGCCGTGCATTGGCGAGGTCGCCGACATTCGCATAGGCCACGGCGGCGAATGCCAGATTGGCCCAGTGCCTGGGATTGATCGCGATCGATCGTTCCAGCCAGAGGATGGCGTCATGATACTGTCCCATCAACGAATAATTGAGACCCAGCATCAGGCACCAGACCCATCTCATGCGGTCCTTCGGCGATTGTGCCAGTGCCCGCTGCAGCGGATCGATCCCTGATTCCGGGCGGCCGCTCGCGAACTGCAGGTGCCCGTTCCAGGCGATGGCCTCGACCAGATTCGGATCGAGCTCCAGGGCGATCTGGTTTTCGGCCAGTGCCGCCTCGATGCGGCATTGCATCTGGCGCAGCCGTGACATCACGAAGCGGGCATAGGCGTTGTGTCGATCCAGCGGCATGGCTTTCGCCATCAGCCTGTCCGCTTCTTCGATCAATTGCGCATTGGCGTCGCTCGGCCAGCCGAATACCTGCTCGACCATGGTCACGGCACGGCCCACCAGCGCCGCCTGGTCGTCGGGGTTGATGAGCAGCACTTTCTCGAACATGGCCCGGACGTGCTGCAGGGCTTCGAGCGTGTTGGCGCGATAGTAGGCGGCGCGCGCCTGCATCACGAGGTCGGTTGCATCGGGGCTTTCGGAATTCAGGGAAAGCCTGGCCTCGGCTTCGATGAGCTGGAGATTCAACGCAATCGCCAGACGATTGACGACCTCGCGCCGGATGTTGCGGACCGCCGCCTTGTCGACCTCCATCGTATCGGCCCACAACACCGTTCCGGACAAGGCGTCCCATAGCTGGGCTGTGGTATCGATGCCCTCGTCGAAACGCTCGACCGTTCCCCGGAGGACGTAGCGCACCCCCAATTCCACGCCCAAAGCCCGGATATCGATCTCCTTGCCCTTGTAGCGGAACGCGGTGTCCCGGCCGATCACATAACTGCCCCTGATCTTTGACAGCTGGGCCGTCACCTCGTCGGTAATGCCATCGGAGAAATATTCCTGGGCCGGGTCGCCGCTGACGTTCGTGAACGGCAGGACCACGATCGAGAGCCGCACCGGCCTGGCGACGGGCCTGTCCACGGCCGGCGTCAGGTCCGGCACGGGAACGGCGGCGTCCGGGTGCAAGGCATAGGTCCTGATCGGGCGCGCGATATTCTTGAGTTTCTGTTCGCCCATGTCGGTGAAGCCGAAGTCGTCGCGAAACTGTTCGCGCACCATCGATGAGACGCAGATGCCATCGACCGGGGCCAGCGCTTCGAGCCGTGCCGCAATATTGACGCCGTCGCCGGCGATGTCGTCGCCATCGACGATGATATCGCCGACGTTGATTCCTATTCTGAACCGAATTCGGTCGGACGCGGGCTGTCCCTGCTCGAGTGCCATGACGGTGCGCTGAATATCGAGACCGCATTGCACGGCGGCGATGGCGCTGCCGAATTCGGCGAGGAATCCGTCGCCCGTGGCCCGGATCACCCTTCCGCCATATTCTTCCACTTTGAGAAAATTCACCTCTTCGCGCAGCCGGCGCAATCGCGAGAATGTCAGCGCCTCGTTGCGCTCCATCATGCGGCTGAATCCGGCGACGTCGGCAAACATGATCGCGGCGAGCCTGCGAACGGTCTGGCAATTCTGCGTCAAGTGAAGTGTCCCGATTACACGCGCAATCCGGTTATCGTTGCCGGACCCCTGCGCTAATGGAATGCCAGCACTGCATTGCTGCGATGTGATTCAAACAACAGAACGTGAGTGTCCAATCCTATTGGTCCGGACTCGATCGGATTGGTTCAAAAATGAGCGATCCGTGATGGCTCTTGATTGATAAATTGCTGTCAGCCCGGCGGGAAATCGCGTGAAAAAGGGGAAAGATCGAACTTACCCGTCAGGTAAGTCCGAAACGCTCGAAAAATTCCGCCCAGGCGTCATGAACCGACCGGCCGCCCGGCGACATGCCATTCGATCAAGGTCGTGCGGCGTTTCAAAGGCAAGCGCGCAGCGGATGGGCATAGCGAGGCGATACCATCATTCTTCGCAAAAGCGGTGCTGGGTTTCGCGAAGAGTTCAACGCATCCTGCGACAAATTAACCCGTCGGGTAAAATTTCACTTAACACGTCGGGCAAATCAACTGTAGGAGTCATGCCATCCTGTCCCCGGGGAAGGGGCGTTGGCCATCGTTACCGAACGTTGGGACAGGAGTTGCGGTGGACGCAGCGGCATCGTGCGCGCGATGGGACGGCAGGGCGGGATAAACTCCGTGAGCGGTCTTTTGAACGTGCAGACGAGCGGTGTCGAAGCGTACGGCAAAATCGTGTGGACCTGACGCCTCAATGGTCGGCGTCAAGTCTGCGGAAGGCACGTCGGCCCGACCGGGCGCGGATGAGCCGGTTTTCCGCAGGCGACGGAGGCGAGAAGAGCCCGATACTCCGGGGTGAGCGAGATAAGCCGTAAAGCCATTGCGCAGGGAATGTCGGATGTTCTCCGCTGCCCTGTATGCTCGTGTGCACCTTTTTCGCACGACTTCGCACACGAGACCGCGGGTGCAGCGCGCATCCGGCATTCCCTGCTCCCTCATTCGAGGGAGAAACGACAGGCAAGCCTCGGGCAGATCATGCCGCGAGAAGGCGGACGCGTATCTGGTGGTTAAGACCGAATTCGAGAGCGGCCACACTGTTCGCACATCTACCGTTGTCGTCCCCGCGAAGGCGGGGACCCAGTATTCCAGAGACGGTCATGTTCAATCGACAATCCGCAGCGTACCGGATGCCCCGCCGGAGCCTGTCATCGGGCTCGCCGAAGGCGAGACCCGGTGGCGGGGTATGACGATGAGTGGCTGGCGGACTCCGCTACCCCAGCAACACCGCATCCGCGCCGTTCACCGCCTCGGCGCCGTCCATCACCGTGCGCTCCAGCGCGCTTGCCTGCACCGTGATGTTCTCGGCGAAGAACCGCGCCAGCGTGACGTAGCGCGCGGGATCGCCGGCGCCTTCGCCGGGGTCGCGGGCGGCCAGCGCTTCGCCGGCCAGCATGCAGCCGCCGAGCGTCGAACCGAACAGCCGCAGATAGGGCGTGGCACCCGCCAGCGCCTCGTTCGGCGCCGAGCCGACGCGCTCCAGCAACCATTGGCTGGTGCGTTCCAGCGCGCCCAGCGCGTCGCGCAGTTTTGCGCCCGTCGTGCCGAAGGCCGGGTCGTTGGAGGCCTCGACCTTGCTGACGATCCCCGAGAGTTCGCCGAGCAGGGCCCACACCGACGCGCCGCCATTGGCGGCGAGCTTGCGCGTGACCAGGTCGATCGACTGGATGCCGTTGGTGCCTTCATAGATCGCGGTGATCCGGGCATCGCGGTAATGCTGCGCGGCGCCGGTCTCCTCGATGAATCCCATGCCGCCATGGATCTGCACGCCGAGCGAGGAAACCTCGTTGCCGATGTCGGTGGAAAACGCCTTCGCGATCGGCGTCAGCAGCGCCGCGCGCGCGGTGGCGTCGGCGCGCGCTTTGGCGTCGGTCGCCCGCGCCGCGACGTCCATCGCGACCGCGGTGGCATAGCAGATGGTGCGCGCCGCGGCGGTCAGCGCGCGCATCTGCATCAGCATGCGCTTGACGTCGGGATGCACGATGATGGGGTCCATTCCGTCGCCCTTGTTGCCGGCGGCGCGGCCCTGGCGGCGCTGCTGCGCGAACGCCAGCGCCTGCTGGTAGGCGCGGTCGGCGATCCCGACGCCTTCGAGGCCGACGCCGAGCCGGGCCTGGTTCATCATCGTGAACATGCAGAGCATGCCGCGGTTTTCCTCGCCGATCAGATAGCCGACCGCGCCGCCATGGTCGCCCATCGTCATGGTGCAGGTCGGCGAGGCGTGCATGCCGAGCTTGTGCTCGACGCCGGAGGGATGGATGTCGTTGCGCGCGCCGAGCGAGCCGTCGGCATTGACCATGAATTTCGGAATCAGGAAAAGCGAAATGCCCTTGGTGCCCGCGGGGGCATCGGGCAATCGCGCCAGTACGAAATGCACGATGTTGTCGGTCATGTCGTGGTCGCCATAGGTGATGAAGATTTTCGTGCCCTTGATCCGGTAGCTGCCGTCGGGCGCGCGCTCGGCGCGGCTGCGCAGCGCGCCGACGTCGGAACCCGCCTGCGGCTCGGTGAGCTGCATGGTGCCGGTCCATTCGCCGGACACCAGCTTTTCCAGATAGATCGCCTTCAGTTCGTCGCTGCCATGGGCGTCGAGCGCCTCGATCGCGCTCAGCGTCAGCAGCGGGCAGAGCCCGAAGGCGATGTTCGACGCGCTCCAGATTTCGGTGCAGACGGCGTTGATCGCGAGCGGCAGGCCCTGGCCGCCGAACGCTTCGGGACCCGACACCGCGTTCCAGCCGGCCGCGATCCAGCGCTGATACGCATCGGGCCAGCCGGGCGCGGTGGTGACCTTGCCGGAATCGAGCCTGATGCCGTGCTCGTCGCCGACCCGGTTGAGCGGCGCCAGCACGTCGGAGGCGAATTTTCCGGCTTCCTCCAGCACGGCGGCGACGATGTCGCCGTCGAAATCGCCGTAATGGCCGGCTTTTACGGCGGCCTGCAGGCCGGCGCCGTGATTGAGGGCCAGCAGCATGTCGTTGACGGGCGCGCGGTAGGTCATGGCGGTGTCTCTGGCTTGTCGGAACGGGAATGGCGGGTGCCGTATTCCCACGAAACCCGCGCGCTCTCAACTCCCGGCCGGCGAAATCGGCGGGAACGGCGGAACGCGATGCCATGCCGTCCGGGCCGAAAGCCGCCGCTTCACCCCGAGGGACTACTCTATATACGGCCAAAGCGCGCCCACCCGGTTTCAGCCGGAAATTCGCCGGATAGGCGGTTGAAATGGCTCACCTCCCTCTATAGACCGGCGGTGCCGGAGGAACGCGCGGCGCGGCCGTGCCGCCGCGTTCCGGACGGCCTGTTGGGGCGTAGCCAAGCGGTAAGGCAGGGGATTTTGATTCCCCCATTCGGAGGTTCGATCCCTCCCGCCCCAGCCAGGCAGTGCGGCGTTCGGGCAGGCTTCCCGAGGAACGCGCGAACGGGTCCGAAATCTGGCTTTTGCGGGATTCCGTTTTGCCTCTGGACTTCCGCTTCGCCCGACTTGAGGTGAACCGGGGAGGTAGAGGCACGGGCGCAGATCGCTGGCGCTCGAATCGATTCCACAGTCGAGCTTGTTCAAGACAGTCGGCGCACAAAGCGGACATTCCCAATGTGCGCTCGGTCGGTCACCGCATTGCCTCCAGTACCGATTGTTCGGTCAGCTTGTCAAATACATGTACACTTGAGGTGTCAAACTCGACATGAACATTTTGACCGAGATGGATTTGTGAGTCAGCGCGAACCTGAACGCTGATGCGTTTTCTGTCCGCAATCTGCACTTCAATAAGTTTTTCTGAACCCAGCAGCTCCACCAGGGAAACAATCCCGGCCAGCGCATTTGGGCCAGCCGACGTTACGAAACTCAGATTCTGGGGACGAACGCCGATCACGACGTCGAGACCGGGAGCAATCCCTCGCGTGAGTGGGGGTAGGGGCAGCGCTGCCTCGCTAATTCTGAACCGTCCGGAATCAATCTTGCCTTCAAGGAAGTTCATCGGCGGGCTGCCGATGAAGCCCGCGACAAAGAGATTGGCCGGCTTGCTGTACACCTCTTCAGGCGTGCCGAACTGCTGCACGACGCCTTTATGCATGACGGCGATCAAATCCGACATGGTCATCGCTTCTAGCTGATCATGGGTGACGTATACGGTAGTTGCGTTCAGATCGAGATGAAAGCGGCGTAGCTCGCCGCGCATGGTCACGCGCAGTTTCGCGTCAAGATTGGAGAGTGGCTCATCCATAAGAAAGATATCCGGCTTGCGCACCATGGCGCGGCCAAGCGCCACGCGCTGCCGCTGGCCACCGGACAATTGCCCGGGCTTTCTGTCGAGCAGGTGGTCAATCTCCAGGATGCGGGCAACGCGTTCAACCGCGCTGTCGACTTCCGTTGCCGGCGTCTTGCGGACTCGCAAGCCGTAGCCGAGGTTCTTTCGGACCGTCATCTGCGGATAAAGCGCGTAGGATTGAAACACCATCGCAATGTTGCGGTCCCGCGGCGCGAGCCGGTTGACTTCGCGATCACCGAAATAAATGCTTCCGGCGGAGATATCCTCGAGGCCGGCTATCATGCGAAGCAGCGTCGTCTTTCCGCAACCCGACGGTCCCAGCAGGGTAACGAACTTGCGGCTTGGAAAGACCAGATCCACGTCCTTGAGGACCGGGACGGCGCCGAAGCTCTTGTTGATGCGTTGTAATCTGACGTCCATGTCGTCCAAACTTTCCCTGTCTCAACCCTTGACCGCGCCGGCGCCGAAACCAGCGACCAGATGACGTTGCAGGGCCATGAACAGCACTGCCATCGGAACCGTCATCAGCACGGAGGCTGCCATCAGCAAACCCCAATCCACATGCGTCCCTTCGAAGAACAGCATGACCCCCACGGTGAGCGTCAGATTGTCCAGCGAGTTGATGAAGACACGGCCAAACAGGTAATCATTCCAGGAGACGATCATCGAGAAGATCGATGCGGCGATAATCCCAGGCATCGCGGTTGGCAGGACGACATTGGCGAAGACCTGATATCGCGATGCCCCGTCAATCAGCGCCGCTTCCTCGATCTCGATCGGAATCGAGCGCATGAAGGCCCACATCAGCCACATGCAGAAGGGCAGCGTGATGCAGACGTAGCCGAATACAAGGCTGAGCAGATTGTCGGTGAGTTCAAGCCGTACCATCATCAGGAACAACGGAAACACGAAGATGATCGAAGGAACCATGTAGCCGAGCAGGCTGAAATACGGGATCATGTTCCGACCCCAGTATCGGAAGCGCGTGAGGCTGTAGGCAGCCAATGTGGACACGACGATACTAATGAGCGTGGAGCCCGACGTCACGATCACGCTGTTGACGAACCACCGCGTGAAGAACTGGGCCGGTGTCGGTCCGGCCGCCTGGCTTTTCTCGCCTGTTTGATAATACTGCTGACGGCCGCTCAGCAGGGCTTCATAATTCTCGAATGTCGTCGAATGCGGAATCAGGGTGGGGGGAGTGGCGAATATTTCCGATTTCGGCTTCAACGACGTCGACAGCGCCCAGATCAGCGGGAAGCATACAGCGACTGTCACGGTGCACAGAAGCAGATAAAGCGCAGCCTTCTTCGTTGCCGACCAAAGCGTATAGCGGGTCACGTCGATTTCTCCTCGGTGCCGAATCCTGCGACGCGCAGATAAACGATGCTCCCGATCATAAGCATGATCATCATCACGACGCCCGTCGCCGCACCGACGCCGAGCCTCAGGCTGGCCATCGATTGTTCGAACGAATAGACCGCCAGATTGAAGGTCGACGTGCCTGGTCCACCTTTCGTCAGGAGGTAGATTTCCTCAAACTTGTTGAAGGTCCAGATCGTGCGGAACACGATCACCACAATCAGGACCTCGCGAAGCTGTGGCAGCGTAACGTCGATAAAACGGCGGAATGCGCCGGCGCCGTCCACCTTGGCGGCGTCGTACAGCTCCAGCGGCACCGCCTGCAGTCTCGCCAGTACGCAGATCACGACGAACGGCGTGTATTTCCAGACGTTGAGCATGATGGTGGACGCCATCGCCATCGTCGGTGTCGACAACCAGTAGATCGGCTCATTGATCAAGCCGATGGACAGGAGGCCATAGTTCACCACTCCGATTTCCGGATTGAATATCCATCGCCAGATCAGGGCGATGACGACGGTGGGCACGATGTAGGGAAACAGCAACATGCCGCGAAAGATCGCCATGCCGAACAGCTTGCGGTGAAGCAGCAGCGCAATGCCTACGCCAAAGACGGTCTGGAACAGGATCGAAAGGAGTGTCCAGATCGTTCCCTGGGTAAACGAACTCCAGAACAGCGGATCCGAGAAGATGAATTCGAAATTGGCCAGTCCGACATACGTAATCAGGTCGGGACGCAGCGGATTGTAGCTGAAGAACGCCATCCGGACCGCTTCGGCGATCGGATACACCATGAACACGAGTGCCATGACGACGAATGGCGCGATAAAGATCAGTCCGACCGCTCGATCGGAGGACAGGAAACTGAAGCGAGACATCACCATTCCGATTCAAGATGGCGCCGGGCAGCGCAAGCTGCCCGGCGAGATCATTCATCCAAACAAGCGGGCATTCTCGCGGCGAATGGTTTCCAGTTCCCGCGCACCCCATTTGGCGGCCTGCTGGGGAGTCTGGTTGTCGATGACGACCTTCTGGACCGTCTGCGCCAGGATGGAGCGGCCGTGGACATATCCCGCAAGCGGGTTGACGCCTTGCAGGAGCTCATTGGCCGTGCTGCTGGAGTTCACCAGGGAGCTCTTGAAATAGGTATCCACCGTCTTCGGCTTCGACTTGTAGAACGGATGATTCTTCAGCTCTTCCGAGTTGGCGATATCCTTGTAGGTTGGCGCCACGTTCGGCATCAGGGAATGGCAGTACTTGATGAGCCATTCCTTGCTGGTCTGCTGATAAAGCAGCGCCTGCTTGACTTCCTCGATATAGGGATTGTTCTGAGCCGGAATGCACCAACCCTGGAAGTCGTTCCAGTTGCTGCGTCGATTGGTTTTCGGGTTTCGGGCGTGATTGAATGCTTCGGTTGCTTCGAAGATCGGCTTGGCTTCCTCCGCGGCGCGGCCCAGCGTGCGACCCCAATAGAAGCTCATGGCCGTTTGGCCGGTAACATGCGCGTCCACCACCTGGAGGAAGCTGTACTCGACCGCCCCCTTCGGCATATAGGGCTGCAACTCCTTCACGAAAGTCAATGCTTCGACGGTTTCCGGGCTGTCGAACGCCACTTCGAACTTGTTCGACGCATCGAACATTCGGCCACCGGCCGCATGCAGCAGGGCCGCGAAATGGTAATCCGTGCAGAGATTGCGGCCGAGCGCCATGCAGAAGCCGGCCATGTTCTGCTTCTTCTGCGTGATGGTCCTGGCGGCGTTCAGGAGATCGTTCCAATCCCAGGTATCGGGATCTTTCAAACCGAGTTCCTTCACGATATCCATTCGAACCAGCAACATATGGGGCTGGTGATGGGCCGGGATGACGTACTGCTTGCCCTTCCAGTTACCCCAGTATTCCCACTTCACGCCCTCGACGAGACGGTCGCGTCCGATCTTGTCAACCATATCATCGACCGGAAGCAGCAAGCCTTCAGCCATCATCTGCATTGCGATCGGCGACTCGACGCTGATGAGCGATGGCGGGCGGCGGGCCGCGAGATCCGTCATGAGCTTGACGTAGACGCCATCCCACGGAATGCTTTCGATCTCGAATTTCAGGCCGGGCGCATTCTTTTGCGCCCATTCATTCATCGCGGCAACACCTACGCCGCCGTAAGGTCCGGGCTCACCCCAGACGCGCACTGTCCCGGTTTTCGTGCTCTGGGCGGACGCGGCTCCAGCGCCAAATAGCCCCTTTGCACCAATTCCAACCGCAGCAGCTCCGCCCAGAAAACCTCGCCTGTCGAGCAGCATTCGAGAAGACGTCTTGTCTTTGCTTGTCATCGATTCCTCCCTGGATTTTCAGCTCCGATTTACGCTTCCGTTGTTTCGGAAGATCGCCTTTGAAACGCCTGCTTGCCGCGGCTGGACATCAGGCCGCACTCCCGTCGCGACGCCGTTGCGCATATCGCTGCTGTCGGACGGTCGCGGTAATTTCATGCGCCAGCATTCCCTCGCTGGCGCACATGCGGCCCATGATCGGAGCGATGCGTTCGCTCGCTTCCGGTGTCAGCCGCTGGTAGGTCACGGTCTTCAGGAATTTTCCGACCCACAGGCCACCGGTGTAACGCGCAGCACGGCCGGTCGGAAGGGTATGGTTGGTGCCAACCCCCTTGTCACCGTAGGCAACCGTACTTTCCTCGCCGAGAAACAGGCTGCCGTAGTTCCTGAGATGGTCGAAATAGTACTGGTTGCGCCGCGTCAGCACCTCCAGATGCTCCGGCGCATACTGGTCGCTCAGTGCGATGGCCGCATCATCGTCCTCGACGACGGCAACCTCGCCCCAGCGCTTCCAGGCAGCCCCGGCAATGGCGGCCGTCGGCAAGGTGAGCAATTGCCGCTCGATCTCGGCGATGACCTCGCGCCCCAACTTCCGAGATGTCGTAACCAGCCACGCGGGGCTGTCAGGCCCGTGCTCGGCCTGTCCCAGCAGATCCGTGGCGACAAGCGCGGGATCTGCGCCGTCGTCGGCAATCACGAGAATCTCCGTGGGGCCGGCGGGAAGGTCAATGCCGACGAGTCCGAACAGCTGACGCTTGGCCTCGGCTACGAATTGATTTCCGGGCCCGGTGACCATGTCAACCGGACGCATTCCCACCCGGCCGAAAGCCATCGCGGCCAGTGCCTGCACGCCGCCGATGGAATAGATCTCGGTAGCGCCCGACTCGGCGAGCGCATAGAGTGTCGGCGGAAAAATGCCCTTGCCTTCACGCGGGGGAGCCGCACCGATGATGTGATTGACACCCGCAACGGCAGCCGTCGCGACGCTCATGATCGCGGCGGAGATCAGCGGATATTTGCCGCCGGGAATATAACATCCGACCGTATCGACTGGAATGATCTTCTGGCCGAGCGTGATTCCATTTCCGAACTCGGCTTCAAACTCCGATAGCGACTCTCGCTGACGCTTTGCAAAGTCGGTCACCTGCTTCTTGCAGAAGGCGAAGTCTTCCTTGAAGACGGGGCTCATGGCCTTTCGCGCGGAAGCAATCTCGTCATCCGACACCTGAAACCCGGCAGCCTGCCAGCCATCGAGATCCCGGGCGTAGCGGCGAACGGCGTCATCCCCGTTCTGCTCGATGTCGGCGATCATGATCCGTACCCGATCCACGAGATCGCGATTGTCCTGCCGGGATTGATGCTCTGCGCGCTTTAAATAGTCGACCATCGGTTCTTGCCTCGACCGCTATCCTGATGTAACCGGTTACATAAAAGCTGGTCTGATAATCCTTGTCAACATCGGGTCTTTGCTTTCTGTTGCGCGGATGAAAGACGCACCGAAATCAGTGACGATCCGCTGGCTAGCTCATCAGGCGGGGGTATCGGTCGCGACCGTCAGCCGGGCGCTTCGCCATCCCGAAACGGTTGCACCGCAAACGCGGGAACGGATCCTGAAACTCGTCAACCGGCATCAGTTTGTCCCCGACGGGCGCGCTGCAACATTCTCCTCGAAGCGCACGGGGGTGATTGGCCTGATCATTCCGACCATTTCAAATTCGATTTATGCGGAATTCACCGAGGCGATCCAGAGCCGCCTTCAGGCCGCCGGCCTGAGCCTTCTAATCGCGAATGCGAACTATTCGGCTGAAGCCGAGCGCGATATCATCCGCAAGCTGATTGAAAGCCGTGTCGAGGGACTTATCCTGACGGGCTACAAGCGCGACGCCGCGCTTTATGATTTGTTGCGTCATTATCGCATTCCCTTCGTGGTAACCTGGTCGACGAGTCCCAAGGCGTCGATTCCATCGATTTCCTTCGACAATCGCGCGGCGGCGGCCGAAGCCACCGAAATGCTGATCAAGCTCGGACACCAGCGTATCGGGCTAATCTGCGGCATCACCGGCGTCAACGACCGCGCCGCACAACGGTTCGAAGCCTACCGTTCCGTGCTCGCGCGCTACAAGATTCCGTTCGACGCGGAACTGGTGTCGGAGCAGCCTTTCGAAATCGAGGTGGCCGCAGATGCCGCAACCCGGCTCGTCACTCTAACGAACCCGCCGACCGCCCTGTTCTGCGCAAACGACATTCAGGCGCTTGGTGCGTTGTTTGCCTGCCAACGACTGAAAATCCGTGTGCCGAAGGACATTTCTATTATCGGCTTTGACGATCTTCCGATCGTGAGAGTGGTGAGCCCTCCGCTCTCAAGCGTTCATGTGCCGGCCAGACGGATGGGGCATGCAACAGCGGATGCCCTGATCGGCGCGGCGCGCAAGAATATCCCGGTGAAGAGCCAGATCATCGGCACAGAGTTGATCATGCGCGGCAGTACCATGCCGCTCGTACCTGCGCGAACCAGACCTCCTTAGGACAAGGTCACCTGCGGCGCGCCCTCCAGTAGACTGATCCGGGTGATCACCAAATACCAGCTGTTTTGGGCTGATTTGGACAGTGGCGCGGCGAGCGGTAGTTTCCCATGAATGATAGATTCTGGCGCAAACGGGACCCATAGATGTCCCAATGCCGGATAGCAAAGTCATTTGGCCCATCGATCCTGCTCGTGCCACGATAGGGACAACAGCTTTGGGTGCAGGGAAATTAGCGAACTTGGTTGCTCAGAGACGAGACGCGTTGTCAGAATGTGCTGCATTGCAGCCACTTCCGCCGAGGGATTTTTGTGTGGAGACGGGGGCGATCCGCACTGCGATACCAGCCAGGCAGCGCAGCGCTATCGCTTTGTCCCAGAAACTGAGAATTACCGGGTGGAAGTGGATTTCGAGCAGCTTTTACGAACGGCCAAGTCTGAACACGCCGTATCGGGCGCCGGAATTGCAGCACCCTCTCGACGATAACGGTCAGCCACTCGAAGGGGCGAAGCGCTGCAAAAGCAAAAATGTACGGTAGGATGACGCTGCGCCGGTACCAAATTCGAAGTGGTCGGGGCAATTCTCGAAGCGTGATCCCCGGGAGAAAATGGCATGGAAATCACCGCGCTGGGCTATATCGGGATCCAGTCCTCGCAACTGGACCAGTGGAGCCGGATGGCGACCAGTCTGCTCGGGATGCAGCGGGTCGATCGCGGCGGCGGCATGCGTGCCTTCCGCATGGACGACCGCAAGCAGCGGCTGATCGTCGATGGCAGCGGAGATGCCGGATTGGTCGTGATGGGCTGGGAAGTCGCAACGGGCGCCGAACTCGACCGTCTTGCCGGCCGGCTTGACGATCACGGCTTCGAGGTTATCAGCGGATCGCGCGCGCTGGCGGACGAGCGGCACGTGGCGGAGCTGATCCGGTTCACGGATCCCGCGGGCAATCCGCTCGAAGCGTTCTGCAAGCCGGAGCTTGCCTCCGATTCCTTCAGGCCCGGGCGGCCGATCTCGGGCTTCCGGACCGGCGCGCTCGGGATGGGGCATGCGGTCCTGAACGTGGAGGAGGTCGAGCCGCTGCTGCCGTTCTATCGCGATCTGCTCGGCTTCAAGGTGTCCGACTTCGGACTTGCGCCCTACAAGCTCTATTTCTTTCACGTCAACGGCCGCCACCACAGCTTCGCCATGGTGGGCTCCGGGCGGAAGGCGCTGCATCATTTCATGGTCGAGGTCGGTGGCCTCGACGACGTCGGGCAGGGCTATGACCTCGCGCAGCTGGAGGAGGGCCGCATTGCCTATACGCTGGGGCGCCATACCAACGATCACATGACGTCGTTCTACGTCAACACGCCCTCGGGCTTCTTCATCGAATATGGCTGGGGCGGGCGCGTCATCGATCCTGCGACGTGGCAGCCGCATGAGACCTTCGACGGACCCTCGCTATGGGGGCACGAGCGCCTGCACATGCCCGAGGAACAGCGCAGGCGGATGCAGGAGATGCGGCTGTCAGCCGGGGCGCGCGGCGTTCGGGTGCCCGATCCGAACGTGCCGCCGCTGAACTGCCCGTGGCTCGAGGGGGTGATTGCCCGGGAATGAGCAGATTTTCGACAGCGCGATGCCGGCGCCTCAGCCCTTGGGAGCGGAATCCCTCAACGCGTTCGATGTGGCGTGGTTGGCCTCGTCGAACGCCTTGCGTGATTCCGTCAGAGCCGCGCTCAGCACCGACCAGGAGGCGCTTCCGGCCTGTTTGAGTTTCTCGAGTCGCCCTTCGGCCTCGGAGGCGTCAGACTTCATTTGTTTCAGCGCGGCATCGAGATCGGCGCGCCCCGCGGCTGCCACCTGGCCCGCCGCGTCGTGGAACTTGTCCGCTGCCTCGCGCCAGGCCCTGGCCTGTGCGGCAGCGATGTCCTTGAAGGTGGCCTGCTGCTGTTCGATCTGCTTGCCGGCACTTTCGAAGTAGGCTTTGACCTGGGCTTCGAATCCGTTCCACTGCGGCTCCAGGTCTGCCTTGGCGCGCTCCCAGGCGGCTTCGCCGGCTTCGACCTGGGCCTTCAGCGAGGTCTGAAATTCATCGCGCCGCTGTTTCAGATCGGCGATCAACTGGTCGCCCTTCACCTTGGTGTCGGCGCTTGCCTGCGTCGCCTTTTCCTCGATCGATGCCAATGCGGCATCCATCTCGTCAATCCGCTCCTTGGCCCAATTCAGGTAAAAATGCACACTGCTATGCTCCGGCATTACGGTCTCCCTTGATAGGCGTTCGAGTTATCATTCTCGAACCCGGCACTGCTCACGTTGATCTGAGTCAATTTCATCGTTGCGGTGGGCCGCAACCTAGCCCGTTGCATCGGCCAGTTCGCGGGGTGATTGAGAGCTCTGGGCCTTCGGGCCATGGAGCGAAAAGGCCGGACCATCGTAGAGAAACGAGCATTGGTGGATGACGATATTTCCCCGGTCCACGGTCACGAGCGCGTAGTCGGGAGCCTCATGCGTTCCCGGAATGTGTCCCTCGGTTTCGAAATCGAAGGCGACCTGATGGGTCAGCGCGCGCTGGATATGGAACGGTACGCCGCGCCAGGTGCCGGCGATCGGCCGATGCAAGTGGCCCATGAACATGTAGTCGGGCCTGCGCGTGCGGGCGATGACGTCCCATTCGGCCTCGCCATTGGCGAGCTTGATGGTGTCCATGTAGCGCAAGCCGCTGTCGAACGGCGGATGGTGCTGGAACAGCAGCAACGGCCGGTCGGCCGGCGCGGAGCCGAGCGCCTCGGCCAGAAAGCCCAGCCGCGCTTCGCACAGGATGCCGGCATGGTCCGGTGTCTCTTCGTTCAACGTATCCAGCGTGACGATCGTCGCGGCGTCGAAATGGTGTACGCCCTGGACGAATCCGCCGCCGTCGCGATCGGCGCCGGGAAATGCCTCCCGGAAGGCATCGCGCTTGTCGTGGTTGCCCATCATCAGGATGGTGGGGGCGTGAAGTCCGGCGAGCACGCCGGCGAGGCTGGCATAGGCTGCCCGTTCGCCCCAATGGGCAAGATCGCCCGACACGACGACAAAGGAAATGTCGTCGTGCGTTGCGTTGATCTTCTCGACGGCGACCGCGAGGCGCTCGGCCGGATCGAGTCCGTAGAGCCTGGTGCCGCGCGGTACGAAGTGCGTGTCGGTGAGAATGACGAATTTCATCGCTGCATGGTCTCCCGGTCCCACATGGCAAAGTCCGGAGACTCCTCGGTCCGGATAGCGCCCTGGTAGCCGAATTCCACCATGTGCACGGTGACGTAGTCCGGCCCCACGAACGCGACGCCATAGGCTTCCGGCAGATCCGAGGCGCTCAGCATGAGCTTCTCCGAAAACAGCGGGAAGCTCGCATGGTTGGTGCCTCGCAGGGAGGTGGCGGGGACGCCGGCCACCGAACCGCCGAGCGGCAGATGGCAGTGGCCGAAGAAAATGTGCCGGATCCGGTCGCGATACCGCCCGACGATCTGGCGGAATGCCGCGTCGTCGAGCAGCCGGATCTGGTCCATCGGGCCGAGATGCGTCGGCATCGGATTGTGATGCATGAACAGTAGATGCGGCCCGTCATGCTCGAACAGCTGTTGCTCCAGCCAGTCCTGCCGTGGCGCGCAATAGCGGCCGGCATGGGTCCGCGGCTCGGTCGTGTCGAGAAACAGGCAGCGCCCCGCGGCGGTATCCAGCAAGCCCTGCGCGAAACCGTCGGACTCGGCGTATTCGGGGAATACGCCGAGAAATGCCGCGCGATTGTCGTGATTGCCGATGCAGAGACGAACCGGGAGTGGAAAGCTGTCCAGCCGGCTCCGCAGCCATTCGTAATCCGCCCGGTCGCCCCAATCGGAGAGGTCGCCAGTGATCACCATCAGTTCGGCGTCGCTGTGGTCGGCCAGAACGTGCCGGAGCGCGCGCTCGAAATTATAACGGGGATCGCGGCCGCCGATGGTGTTTCCGGGCGCAGTCAGATGGATGTCACTCATATGGATGAGCTTCATGATGAACCTCGCTGGTATGAGAAGCGGGGCGCCGTGGCGCCCCGCCGGGTTGGGTAGGTCGAACGCGATGCCGGGATCCGAAATCAGCGTGCGGAGCCGACCGATTTAGGCAGCAGCTTCTGCACATCGGCGGTCATGTCGGCCAGCACGGCATCCGGTTCCTTGGTGCGGGTTCCCGAAATGATGGTGTTGAGATGGTCCTTGATGACGTCGGTGATCTTCAGGCCGTTGTCGCCGGGAAACGCGTACCACTTGGTCAGGAACGGCAATTGCCTGACCGCGGTGTAGTTGTTCGGATTCTTGACGTAGAAATCCTTCAGGTAGACGTCGTTGGCGACCTTGTTCGGGGGCATGTAGCCGGTGGTTTCGGCCATGATCGCCGCACCCTTCGCGCCGGTCCAGAACTTCACCACTTCCCAGGAGGCGTCGCGCTTGGCCTTGTCCTTGGCGAGGATCATCACCACATTGCCGCCGGCGGGCAGCCGGCCCTTGCCGGCCACGACATCGGGAAAGGTATGGGTCTTCAGCTTGAACTTGTCGCCGACCATCTGCGTCACCTTGTTAAGGTCCGAGGTGGAGGTGACGTGGATGCCGGTCTTGCCGGCGGCGAACGCCGCGCGCATCGAAGGCTGGTCGAGGTTGGGCATGCCGGCCTCGGTGACGAGACGCGCGAGGGTCCGGATCGCGAACTGGCCTTCGGGGCCGTCGAAGGCCACCTTGGTTTCGTCGGCGTTGAGCATCGAACCGCCGCGTGCAAACACCGGCGCCTGCCACAGCCAGTTGCCGGTGATGTCCCAGGCATAGGTGATGCCGTTGACGTCGGGCGAACCGGCCTTGATCTTTTTGGCGAGATCGATGATGCCGTCCCACGTCACCGGCAGGTTTTCCGGATCGGCGCCGGCCTTTTTGGCGAGGTCGAGGTTGACATAGACGATCGGCAGCGAGATCGCGAACGGCAGCGCGTAGACCTTGCCGCTCGCGGTTCCGATGTCGAACATCGCCTGGTGGAATCCCTGCTTGTCGAAATCCTTCTCCGCGGCGATATAGCCGTCGAGCGGCGCCGGGATGCTCTTGTCGACGAGAACGCGGATGCGGTTGAGGCCCTGGAAGCTGACATCGGGCATCTGGCTGGTCACCGCTTCGCGGAGCACGCGCTGGGTGCCGTCCTCGTAGGATTCGTAAGGCGCGCGCATCGACACCTTGATGTCGGGTCGGACCTTGGCGAACTCTTCGGCGATCTTCTTGTGGGTTTCGGTGAACAGTTCCGGGTAAGGATACTGCAGCACCACTTCAGTCTGGCTCTGGGCGTGGGCGCCGGCTGCGCCGGCAAGCACGGCGAGTGCGGCGACGGTCAGTCTTTTCAACATCGATAGCTCCTTCGTTACGATTGCACCTGAGGTCTACTTGATACCGGTCAGCGTGATGCCCTCGATGAACCGGCGTTGGGCGAGCAGGAACGCGACGACGAGCGGCGCGATGATGACGATGGCAGCCGCCATCAACGGGCCGTAATTGGTGCCGGCTTCCTCGTTGCGGAAGGCGGCGACACCGAGCGGCGGCGTGCGCAGATGTTCGCTGTTCAGCACGATCAGCGGCCAGAAATAGTCATTCCAATGCGCGACCACGGAGAAGATGCCGAACGCGGTCAGGGCCGGAATTGCGGTTGGCAACATCACGCGCCAGACGATGCCGAATTCGGAAATGCCGTCCATCCGCGCGGCCTCGATCAGGTCGTCCGGCACGGTCTTGAAGAACTGCCGCATCAGGAAAATGCCGAATGCGGAGATCGTGAACGGCACGATCAGCGCGGCGTAGCTGTCGAGGATGCCGATCTGGTGAAACAGCAGGAACACCGGAATGGCTGTGGCCTGCGGCGGAATCAGGATGCAGAACAGCACCAGTGCGAACAGCACCTCGCGGCCGGCAAACCGCAGCTTGGCGAGCGCATAGGCGGCAGGCAGCGCAATCAGCACCTGCAGCACGAAGATCGACGCGGTGACCACCACGCCGTTGAGCAGGAAACGCCAGAGATTGGCCTTGCCGAAGGCGGTCGCAAGATTGTCCCACAGCGCGAAACTGTGCGGGATGAAGTGAATGCTCTTGCTGAAGATCTCGGTCTGCGGCTTCGAGGCGGTCGAGATCATCCAGAGAAACGGCAGCAGAATGAAAGCAGCGCCGCACAGCAGCAGCAGATGCCGGGCGACGGACCAGACGACGGTGCGATGGCGCGGTGTCATGTGTAATGCACCCCGCGGTTCGTCAGCGCCGACTTCACCAGCGTCAACAGCAGCACGAACACCAGGAACACCACGGTCAAGGCCGCGCCATAGCCGGAGCGGAAGAACTCAAAACCCTCGACATACATGGTGTGGATCAGCACTTCGGACGATTTCGAGGGACCGCCCTTGGTCAGAACGTGGACTGTGTCGAACACCTGAAACGAGCGGATCCCGGTGATGACGACCACGAACACCGTTGTCGGTCCCAGCATCGGCCAGGTCACCAGCCGGAACCGGGCCCAGGCGCCGTGCGCGCCGTCGATCTCGGCGGCGTCGTAAAGTTGCCGGGGGATCGAGACCAGGCCGGCGAGAAAGAGCACCATGTTGAAACCGAGCGCTTGCCAGATACCGATCACGCAAAGCGCATAGAGCGCGGTGCGCCGGTCCTGCAGCCAGCTGAAACCTTCCAGCCCGACGCCTTGCAGCAGACCGTTGATGAGCCCGAATTGCGGATGCAGCATGAATTCCCAGACGATGGACATCGCAATCAGCGTCGCCATGACCGGCAGGAAGTAGATGGTGCGATACCAGCTTCGCAAGGAAGAACCGCTCTCGATCAGCAGCGCCACGGCGAGCCCCAGCGCCACTGCCGCGGGCACCACGATCGCGACATAGGTCAGCGTGTTGCGCAGCGAGAGCCAGAACACCCTGTCGCCAAACATGTCCCGGTAATTGGCAAGGCCGATCCAGGAGAATGAGGGGCTTCCGAGCTGGTAGTCGGTGAACGACAGGGCGATGACGCCGAGCAACGGTCCGAGCAGCAACAGAAACATCAGGGTGAAGGCGGGCGCCACCATGGCCAGCGCAGGTCGCGCGGGATTTCGGCTCCGTGCCTGTGACGGTGCGACGGCGACCGCGCGGGGGGCAGACGGTATCGCGATGGCGGCGAGGGCGTCAGCCAAGGGCTTTCTCCCGCACGCGTTCGCTGCGTACCGGGGCAACGACCTCGATGCGTTTTCCGGCGGCGTCGAATACCCTGACTGCACTGGCTGGAAAGGCAAAGTCGATGGCGCTTCCGATCGTCGGAAGCTGCCGGTCGGGGTTGACGCGCGCGACCAGCGGCAGGTCGATCCGATCGACCTTGACGTGAACGAATGCTTCGGCGCCGAGGTTCTCCAGATGTGCGACGGTGCCGGAAATCGCGCCGGAGCCGGCGCCGGGCTCGACGCGCTCCGGCCGGACGCAGATCGAACAGCGCCCCGCCGGGGCAGAAGTCTGCAAACCGAGTGGCCGGCCCAGTACTTCCAGGCCGCCATCCGCGCGGACGAGGCCGGGCAGCACATTGATCTTGGGGCTGCCGACGAACTCCGCGACCCGAATATCCCCCGGGTTCTCGTAGACTTCGGCAGGCGTACCGATCTGGACGATGTCACCCTCGATCATGACGGCGATGCGGCTCGACATCGTCATCGCTTCGGCCTGGTCGTGGGTGACGTAGACGAAGGTGGCCTTCAGTTGGCGATGCAGTTGGGCGAGTTCCGCGCGCATATGGACCCGCAGTTTGGCGTCGAGATTTGACAGCGGTTCGTCGAACAGAAAGCCAACGGGCTCGCGCACGATGGCGCGGCCGACAGCGACGCGCTGGCGCTGGCCGCCGGATAGTTGTCCCGGCTTGCGCCTGAGCAGTGCGGAGAGTTCGAGCTGGGCGGCAACCCGCTCGACATCTTCCCTGATGCCGCGTTCGACGCGGGAGCGTTCGGGGAGCAGCCGGCCAACCACGGGCATGCGCGCCAGCGCGGAATGGCGCCGCATCCGCAGCGGCACGGCAATATTGTCGAACACGGTCAAATGCGGATACAGCGCGTAGGACTGAAATACCATCGCGAGGTTGCGCGCGCTCGGCCTGACGCCATCGACCGGAACGCCGTCAATGTGCACCTCGCCGGCACTCTGCGGTTCCAGACCCGCGATGATGCGCAACAAGGTCGACTTGCCGCAACCCGAGGGACCGATCAGCGCGATGAATTCGCCGTCTTCGATCGCCAGATCGATCCCCTTCAGAATCTCCGCCGAGTCGAATGTCTTGCGGACCCCGTTCAGTTCGATCCTTGCCATTTCACCGGTACCCCAATTGCATTGCAGCAATGGGCGATGATTAGGGGCGCCGCTTGACAGTCACATAACAGTCAAAGGGTTTGCCTATCTTCAATACAGGATTTTCCTTCCAGGCGTTGCCCGACGCGCCGGGCACCGCTCGACGCCGGAGGCTTGAATTGAAATGGCTTTGACGTCTTCGCGCGTGCGAGCCGTGAACGCGGTGTTCGAGGCTGGCAATTTTTCCGCTGCGGCAAGACGTCTCGGCGTCTCGCAGCCTTCGATTTCCCAACTGGTTCGCGAACTCGAGTCCGAGTTCGATGTCAGGCTTTTTGACCGGCATGGCCACAGCCTTGTGGCGACCCCGCTTTGCCGCCAGCTTTATGCGGCAACAAACCGAATTCAGGCGATGGAAGCCGACGCGGTCGCGATTCTTGAGCAGCGCGAGGAACTGGCGGGAGGCGAGCTTCGCGTGGGCCTGGGTAATTCGATGCCCGGGATGGCGCTGATTTCCGCATTCAAGGCGCTCTATCCGAAGATCCAGATCAGCGTGGAAATCGGCAACTGGTCGGACATCATGGCCGCCGTACTCGATCGACGCGTCGACGTTGCGGTGTTGCCCGAGGTGCCTCAGGATCGCCGTTTTCGTTGCGAGGTCTGCCTCAATCAGCGTGTCGTGGCGATTTGCCATCCCGGACATCGCCTCAATCAGCCGGGAGCGGTGTCGGTCGCCGACTTGACGCAGTACCCGCTGGTGTTTCGCAGCCGCAATTCCTCCACCCAACGCGTCGTGGACAGGGCTTTCCGCGCAGCCGGACTGCGGCTCGAGCCCGGCATTATCGTCAATACCCGTGAAGGCATGCTGGAAGCCGTGGCGAACCGGCTCGGTGTCGGATTCATATGGGAGCATGGCTCAAGCCGCGTCGACAGCATCGCCAAGGTGGTGGTGTCGGAGATGGACGTTGAAGTCCCCGAGTACATCTTTTCGCTGTTCGGTGCGAAGGGAAAGCTCGTGGAGTTGTTCTTTCATTCCCGCCATTTATTGCCGCAGGGCTCGAAACCGGAATAATGCGCGCCCGGTACGCATCCGTACAAATCGCAATTCCTCGACGGCAATGATCGCAAATGCGATTCGACTCAGGCGACTTGTGACAACCAGATGATGAAACAAGGCGAAAAGAATGATTGACGCGGCTGTGACGTCACACGCCTGAAATATCCTTGGCCGAACGTCGGGCATTGAGAATCACTGAAACTCCCGGGTTCACCGTCATGCGGATTTTAGTTGCGACCGACGCCTGGCACCCGCAGGTAAACGGCGTCGTGAGAACGTTGACCTCGCTGGCGCGCAGCGCCGCGACGCTCGGCGCGGAGATCGAATTTCTGACCCCCGACGGATTTCCGTCGCTTGCGGTCCCAACCTATCCGGGATTGCGGGTGGCGTGGCCAAACCGGCGCGAGATCGCGCGCCGAATCGAAGCGGCCTCGCCGGATGCCATTCACATCGCGACCGAGGGGCCGATCGGGTGGGCGGTGCGTGCCTATTGCCGCCGCCGCAAGCTGGCGTTCACGACGTCCTATACGACACGGTTTCCGGAATACATCGCGGTGCGCTCGGTCATTCCGGCATGGTTGAGCTATGCAGTGTTGCGGCACTTCCATGCCGCCGGTTCCATGACGATGGTGGCCACCTCATCGCTGCGGCAGGAACTGAGCGCTAGAGGGTTCCGGAAACTCGGCAACTGGACGCGCGGGGTCGACACCGATTTGTTCCGCCCCGACGATCCGGCCGAACTCGATCTGCCCAGACCGATTTTCATGACGGTCGGCCGCGTCGCCGTCGAAAAGAATCTCGAAGCGTTCTTGGCATTGAACCTGCCGGGATCGAAGGTCGTTATCGGGGGCGGGCCGCAGAGGGCGGAATTGGAGCTTCGCTATCCGCAAGCCAGATTCCTCGGCGAGAAAACCGGCAGCGATCTGACCTCGCATTTGGCGGCCGCGGACGTCTTTGTTTTCCCGAGTCTGACCGACACTTTCGGCGTTGTTCAGCTCGAGGCGCTGGCGTGTGGTACCCCGGTCGCGGCGTTTCCGGTCACGGGTCCGCTGGACGTGATCGCGGATCACCCCATCGGCGTACTGGATGAGGACCTGCGCCGCGCCTGCATCGGTGCCCTGAGCCTGTCCAGGGAAGCGTGCCGCCGCTTTGCGCTCGAACGTTCCTGGGAGAACAGCGCCAGGCAGTTCATCGGCAATCTGAGCGTCTTGCAACCGAGCCGTTCGCTGCGACCCGCCCGCCGCATGGCAGGCCAAAGTGCGGTTCAAGGCTAACAGGGAAGGCTGGCGGACAAAGCCGACCGGTCAATCATCACAAACGAGTTGGAGTTACCATGGCAGAAATCATCAAATTGGACGGTACCAGGCAGTTAGACTTCGACCGCGACACGGTCGAACAGGCCTACGATCGCTGGGCTCCGGTCTACGACCTCGTGTTCGGGGGCGTGTTCAGCAAGGGCCGTCGCGCCGCGATCCAGGCCACCAACGGTATCGGCGGCCGCGTGCTGGAGGTCGGCGTCGGCACCGGCATCTCGTTGCCGCAATACGGTTCTCACGTCCGCATCTTCGGAACCGATATTTCGGAGGCCATGCTGCGCAAGGCGAAGGCCCGAGTGGCGGATCTGCGCCTGAAGAACGTCGAGGGCCTCGCGGTGATGGACGCGGAGAAACTCGAATTTCCGGATTGTTCGTTCGACGTCGTGATGGCGCAGTATGTGGTGACCGCGGTGCCTAATCCGGAAGTCGCGCTGGACGAGTTCGCCCGGGTTTTGCGGCCCGGCGGTGAACTGATCCTGCTGAGCCGCGTCAGCGCCGATGCCGGGATGCGCCGCTTCATCGAGCAACGGCTGCAGCCGGTGGTGCGTCAACTCGGCTGGCGAACCGAGTTCGCCTGGTCGCGCTACGCGCAGTGGCTGGCAAGCGCGCACGGCATGGAATTGATCGAACGCCGCCCGGTGCCGCCCTTCGGCCATTTCTCGCTGATTCGCTTCCGCAAGACTGACGTCGCGGCGGCGGCCGCGTAGGCGCGCGCACAGGTTGTCAGCTGCGTTGCTGTTGTGAGACGTCACATGTCATTATGATGTCGTCACATGCCGGACATCGAATCTCGGTAAACACAATCGACCTACATTTTGGGGGAGACCATGATCAGTAACTTCCGCGAACAATTGCGAACGCAGCGGTGGGATGACCATCGTTACTACCACCACAGTCGCATTAACCAGAGCCTGCACTTTGTCAGTGCCGCCAGCTTTCTGATTGCGTATGCGCTGCTGTTCGTCGATCCGGTTGCCGCCGCGTTGATCGGCTGGCTGGTCTCGATGACCACGCGGCAGGCGGGTCACTTCTTCTTCGAGCCCAAGGGTTACGATCACGTCAACGACGCGACCCACGACCACAAGGAAGAAATCAAGGTCGGCTACAATCTGAACCGCAAGATCGTGCTGATGACGATCTGGGCGATTTCACCGCTGGTGCTGTTCCTCGATCCGACCCTGTTCGGAATTTTCGCGCCCTGGGAATCGCCGACCGACTTCATGCGTCAGGTCGCGAAGGTCTGGCTCGCGATCGGCATCGGCGGCCTGCTGTTCCGGACCATCCACCTGTTCTTCATCCGCGACGTCGAGACCGGACTGGTGTGGATGACCAAGATCCTGACCGACCCGTTCAGCGACCTCAAACTTTACTACAAGTCACCGCTGTACCTGCTGAAGGGCGAGTTGATAGATCCGGGCCTCGAAAAACACGTCAAGCGCGCCTGAATGCTTGAAAATCGTCATGCCCGGCCTTGTGCCGGGCATCCACGTCCTGGCGGTACAGCAAGGGAGACGTCGTTGGCCGGCACAAGGCTGACCGTTACGGAAAGTACATCTTCACTGCGGCCGTCGTCGCGTGATCATTTCCTTCAGGATCTGCCGGCGGATGGTCTTGTTGGTGAGCGCGGTGTCGCGGAACCACCAGCCATCCCGCTTCATTTTCTCAGCCGCGGCAACAAAACGGGCAGCGACCTCGGCAAAATCCGCATCGGTGTAGTTCAGGCTGAAGATCAGCCTGCCGGTGCCGACCCAGCTCAATGCC
>NZ_JAUYQU010000047.1 GCF_030697065.1 Bradyrhizobium sp.
GAGGTCTGGGACATCCTCGACGAGGTGATCCGCGAGCATCCGGTGCTCCTGAACCGCGCGCCGACGCTGCATCGGCTGGGCATCCAGGCGTTCGAGCCGGTGCTGATCGAGGGCAAGGCGATCCAGCTGCATCCGCTGGTCTGCGCGGCCTTCAACGCCGACTTCGACGGCGACCAGATGGCCGTGCACGTTCCGCTGTCGCTGGAAGCGCAGCTCGAAGCGCGCGTGCTGATGATGTCGACCAACAACATCCTGCATCCGGCCAACGGTCAGCCGATCATCGTGCCGTCGCAGGACATCGTGCTCGGCCTGTATTATCTGTCGGTGCTGCGTGAAGGCCTGACCGGCGAGGGCAAGCTCTACGGCGAAATGGCCGAGATCGAGCATGCCCTGCACGCCAAGGTCATCCACCTCCACACCAAGATCAAGTATCGCTGGCAGGGCATCGACGAGAACGGCAAGCCGGTCTCGCGCTGGTATGACACCACGGCCGGCCGCGCCATGCTCGGCCAGGTGCTGCCGAAGTCGCCGAAGATGCAGTACGACGTCATCAACAAGCTGATGACGAAGAAGGAAATCTCCGGCGTCATCGACCAGGTCTATCGTCACTGCGGCCAGAAGGAGACGGTGATCTTCTGCGACCGCATCATGGCGCTCGGCTTCTACAACGCGTTCAAGGCCGGCATCTCGTTCGGCAAGGACGACATGGTGGTGCCGGCTTCGAAGTGGAAGACGGTCGACGAGACGCGCGCGCTCGCCAAGGAATTCGAGCAGCAGTACAATGACGGCCTGATCACCCACGGCGAGAAGTACAACAAGGTCGTCGACGCCTGGTCGAAGTGCACCAAGAAGATCTCGGAAGACATGATGGCGGAAATTTCCGCCGTCAAGAAAAACCCGAAGGGCGGCGAAGCCCAGATCAACTCGATCTTCATGATGGCTAACTCCGGCGCCCGCGGTTCGCAGGACCAGATGCGCCAGCTCGCCGGCATGCGCGGCCTGATGGCCAAGCCGTCGGGCGAGATCATCGAGACGCCGATCATTTCCAACTTCAAGGAAGGTCTGTCGGTGCTCGAATACTTCAACTCGACCCACGGCGCCCGCAAGGGTCTCGCGGACACCGCGTTGAAGACGGCGAACTCCGGCTACCTGACGCGGCGTCTGGTCGACGTGGCGCAGGACTGCATCATCACGGCGGATGATTGCGGCACCAAGCTCGGCATCAAGATGCGCGCGATCATCGATTCCGGCACGGTCGTAGCATCCCTGGCGTCGCGCATTCTCGGCCGTACCAACGGCGAGGATCTGCGCGATCCCGTGACCAACAAGGTCGTGGTCAAGCGCGGCACGCTGATGGAGGAGATTCACGTCGACGCCATCCAGCAGGCCGGCATCCAGGAAGTGAAGATCCGCTCGGCCCTGACCTGCGAACTGGTCAACGGCATCTGCGGCAAGTGCTACGGCCGCGATCTGGCCCGCGGCACGCCGGTCAACCACGGCGAAGCCGTCGGCGTCATCGCGGCGCAGTCGATCGGCGAGCCCGGTACCCAGCTGACGATGCGGACGTTCCACATCGGCGGCGCGGCGCAGATCAACGAGCAGTCGTTCATCGAGTCGAATTTCGACGGCAAGGTGACGATCAAGAACAAGGCGATCGCCAAGAACGGCGAAGGCCATCTCGTAGCGATGGTCCGCAACATGGTGGTGGCGGTGACGGATGCCGACGGCACCGAGCGTGCGACCCATCGCATTCAGTACGGCGCGCGGATGCGCGTCGACGAAGGCGACATGGTCAAGCGCGGCCAGCGCATCGCCGAATGGGATCCCTACACGCGGCCGGTTCTGACCGAGGTCGAGGGCACCATCGGCTTCGAGGATCTGATCGAAAGTCAGTCGATCTCGGAAACGCTGGACGAATCCACGGGTATCGCCAAGCGGGTCGTCATCGACTGGCGCGCGTCGCGCGGCGGCGCCGATCTGCGTCCGGCCATCGTCATCAAGGGCAAGGATGGCAAGATCCTCAAGCTCGCGCGGGGCGGCGAGGCCCGTTACATGTTGTCGGTCGACGCCATTCTGTCGGTCGACGTCGGGGCCAAGGTCAAGACCGGCGACATCCTGGCGCGAATTTCCACCGAAAGCGCCAAGACCCGCGACATCACCGGCGGTCTGCCGCGGGTGGCGGAACTGTTCGAGGCCCGCAAGCCGAAGGACGCCGCCATCATCGCGGAAATCGCCGGCACCATCCGGTTCGGCCGCGACTACAAGAACAAGCGCCGCATCTCGATCGAGCCGATGGACAAGAACGAGGAGACTCGCGAGTACCTCATTCCGAAGGGCAAGCACATCCATCTGCAGGACGGCGACATCGTCGAAAAGGGCGATTTCATCGTCGAAGGCAATCCGGCGCCGCACGACATTCTGGCGATCAAGGGCATCGAGGAACTCGCCGCCTATCTGGTCAACGAAATCCAGGAGGTCTACCGGCTGCAGGGCGTGCTGATCAACGATAAGCACATCGAGGTGATTGTCCGTCAGATGCTGCAGAAGGTGGAGATCACCGACCAGGGCGAGACCGACATGATCTCGGGCGAACAGATCGACAAGATCGAGTTCGACGTGATCAACGCCAAGGCCAGGGAAGAGGGCAAGAAGATCGCCACGGGAACGCCGGTGCTGCTCGGCATCACCAAGGCGAGCCTGCAGACCCGCTCGTTCTTCTCGGCGGCCTCGTTCCAGGAGACCACCCGCGTGCTCACCGAAGCCGCCGTCAACGGCAAGGTCGATCCGCTGGAAGGTCTCAAGGAAAACGTCATTGTCGGCCGGCTGATCCCGGCGGGCACCGGCGCCTCGATGGCCAAGATCCGCGAAGTCGCCGTCAAGCGCGACAAGCTGATCCTCGACGAACGCGAGAAGCAGGCCACCATCGTGCCTTCGGCTCCCGAAGCCGAACCGCTCGCGCTCCCGCCGGCCGAACCGGCGGAATAAGGCTCGCGCGGATAATTTTTACGAAAAAGGCCGGCGAAAGCCGGCCTTTTTTGCATTTTCTCGTCGATTTCGCACTGCACACTGCTTTGTTCATCTTCCCTTCAGCGCCAAAAGCGCTTTTGCTGGGGCAAGTTGGACCGGGTGCTTCGCGAAAGGCGGGCGGCCGGCTGGGGCGACGGAAAACCATATGCTTGATCTTGCAATCGTCGGCGGCGGGCCCGGTGGCCTGATGAGTGCCTGGTATCTCAAGAAGAAACTGGGTGAGCTGTGCCGCATCACCATCTATGAGGCCTCCGACCGGGTCGGCGGCAAGATACTGACGCGCAAATTCGATTCGGCGCCTGCGATGTACGAAGCCGGCGTCGCCGAGATTTATGACTACTCCATGACGGGGCCGGATCCGCTGCGCGAGCTGATCCAGCATTTTGGCCTGCAGACCATTCCGATGGATGCCGAGCAGGTCCAGCTCGATGGCGAACTGCTGAACGACGTGCCGGGGATGCGCCGCAAATACGGCAACAAGACCGCGGATGCGATCGAGGCGTTCCGCAAGCGCTGTTCCGATCTGATTTCACCGCTCGAATATTACGAGGGCGTCGGCGCGCACGACAACGATCACCCCTGGGCCTATATCAACTGCGAAGAGCTGCTCGACAGGGAAGTGGACGATCCCGTCGCCAGGCGTTTCCTCAAGGTGATGGCGCGGTCGGATCTTGCCACCGAGAGCCACAACACCAACGGGCTCAATGCGCTGAAGAACTTCGTGATGGATGTCGAAGGCTATATCGGCCTGTATTCGATCCAGAACGGCAATGAGCAGTTGATCGACTGCCTGCGTTCCGAGGTCAACGCGGACATCCAGCTCAATCACCGGGTGCTCGAGATCGGCAAGACCGAAGCCGGCCGCTACCAGCTCAACATGATGAACGGCAAGGGACCGGAAACCAGGGATTTCGATCTGGTGGTGATGTGCCTGCCGCATTCCTGGCTCGCCACCATGCGATGGGACGGCGAGCAGCTGCGCAAGTCCATGGTCAAGCACGTCGCCTATTTCGATCGTCCCGCCCATTATCTGCGGGTGTCCCTGCTGTTCGACGAGCCGTTCTGGGGGGAGAAGATCCCGGGCGCATGGTTCATGTCGGAAGCGTTCGGCGGCTGCTGCGTTTACAACGAAGGCGCCCGTCACGATGTCGGCAAGCACGGCGTGCTGAACTGGCTGATCCCCGGGTCCGACGCGCTGGCGTTCGCCAATCTCGGCGATCAGGAACTGATCGACGCCGCGTTGAAGTCGCTGCCGGCCGCGCTCGGCGACGCCCGCGCGCATCTGATGGAGGGCAAGATCCACCGCTGGTTGTCGTCGGTGAATGCGCTGCCGGGCGGCATGCCGGCGCGCGACGTCATGACCAATCATCGTCCCGAGCCGAAACAGCATCCCGGCCTGGTCGTGGTTGGCGATTACCTGTTCGACTCCACCCTGAACGGCTTGCTGGACTCCTCCGATGCCGCCACCGACATCATCGTCACCGAGATGATGCGGCTGCGCCGCGCCCGCGGCGACGGCAGCACGCCGGTGTCCGACAAGATCGACCGCCAGTATTTCGAGAATTATCGCGGGGTCGGGCCTTATCGCGAGGTGTGGAGCCAGTTCACCGATCCCGCCTACCTCACCGACCTCATCAAGATCGTCTGGAACAGGGCCAGGGGCTACCGACTGCTGGTAGCGGGCTCCGCCAGCGGCGAACTGGTGGGAGCGCTGCGCGCCCGCGGGATCGATGCATGGGGCATCGAGAACAACCGCGGCATCCATGCCCGGACCCCGAAGGAACTGAAGAAGTTCTGCATGCTGGGATCAATCGTCGATATGCCGTTCAAGGACGCGGAATTCGACTTCGTGTTCGAGACCAGCCTCTGCCATGTCGCGGAAAAGCGGGTTCCCCGCGCGATTCGTGAACTGAATCGTGTGACGAAGACCGGGCTGGTATTCGGGTCGGTGACGTCGGACATGGCGCCGTCGCTGATCGACCGCTACGACCTGCTGCGGGGCGTGAAGAAGCTCGGCACCTGGTGGGAATGGTCGGAACTGTTCTTCGGCAACGGATTCGACCTGTCGATGCACCGCCGCGATTGTACCGACGCGCTCTGGGCGGCGACGCTGGCGGCCAACAAGGGGCCCGGCCAGTGGTATGCGGACTCCGACAGCCTGCGTTACTCCTTCTTCGACAAGGTCGAGGCCGACGATTAGGCGAACTGCCGGCCTTCCAATTATTCTGCCGAACGCATATTGATCGCATCGCGGCCGGGGCTCCCGAGGCCGTTCCGCTCGATTTTGCGGTCGTCCCGGAAGCGCAGCATCGGTTGGTTCTATGGCGCCCAAGCCTCCTTCGTCGGAAGATCCGAAATCTGCTTCCGCAGACGATCCGGCTGCGCCGGAACGCGATGAAACGCTGGCGGCGGGTGCCGGCGATGCCAATCGCCCCGTTGGCGACAAGGCGGCCAAGCCAGCCGAGCATGACGACCTCGAGATAGAGGACGATGACGATGACGAGGACCTCGTCATCTATACCGCGCAGGAAGCCGCCGGCGCGTTTGCGACGATTTATGCGTTCGTCCGGCCGTTTCTGAAGAACTACAGGAAAATGCTGGCATTCGTCGGCATCGGCGTCGTGGTCGAGACGCTTTTCAACGTCATCATGCCGCTGAGCCTCAAGTTCCTGATCGACGACGCGCTCGGCGAAGAGGATTTCCAGGCGCTCTACCTGATTCTCGGGGTGCTCGCGGCAGCCGGCATAATCACCTCGATCGTCGCGATATGGTACGAGCGATGGGACGCCAAGCTCGCGTCTTCCATCATTGCCGACGTGCGGTCGCGCCTGTTCGGCCATGTTCAGGACCTGCCGTCGGGTTATTTCGCCCGCACCCAGCGCGGCGAGATCCTGTCGCGGTTTTCCATCGACCTTTCGGCGTTCGAAAATTCGATCAAGACCTTTGCCAACAGCGCGGCATTGCCGTTTCTGGAACTTATCGCCGGCATTTTGCTGATGCTGTTCCTGAACTGGCAACTCGCCGCGGTGGCGCTACTGGTGTTTCCGATCACGCTGATCGGCCCGCGGCTACTGACGCCGAAGGCTGTGGAGGCGAACTACGAGCAGAAGCTCCACGAATCCTCGCTGCTCGGCATCGTGCAGGAAAACGTCGCGGCGCAGGCTGTGGTGAAGGCGTTCAGCCTGCAGCGACGTGCCTTCGGCTGGTTCCGGCTGCGCAATAACCAGGTTCGCGACAAGACCGCTTCCGCGGTGTTCCTGTCGACCATGGTCGAGCGCTCGGTCACGATCTCGGTGCTGCTGCTGCATCTCGTGGTGCTGGCGATCGGCGCCTATCTCGCCACCAAGGGCCAGATCACGGTCGGGACCTTCGTGACGTTCGAAAGCGCGTTCTGGGAGGTGTCGTACAACATCGCTCATTTGATGCATTTCATTCCGGTGTCGATCCAGTCGGCGGCGGCGGTGCGTCACATGCAGGAATTGCTCGACGAGCCGACCCGGGGCGCCGACCGCGCCGGCGCCCCCGACCTGCCGCGCATCACCAACGACATCACCTTCGATCGTGTGACGTTTAAATATGAAGGTTCCGAGACGCCGGTGCTCGACAATCTCAGCCTCAAGCTCGATGTCGGCAAGACCATTGCGATCGTCGGCCCGAGCGGCTCCGGCAAGAGCACGCTGCTGAATTTGATCCTTCGCCTCTACGTGCCGGATGAGGGGCGCCTGACCATCGACGGCGTCGATATCCGCAAGGTGACAGTCGAATCGCTGCGCAGCAGCATGGCGGTGGTGTTCCAGGAAAACATGCTGTTCAACATGTCGATTCGGGAAAACATCCGGCTCGGCAAGGAGGGCGCCACCGACGAGGAGGTCGTGGAGGCGGCGAAGAAGGCCGAGATCCATAGCTACATCATGAGCCTGCCGGACAAATACGATACCGAGGTCGGCGAGCGAGGCGACACGCTGTCGGGCGGGCAGCGCCAGCGCATCGCGATCGCCCGTGCCGTCGTCCGCGATCCCTCGGTGCTGCTGCTCGATGAGGCGACCTCGGCGCTCGACCAGACCACGGAAGCGGCCATCAACAAGACCCTGATGAAACTGGCCCAGGGCCGCACCATGATCTTCTCCACCCATCGGCTGACATCGGTGGTCGAGATGGACGAGATCATCGTGATATCGGGGGGCAGGGCGATCGAACGCGGTTCGCACCAACAACTGCTCGCCGCCAACGGCGTTTATCGCAGGCTGTGGGACGACCAGAGCCACAAGCCGCATCACGCGGCGGACGAGGCGCATGGCGATGAGGACGATGACGACGAGGATGATGAGGATTGAGCCGGAACCCACCACGGTTTCGATTCGGCGCCTGCTCGATCTATGAGGGACAATTCTGCGGCTTTCGGTGCTGTAAAGGTGGTTCGCCTGCTTGAAGAGGCGTCCAGGTTGAGGGTAGGGCGCCATTTTAATCCGGGTAATATTTACTTTTTGGGAGGTTCAGCAGCTTTTTGGCGGCCCGGTTGGCGGAACAGGGATGTCCCACCGGCGCGCAGAGATTCGCCGCGATCTCCCCCAAGCATCAATTCCGGTCCGGTTGAAACTCGCGCGCACGCCAGTTATGCATGCGCCACAGGCGTTTCTTTAGTTGTCGTTTCGCCTTGACTTGAGTACCCGCCGCCGATAAAACCCGCGCACTTGACGACAGGCGGTGAGCGACGCCAGAGTCGGAACGGATCACCCTTATTCATCCCTCGGGATCTAGACGGGCACCAACCTCGACGAATGCCGCTCAAACGCTGTCGATGATAGCTAGGCACTGCCAGGACGATCTTGGTTCTCTCGAGCAAGTTCTCTTGAGATTAATTTCGGATGCATGACCTCGGTAGCCGATTGACCAGCATCAGCTGATCGATCACGACCGCGGTCCTCTGTGGCGTGAAGCGCTTTCCGCTCAGCAATGAGTGGTTGGCGCGATTTCGCTTTGCGCGGTCGTTTCCGTGCGAGGCGGTCGGATGGGGCTGATGTCCCGAATGAATTTGCGGAGCCGATAACGGTTTCGCGTGAACTAAAAGGTGAAGGCTGAAATGCCGACAATCAACCAGCTGATCTCGAATCCGCGCGTCGTACAGAAGTCGCGCAAGAAGGTGCCGGCGCTGCAGCAGTCGCCGCAGAAGCGCGGCGTTTGCACGCGCGTCTACACCACGACCCCGAAGAAGCCGAACTCGGCGCTGCGCAAGGTCGCAAAGGTGCGCCTGACCAACGGCTTCGAGGTCATCGGCTACATTCCGGGTGAAGGCCATAACCTTCAGGAACACTCCGTGGTCATGATCCGCGGCGGCCGCGTCAAGGATTTGCCCGGCGTGCGTTACCACATTCTCCGCGGCGTCCTCGATACCCAGGGCGTCAAGAACCGTAAGCAGCGTCGTTCGAAGTACGGCGCGAAGCGTCCGAAATAATCGGGAATAGATAGATGTCTCGTCGCCATTCTGCTGAAAAGCGTGAAGTGAACCCGGATCCGAAGTTCGGGAACATCATCATCACGAAGTTCATGAACTCGGTCATGTACGACGGCAAGAAGTCTGCCGCCGAGAGCATCGTCTATGGCGCGCTCGAAATGATCGAAGCCAAGACCAAGCAGGGTCCGCTGCCGGTTTTCGAGCAGGCCCTGGAAAACGTGATGCCGACCATCGAAGTTCGTTCGCGCCGCGTCGGCGGCGCCACCTACCAGGTGCCGGTCGAAGTGCGTTCGGTGCGCCGTCAGGCGCTTGGCATTCGCTGGATCATCACGGCTGCGCGCGACCGCAACGAAAAGACGATGACGGAGCGACTCTCGGCCGAGCTGCTCGACGCGTCGAATGGCAGGGGAAACGCCGTCAAGAAGCGGGAAGATGTGCATCGGATGGCTGAAGCCAACCGCGCCTTCTCGCACTATCGCTGGTAACGGCGAAACAACGGATTTTAAGGAACAACCCATGCCCCGCGTTCATGCCATAGAGGACTACCGCAACTTCGGTATCATGGCGCATATCGATGCCGGCAAGACCACGACCACCGAGCGCATCCTGTATTATACCGGCAAGAGCCACAAAATCGGCGAAGTGCACGAAGGTGCCGCGACGATGGACTGGATGGAGCAGGAGCAGGAGCGCGGCATCACCATCACGTCGGCTGCGACCACCGCCTTCTGGGAAGGCAAGCGCCTCAACATCATCGACACCCCCGGCCACGTCGACTTCACCATCGAGGTTGAGCGTTCGCTGCGCGTGCTCGACGGCGCGGTATGCGTGCTCGACTCCAACCAGGGCGTTGAGCCGCAGACCGAGACCGTCTGGCGCCAGGGCGACAAGTACAAGGTTCCGCGCATCGTCTTCGCCAACAAAATGGACAAGACCGGCGCCGATTTCTACAAGTGCCTGCAGGACATCATCGACCGCCTCGGCGCCAAGCCGATCGCGATCCAGCTTCCGATCGGATCCGAGAATAACTTCAAGGGCCTGGTCGATCTGGTCCGCATGAAGGGCGTGATCTGGGAAGACGAAAAGCTCGACGCTCCCTTCAAGGACATCGATATTCCCGAGGATATGCTCGAGAAGGCCAAGGAATATCGCGAGAAGCTGCTTGAGTCCGCCGTCGAGCTCGACGACGAAGTTCTCGCCGCCTACCTCGATGGCAACGAGCCCGATGAAGCGACGCTGAAGCGCATGATCCGCAAGGCCGTGCTCACCGGCGCGTTCTTCCCGGTGCTGTGCGGTTCGGCCTTCAAGAACAAGGGCGTGCAGCCGCTGCTCGATGCGGTGGTGGACTATCTGCCGTCGCCGGTCGACGTTCCCGCCATCAAGGGCGTCGATGAGGACGGCAACGAAATCGTCCGGCTTCCGAACGACAAGGAGCCGCTCGCGCTGCTCGCGTTCAAGATCATGGACGACCCCTTCGTCGGTACCATCACCTTCTGCCGCATCTATTCCGGCACGCTGCTTTCGGGCACCGGCGTCGTAAACTCGACGCGCGACCGCAAGGAGCGCATCGGGCGCATGCTGCTGATGCATGCCAACAACCGCGAAGACATCAAGGAAGCCTATGCCGGCGACATCGTTGCCCTGGCAGGCCTGAAGGAAGCCCGCACCGGCGACACGCTGTGCGATCCCGGCAAGCCGGTGATTCTGGAAAAGATGGAATTCCCGGAGCCGGTCATCGAAATCGCGATCGAGCCGAAGTCGAAGGCCGATCAGGAAAAGCTCGGCGTCGCGCTGGCGAAGCTGGCCGCGGAAGATCCGTCGTTCCGGGTCTCGACCGACCAGGAATCCGGCCAGACCATCCTCAAGGGCATGGGCGAGCTCCATCTCGACATCAAGGTCGACATCCTGCGCCGCACCTACAAGGTCGACGCCAATATCGGCGCGCCGCAGGTGGCGTTCCGTGAGCGCGTCACCAAGAAGGCGGAAGTCGACTACACCCACACGAAGCAGACCGGCGGTACCGGTCAGTTCGCGCGGGTCAAGTTCGTGGTCGAACCCAACGAGCCCGGCAAGGGATTCGAATTCGAATCCAAGGTCGTCGGCGGCGCGGTGCCGAAGGAATACATCCCCGGCGTCGAAAAGGGCCTCAACAGCGTGCTGACCTCGGGCGTGGTCGCCGGATTCCCGGTGGTCGATGTCAAGGTGACCCTGGTGGACGGCGCCTATCACGACGTCGACTCCTCGGCGCTGGCCTTCGAAATTGCCTCGCGCGCGGCGTTCCGCGAAGCGCTGCAGAAGGGCAAGTCCGTCCTGCTCGAGCCGATCATGAAGGTCGAATGCGTGACTCCGGAAGACTACACCGGCTCGGTCATCGGCGATCTGAATTCGCGGCGCGGCCAGATCCAGGGTCAGGACATGCGCGGCAACGCCAACGTCATCAACGCGATGGTGCCGCTCATGAATATGTTTGGTTACGTGAATAACCTGCGCTCGATGAGCCAGGGCCGCGCAACCTTCACAATGCAGTTCGATCACTACGCGGAAGCGCCGGCCAACGTGTCGGCGGAAGTCCAGAAGAAGTTTGCCTGATTGTCGTTAGCGGCAGTTAACGACTGAACGGAGAGAGTCATGGCCAAAGCAAAGTTTGAACGTAATAAACCGCACTGTAACATCGGAACGATCGGTCACGTCGACCATGGCAAGACGTCGCTGACGGCGGCGATCACCAAGGTACTGGCGGAGACCGGCGGTGCGACGTTCACCGCGTACGACCAGATCGACAAGGCGCCTGAAGAGAAGGCGCGCGGCATCACGATCTCGACCGCACACGTCGAATACGAGACCGCCAACCGCCATTACGCGCACGTCGATTGCCCGGGCCACGCCGACTACGTGAAGACCATGATCACGGGTGCCGCCCAGATGGACGGCGCGATCCTGGTGGTGTCCGCGGCCGACGGCCCGATGCCGCAGACCCGCGAACACATCCTGCTCGCCAAGCAGGTCGGCGTTCCCGCGATGGTCGTGTTCCTCAACAAGTGCGACATGGTGGGCGATCCGGAACTTCTCGAACTCGTCGAGATGGAAGTCCGCGAACTGCTTTCGAAGTACGATTTCCCGGGCGACGACATTCCGATCATCAAGGGTTCGGCGCTCGCCGCGCTTGAAGACAAGGACAAGAAGCTCGGCCACGACGCGATCCTGGAACTGATGAAGGCGGTGGACAGCTACATTCCGCAGCCGGAGCGCCCGATCGATCTGCCGTTCCTGATGCCGGTGGAAGACGTGTTCTCGATCTCGGGCCGCGGCACCGTGGTGACGGGCCGCGTCGAGCGCGGCATCGTCAAGGTCGGCGAGGAAATCGAAATCGTCGGTCTGCGCGACACCCAGAAGACCATCGTCACCGGCGTCGAGATGTTCCGCAAGCTGCTCGACCAGGGCCAGGCAGGCGACAACATCGGCGCGCTGCTGCGCGGTACCAAGCGCGAGGAAGTCGAGCGCGGTCAGGTGCTGTGCAAGCCGGGTTCGGTCAAGCCGCACACCAAGTTCAAGGCGGAGGCCTACATCCTGACCAAGGAGGAGGGCGGTCGTCATACCCCGTTCTTCACCAACTACCGGCCGCAGTTCTACTTCCGCACCACCGACGTGACCGGCGTCGTGCATCTGCCCGAAGGCACCGAAATGGTGATGCCGGGTGACAACATCGCGATGGAAGTGCACCTGATCGTGCCGATCGCGATGGAAGAGAAGCTGCGCTTCGCGATCCGCGAAGGTGGCCGCACCGTCGGTGCCGGCGTCGTCGCAAGCATCATCGAGTAAGCCTACAGGGAATGGCGAGCGGCGGGTGATTGCCCGCTGCTCGCTCCCATCATCGCGAGAAGACGACAAAGAAAGACATCGGCAATGAACGGCCAGAATATCCGCATCCGTCTCAAGGCGTTCGACCATCGAATTCTCGATTCGTCGACGCGTGAGATCGTGAACACGGCGAAACGGACCGGTGCACAGGTTCGCGGACCCATTCCGCTGCCCACCCGCATCGAGAAGTTCACCGTCAACCGTTCGCCGCACGTCGACAAGAAGAGCCGTGAGCAATTCGAGATGCGCACGCACAAGCGTCTTCTCGACATTGTCGATCCGACCCCGCAGACCGTCGATGCCTTGATGAAGCTCGACCTGGCCGCCGGTGTCGACGTCGAAATCAAGCTCTGATTTTTTAGATCCCGTCCGACGTTAACGGACAGAAAGAACAGGAAGCACGCCGATGCGCTCCGGAGTGATCGCACAAAAGGTCGGAATGACGCGGGTCTTTACGGAGACCGGCGAGCATATCCCCGTGACCGTGCTGAAGCTCGGCAATTGCCAGGTTTTGGGACACCGCACGACCGAGAAGAACGGTTATGTCGCGCTGCAGCTCGGCTCCGGCACCCGCAAGACCGTGTATCTGCCGAAGGCGGAACGCGGCCAGTTCGCGGTCGCCAAGGTCGAGCCCAAGCGCAAGGTCACCGAGTTCCGCGTGTCGGAAGACGCGCTGATCCCGGTCGGCGCCGAAATCCAGGCTGATCATTTCGTGGTCGGCCAGTTCGTCGACGTCACCGGCACCTCGGTCGGCAAGGGTTTCGCCGGCGGCATCAAGCGCTGGAATTTCGGCGGCTTGCGCGCCACCCACGGCGTCTCGGTTTCGCATCGTTCGATCGGTTCGACCGGAGGACGCCAGGATCCCGGCAAGACGTTTAAGAACAAGAAGATGCCCGGTCACATGGGTGTCGATCGCATCACAACGCTGAATCTGCGCGTCGTGCAGACCGACGTGGCGCGCGGCCTGATCCTCGTCGAAGGCGCCGTTCCCGGCTCCAAGGGCGGCTGGATCGCGGTCCGCGATGCCGTGAAGAAGGCGTTGCCGAAAGACGCGCCGAAGCCGGGCAAGTTCCGCCTGGCCGACGGTGGCGGCGAACAGGCTGCTGCAGCCGAAGCGCCGGCCGAGCAGGAGGGCGTGTGAGATGGAATTGAAAGTCACAACGCTTGAAGGCAAGGCGGCCGGTTCGGTTCAGCTGTCGGATGCCATTTTCGGCCTCGAGCCGCGCAAGGACCTCATCCAGCGCTGCGTCAACTGGCAGCTCGCCAAGCGTCAGGCCGGCACCCACAAGACGCAGGGTCGCGCCGACGTCTGGCGCACCGGCAAGAAGATGTACAAGCAGAAGGGCACCGGCGGTGCGCGTCACGGCTCGGCCCGGGTGCCGCAGTTCCGCGGCGGTGGCCGTGCGTTCGGACCGGTGGTTCGCTCGCATGCCTTCGATCTGCCGAAGAAGGTTCGCGCTTTGGCGCTGCGCCATGCGCTGTCTGCCAAGGTCAAGGACGGCGGCCTGATCGTGATCGAATCGGCGGTGCTGGAAGCCGCCAAGACCAAGGCGCTGGTCGGACATTTCTCCGGTCTCGGCCTCACCAACGCGCTGATCATCGACGGCGCCGAGGTTCACAACGGTTTCGCCGCGGCGGCCCGCAACATTCCGAACATCGACGTGCTGCCGATCCAGGGCATCAACGTCTATGACATTCTGCGACGCCACAAGCTGGTCCTGACCAAGGCGGCGCTCGATGCGTTGGAGGCGCGCTTCAAATGAAGAACATCGATCCGCGCCATTACGACATCATCGTCTCTCCGGTCGTGACCGAAAAGGCGACGATGGCGTCCGAGCACAACAAGGTTGTGTTCAAGGTCGCCAGCAAGGCGACCAAGCCGCAAATCAAGGAAGCCGTCGAGAAGCTGTTCGACGTCAAGGTCAAGAGCGTGAACACGCTGGTGCGCAAGGGCAAGACCAAGGTCTTCCGTGGCACCTTCGGTTCGCAGTCGGACGTGAAGCGTGCGATCGTGACCCTCGAAGAGGGCCACCGCATCGACGTCACCACCGGGCTATAAGGCGATACGACGATGGCATTGAAAAAATTCAACCCCACGACACCGGGCCAGCGCCAGCTGGTGATGGTCGATCGTTCGGCGCTCTACAAGGGCAAGCCGGTGAAGGCGCTGACCGAGGGCAAGCATTCCTCGGGCGGCCGCAACAACACCGGTCGCATGGTCGTGCGTTTTCGCGGCGGCGGTCACAAGCAGACCTACCGCATCGTCGACTTCAAGCGCACCAAGGTCGACATGCCCGCGACCGTCGAGCGGCTGGAATACGATCCGAACCGCACCGCGTTCATCGCGCTGGTCAAGTATACCGACGGCACCCAGGCCTACATTCTCGCTCCGCAGCGTCTGGCGGTCGGCGACACCGTGATCGCCGGCAACTATGTCGACGTGAAGCCGGGCAACGTCATGCCGCTCGGCAACATGCCGATCGGCACCATCGTGCACAATGTCGAATTGAAGATCGGAAAGGGCGGCCAGATCGCCCGTTCGGCCGGCACCTACGCCCAGCTGGTCGGCCGCGACCATGACTACGTCATCGTCCGCCTGAACTCGGGCGAACAGCGCCTGGTCCACGGCCGCTGCACCGGCACCATCGGTGCGGTGTCGAACCCGGACCACATGAACATCTCGATCGGCAAGGCCGGTCGTAACCGCTGGCTCGGCCGCAAGCCGCATAACCGCGGCGTCTCCATGAACCCGGTCGACCATCCGCATGGCGGCGGCGAAGGCCGCACCTCGGGCGGCCGCCACCCGGTGACGCCGTGGGGCAAGCCGACCAAGGGCAAGAAGACCCGCTCCAACAAGTCGACCAATCGATTCATTCTCATCAGCCGCCACAAGCGGAAGAAGTAAGGAACGCCGGACATGGTTCGTTCAGTCTGGAAAGGCCCGTTCGTTGAAGGCTCTCTGCTCAAGAAGGCAGATGCCGCGCGAGCGTCCGGCCGTCATGACGTGATCAAGATCTGGAGCCGCCGCTCGACCATCCTGCCGCAGTTCGTCGGCCTGGTGTTCGGCGTCTACAACGGCCAGAAGCATGTGCCGGTTTCGGTTAACGAGGAAATGGTGGGCCACAAGTTCGGCGAGTTCTCGCCGACCCGGACCTTCCACGGCCATTCTGGCGACAAGAAAGCCAAGAAGGCTTGAGGACTGAGCGATGAGCAAACCTAAGCGCGAACGGAGCCTCCCGGACAACGAGGCCAAGGCGATCGCCCGAATGCTGCGGGTGAGCCCGCAGAAGCTGAATCTCGTCGCGCAACTGATCCGCGGCAGGAAGGCTTCGGCGGCGCTCGCCGACCTGCAGTTTTCGCGCAAGCGGATCGCGGTCGACGTCAAGAAGTGCCTGGAATCGGCGATCGCCAACGCCGAGAACAATCACGATCTCGAGGTCGACGATCTGATCGTCGCCGAGGCGCATGTCGGCAACGGCATCGTCATGAAGCGTTTCGCACCGCGCGGCCGTGGCCGTTCGGGCCGTATTTTCAAACCGTTCTCGCAGCTGACGATCGTCGTTCGTCAGGTCGAGGCCGAGGCTAGCGCTTAAAGCGGGCGCAGGAGAGAACGATGGGTCAGAAAATCAATCCAATCGGGCTTCGTCTCGGCATCAACCGGACGTGGGATTCCCGTTGGTTCGCCGGCAAGAACGAATACGGCAAGCTGTTGCACGAGGACGTCAAGATCCGCGAGATCCTGCACAAGGAGCTCAAGCAGGCGGCCGTGGCCAGGATTGTGATCGAGCGTCCGCACAAGAAGTGCCGCGTGACGATCCACTCGGCGCGCCCCGGCGTCGTGATCGGCAAGAAGGGCGCCGACATCGACAAGCTGCGCAAGCGGGTTGCCGACATCACCGCCTCCGACGTCGTCATCAACATCGTCGAAATCCGGAAGCCCGAACTCGACGCCACACTGGTCGCCGAATCGATCGCCCAGCAGCTCGAGCGCCGGGTCGCATTCCGCCGCGCCATGAAGCGCGCGGTGCAGTCGGCGATGCGCCTCGGCGCCGAGGGCATTCGTATCAACTGTTCGGGCCGTCTCGGCGGCGCCGAAATCGCGCGCATGGAATGGTATCGCGAAGGCCGGGTGCCGCTGCACACGCTGCGCGCCGACATCGACTACGGCGTCGCGACCGCATTCACCACCTTCGGCACCTGCGGCGTCAAGGTCTGGATCTTCAAGGGCGAAATCCTTGAGCACGACCCGATGGCCCAGGACAAGAAGATGGCCGAGGGCGACAATTCGCGGCCGCGTCGCGACGCTGCTTGAGCGCAATAGAGAAGGTTTGAGGGCGTAAGCCATGATGCAACCAAAGAAGACGAAGTTCCGGAAGGCGCATAAGGGCCGTATCCACGGCGTTGCGACTTCGGGCGCGACGTTGTCGTTCGGTCAGTTCGGCCTGAAGGCGATGGCGCCCGAGCGCATCACCGCCCGCCAGATCGAAGCCGCGCGCCGCGCGCTGACCCGTCACATGAAGCGTGCGGGCCGGGTCTGGATCCGCATCTTCCCGGACGTGCCGGTGTCGAAGAAGCCCGCCGAAGTCCGCATGGGCTCCGGCAAGGGCACCCCGGAATTGTGGGTGGCCAGGGTCAAGCCCGGCCGGCTGATTTTCGAGATCGACGGCGTCACCATGCAGACCGCGAAAGAAGCGCTGTCGCTGGCCGCCGCCAAGCTGCCGATCAAGACGCGCTTCGTCGCGCGCATTGCGGAATAGGATGTGATCATGGCCGAGATGAAAACCGCCGATATCCGCGCGATGAGCTCCGACCAGATGGACGACGCCGTCCTCAATCTGAAGAAGGAGCGCTTCAACCTGCGCTTCCAGCGCGCCACCGGGCAGCTGGAGAACACCTCGCGGCTGCGTGAAGCCCGCCGCGACATCGCCCGCATCAAGACCATCGCCGCGCAGAAGCGCGACGCGAAGAAGTAAGGGGCCGACATGCCGAAACGTACGCTTCAGGGTGTGGTCGTCAGCGACAAGCAAGCCAAGACGGTTGTGGTGCGCGTCGATCGGCGCTTTACCCATCCGATCTACAAGAAGACGATTCGCCGCTCGAAAAACTACCATGCGCACGACGAGAACAACGAGTTCAAGCCGGGCGACCAGGTGTGGATCGAGGAAAGCAAGCCGATCTCGAAGTTGAAGCGCTGGACCGTGGTCCGGGGCGAACAGAAGAAAACGGCCTGAGTTCAGCGGCCTGGCCGCTGGAATTCGGGAAAATTTTAAGCGCGGACAAGCGCATCAGAAAGAGGACGAGGTGCATCAATGATTCAGATGCAGACCAACCTCGACGTGGCCGATAATTCAGGCGCACGCCGTGTCATGTGCATCAAGGTGATTGGGGGCTCCAAGCGCCGCTATGCCACCGTGGGTGACGTTATTGTCGTGTCGATCAAGGAAGCGATTCCGCGCGGCAAGGTGAAGAAGGGCGACGTGATGAAGGCTGTCGTGGTGCGGGTCCGCAAGGACATCCGCCGCGCCGACGGCTCGGTCATCCGCTTCGACCGCAACGCCGCCGTGCTGATCAACAACCAGTCCGAGCCGATCGGGACCCGTATCTTCGGGCCGGTGCCGCGCGAGCTGCGCGCCAAGAACCACATGAAGATCATCTCTCTCGCGCCGGAGGTGCTGTGATGGCTGCCAAGATCCGGAAGGGCGACAAGGTCATCGTGCTGAGCGGCCGCGACAAGGGTCGCACCGGCGAAGTGTTCGAGGTGCGTCCCGACGCCAACAAGGCGATGGTGCGCGGCATCAACATGATCAAGCGCCACCAGAAGCAGACCCAGGCGCAGGAGGGCGGCATCATCCAGAAGGAGTCGCCGATTCACCTGTCCAACATCGCGATCGTCGGCAAGGACGGCAAGCCGACCCGCGTCGGATTCAAGATTCAGGCCGATGGCAAGAAGGTACGCATTGCCAAGAGCTCGGGAGCAGAGATCGATGGCTGAGACCGCTTACGTTCCGCGTCTACGCGAACAGTTCGACCAGGAAATCCGCGGCAAGCTGACCGAGCAGTTCGGCTATGCCAACGTCATGCAGGTGCCGCGTCTGGACAAGGTCGTGCTCAACATGGGCATCGGCGAAGCGGTCAACGACCGCAAGAAGGCGGAGCTTGCCGCCGCCGATCTCGCGCTGATCGCCGGCCAGAAGCCGATCGTGACCTATTCGCGCGTCGCCATCGCGACCTTCAAGCTGCGTGAAAACCAGCCGATCGGCGCCAAGGTCACGCTGCGCAAGGCCAAGATGTACGAGTTCATCGACCGCCTGATCAACGTCGCGTTGCCGCGCGTGCGGGATTTCCGCGGCCTCAACCCGAAGAGCTTCGATGGCCGCGGCAACTACTCGCTCGGCATCAAGGAGCATATCATTTTCCCCGAAATCGACTTCGACAAGATGGGGGAGACATGGGGCATGGACGTCACGGTATGCACCACGGCGCCGACCGACGACGAAGCGCGTGCCTTGTTGACCGCATTCAATTTCCCGTTCCGGCAGTGAGCAGCTGACAAGCTTCTCAAACGCGGAAACCCAGGAGCCAAGCATGGCAAAGAAAAGTTCGATCGAGAAGAACAACCGCCGCAAGCGGATGACCAAGAACGCGGCGCCCCGGCGCGCGAAGCTCAAGGCCATCATCGCCGACAAGAGCAAGCCGATGGAAGAGCGCTTCGCGGCGACGCTGAAGCTCGCCGAGATGCCGCGCAATTCGTCGGCGACCCGGATCCGCAATCGCTGCGAAATGACCGGCCGTCCGCGCTCGGTCTATCGCAAGAACAAGCTCAGCCGTATCGCGCTGCGTGAACTCGGGTCCAAGGGCCTGGTTCCCGGGCTCGTGAAGTCGAGCTGGTAAGGGGGTCGGAACATGTCAACGCACGATCCGATCAGCGATCTCATCACCCGCATCCGCAACGCCCAGATGCGCGCCAAGCCCAAGGTCTCGACCCCGGGCTCGAAGATGCGCGCCAACGTGCTCGAGGTCCTCAAGAGCGAGGGCTACATCCGCGGCTACGCCAGCGTCGAGCACGCCTCTGGCCGCAGCGAGCTCGAGATCGAGCTGAAGTATTTCGATGGCGAGCCGGTCATTCGCGAGATCGAGCGGGTATCGAAGCCGGGGCGGCGGGTTTATGCCTCGGTCAAGAACCTGCCGCGCGTCAACAACGGTCTCGGCATTTCCGTGTTATCGACGCCGAAGGGAATCATGGCTGACCACGAAGCGCGCGAAGCGAACGTGGGCGGCGAAATTCTCTTCACGGTGTTCTGAGGAAGGGATCACTATGTCACGTATCGGCAAGAAGCCTGTGACGGTTCCGTCGGGTGTCACCGCGACCGTCGAAGGCCAGACCGTCAAGATGAAGGGGCCGAAGGGCCAGCTTCAGTTCATCGTGCACGACGACGTCGAAGTGAAATTCGAGAACGGCGAAGTCAAGGTCGCGCCCAGGATCAAGACCAACCGGGCGCAGGCGATGTACGGCACCGCGCGCGCCCAGGTCGCCAACCTGGTCGAGGGCGTCACCAAGGGTTTCGAGAAGAAGCTCGAGATCACCGGCGTCGGCTATCGCGCAGCGCTGCAGGGCAAGAACCTGCAGCTCGCGCTCGGCTACAGCCACGACGTCGTCTATGCGATCCCGGAAGGCATTGCCATCACGGTGCCGAAGCCGACCGAGATCATCATTGCCGGCAACGATTCCCAGCGCGTCGGCCAGGTCGCCGCCGAGATTCGCAGCTATCGTCCGCCGGAGCCCTACAAGGGCAAGGGCGTGAAATATTCCAACGAGTTTATCTTCCGCAAGGAAGGCAAGAAGAAGTAACGGAGCCGCCATGTCGAGACTCAAGATCACGAACGACCGGCGCAAGAAACGCGTGCGGTTGTCGCTGCGCCGCACCGCCAGCGGCCGTCCGCGGCTGTCAGTGTTCCGCTCGTCGAAGCACATCTACGCGCAGGTCATCGACGACCTGAAGGGCGAGACGCTGGCGTCGGCGTCGTCGCTGGAGAAGGCGATGCGCGAGACCGGCAACACCGGTGCCAACATCGATGCGGCGAAGGCCGTCGGCAAGCTGCTGGCGGAACGCGCCGTGAAGAACGGCGTCACCGAGGTGGTGTTCGATCGCGGCGGGTATCTCTATCACGGCCGCGTCAAGGCGCTTGCGGATGCGGCGCGTGAAAGCGGCTTGAGCTTCTAGGGTTTTGGAATTGAACGGACACAAGGCCGGGAGCGCGAGCTCCTCAAGGCAAAGTCTCTTAAGGATCGGAAAACACCATGGCAGGTGAACGCGAACGCGGTGGCGGCCACAGGGGCGGCCGGGAAGAACGCGACAGCGAGTTCGTCGACAAGCTCGTCCACATCAATCGGGTGGCGAAGGTCGTCAAGGGCGGCAAGCGCTTCGGTTTTGCGGCGCTGGTCGTGATCGGCGACCAGAAGGGCCGGGTCGGATTCGGCCACGGCAAGGCGCGCGAGGTCCCCGAGGCGATCCGCAAGGCGACCGAGTCGGCCAAGCGCAACCTGACGCGCGTCGCCTTGCGCGAAGGCCGCACGCTGCATCACGACATCGCCGGCCGTCACGGCGCGGGCAGGGTCTATCTGCGCGCGGCGCCGGCGGGTACCGGCATCATCGCCGGCGGCCCGATGCGTGCGGTATTCGAGAGCCTCGGCGTCCAGGACGTGGTGGCGAAGTCGATCGGTTCGTCGAACCCCTACAACATGGTTCGCGCCACCTTCGACGCGCTGAAGCATCAGGATTCGCCGCGTTCGGTTGCGGCGCGCCGCAACATCAAGGTGTCCACGCTGCAGTCGCGCCGGGTCGGCGGCGACGCCGAAGTGGTCGCCGAATAACAACACGCGCGTCTGCGCGCTTTTCGGAGTTATTGTCATGGCCAAGGCCGCAAAGATGATCAAGGTCGAGCAGATCGGCAGCGCGATCCGCCGCCATCACTCGCAGCGCGCGACGCTGATCGGCCTCAACCTCAACAAGATCGGCCGGGTCACCGAGTTGCAGGATACCCCTGCCATTCGCGGCATGATCGCGAAGGTTCAGCACCTCGTCCGCGTCGTCGACGAGAAATAAGTTCACGTTGTCCGGGGGCGGCCGCGACAGCGGCCATCCTGGAATGACAACCATCGTCCTTCGAGAATTCGGGCTGGACCCACTCGGGACGACGGAACGGAAGAAGGAAGCGAACGATGAAACTCAACGATATCGCCGACAAAGCCGGCTCGCGCAAAGCGCGCATGCGGGTCGGGCGGGGCATCGGTTCAGGCAAGGGCAAGACCGCCGGCCGCGGTGGCAAGGGCCAGACCGCGCGTTCCGGCGTGCGCATCAAGGGCTTCGAAGGCGGCCAGATGCCGATCCATCGGCGGCTGCCGAAGCGCGGGTTCAACAACATCTTCCGGCTCGATTTCGCCGAGATCAATCTCGACCGGCTGCAGGACGCGATCGATGCCAAGCTGATCGACGTCAACGAGACCGTTACGGTCGAATCGCTGGTCAAGGCCAAGGTGGTGCGGCGTCCCAAGGCCGGCATGCGGCTGCTCGGCCGTGGCGAAATCAAGGCCAAGCTGAATATCGAGGTTCACGGCGCTTCGAAGACCGCCATCGCGGCGATCGAGAAGGCAGGCGGCACAGTGAAAATCCTGGCGCCGGCAAAGAAGGACGAAGGCGAGGCGGCGTAACATCTGCGTCATCGCCCGTGCGAGCGGGCGGTCCGGCATGCCGAGACGGTAGATTTTTCGAAAGCCGAGCACCAAATTGATGTCCGGCGTCTGCTGAACGTCCCGCCTTCGGAGGGATGACGGCATGCGGGGCGCGGGAGAAAGCCAAACATGGTCTCAGCAGCAGAGCAACTCGCGGCAAACCTGAACTTCTCGGCGCTCGGAAAGGCCGAAGAACTCAAGAAGCGCATCTGGTTCACACTGGGTGCGCTGCTTGTTTATCGGCTCGGTACCTACATTCCGCTGCCCGGCATCGATCCCGCAGTCTGGGAGCAGGTGTTCAAGTCGCAGGCCGGCGGCATCCTCGGCATGTTCAACATGTTCGCCGGCGGCGGCATCAACCGCATGGCGATCTTTGCGCTGAACATCATGCCGTATATCTCGGCATCGATCATCATCCAGCTGCTGACCACGGTGTCGCCGAAGCTCGAAGCCCTGAAGAAGGAAGGCGAGGCCGGCCGCAAGACGCTTAACCAGTACACCCGCTATCTCACGGTGGTTCTCGCCGTGTTCCAGTCCTACGGCATCGCCATCGGCCTTCAGGGCGCAGGCAATGTCGTCAGCGAACCCGGCTTGTTCTTCCTGATCTCGACCACCGTCACGCTGACCGGCGGCACCATGTTCCTGATGTGGCTCGGCGAGCAGATCACCTCGCGCGGCGTCGGCAACGGCATTTCGCTGATCATCTTCGCCGGCATCGTCGCGGAATTGCCCTCGGCGCTGGCCAGCATGCTGGAACTGGGCCGCCAGGGCGCGCTGTCGACCGCGCTCATCCTGATCGTCATCATCATGTCGGTGGTGGTGATCGCCTTCATCGTGTTCATGGAGCGCGCGCAGCGGCGCCTGCTGATCCAGTATCCGAAACGCCAGGTCGGCAACAAGATGTTCGAGGGCCAGTCCTCGCATCTGCCGCTCAAGCTCAACACCGCGGGCGTGATTCCGCCGATCTTCGCGTCCTCGCTGCTGCTGCTGCCGACCACGGTTGCCAATTTCAATGCCGGCAGCGGCCCGGAATGGTTTCAGTGGCTGACCACCCAGCTCAGTCACGGCCGGCCGCTGTTCCTGATTTTCTACATCGGGCTGATCGTGTTCTTCGCGTTCTTCTACACCGCGATCGTGTTCAACCCGACCGAGACCGCCGACAATCTCAAGAAGCATGGTGGCTTCATTCCGGGCATTCGCCCGGGCGAACGCACCGCCGAATACATCGACTACGTGCTGTCGCGGGTCACGGTGCTGGGTGCGGCCTATCTCGCGATCGTCTGTCTGATCCCGGAGATCCTGATCTCCTACGCCGCGGTGCCTTTTTACTTCGGCGGAACATCGCTCCTGATCGTGGTCAGCGTGACCATGGATACGGTGGCGCAGGTTCAGGGGTATCTGCTCGCCCATCAATATGAGGGGTTGATCAGGAAGTCGAAGTTGCGGGGGCGTCGCCGCTGAAGTCAGCCGCGCACAGCATCGCTTTCACTGTCCGCGCTTTCGCGCTGATCGTAGTTGGCGCTGGGCTGGGATTTTGAAACGAAGGGTGCGCGGGGGGCCGCTCACCGAGCCGGGGGCGAATATCGATGAGACTGATTCTTCTCGGTCCGCCGGGGGCGGGCAAGGGCACCCAGGCACAACGTCTGGTTCAGAAGCACGGCATCGTTCAACTCTCCACGGGCGAAATGCTGCGCGCGGCGGTTGCCGCCCAGACGCCGGTCGGGATGCAGGCCAAGGATATCATGGCGAGCGGCGCGCTGGTGCCGGACGAGATCGTGATCGGGATCATTTCCGATCGTCTCGACCAGCCGGATGCGGCGAAGGGTTTTATTCTCGACGGTTTTCCGCGCACGGTGCCGCAGGCCGAGGCGCTCGACGAGCTTCTGAAGAAGAAGCAGATCGGGCTGGATGCCGTGGTGGAGTTGCGCGTCAACGAGAGCGCGCTGCTTCAGCGGGTCGAGAGCCGGGTGGCAGAGATGCGCGCGCGCGGCGAGGACGTGCGAATCGACGATACGCCTGAAGTGCTGGCGAAGCGGCTGGCGAGCTACCGCTCGCAGACCGAGCCGCTGATTCACTACTATTCGGAGCGTCGCAAGCTTCTGACGGTCGACGGCATGATGACCATCGAAGAGGTCACCCGCGAGATCAACCGGATCCTTGCCGCGATCGGGGCGGTCGAGGCCAGGGCCGCCAGGAAGGCGGATGCGGCCAAGCGAACCGCCAAGAAATCCAAATTGGCAGCCAAATCGAAAGCCAAAAAGGGCGTCGGGAAGGCTGCTGGGAAGGCCGATACCGGAAAGGCCGCCAAGGCGGCCTCGGGGAAATCGGCGAAAAAGGCAGCTAAGCGCGCCGGAGCGGCCAAAAAGCCCGCCAAGGCTTCCCGCAAGGCCGGGAAAACGCCTTCCAAAGCGAAAAAATCGACCCGGAAGGCAGCAGCCGGTTCCAGGGCCCGCGCTATCGGCAAGAGCAGGAAAGCTGCCAAAAAGGTCACGAAAAGGCGAGCTAAACGCTAGAGACGGTTGACGAAACCAAGTTGAATCCTTTAATAAGCCCGGTATCCAGTCGGATTGTTTCCAGACGATGCCGGGCCCCGAGAGAACCAAGGGGACGGGCGTCGTGTTCGCGTTTGTGGACACCCGCCCAGAATAGCAAAAACACAGCCGGTCCCAGGGATCGGCGACAGGAGAGACTGCGTGGCCCGTATTGCCGGTGTGAATATCCCGACCAACAAGCGCGTGCTGATCGCGCTCCAGTACATCCATGGCATCGGCCAGAAGAATGCCGCCGAGATCATCGAGAAGGTCAAGATTCCCGAAGATCGCCGCGTCAACCAGCTGAGCGATCAGGAAGTGCTGCAGATTCGAGAAGTGATCGACCGCGACTATCTGGTCGAAGGCGACCTGCGTCGCGAGACCGGCATGAACATCAAGCGTCTGATGGATCTCGGCTGCTATCGCGGCCTGCGTCATCGCCGCGGACTGCCGGTGCGCGGCCAGCGTACCCATACCAATGCGCGCACGCGCAAGGGGCCGGCCAAGTCGATCGCCGGCAAGAAGAAGTAATTTCGCGAACAGCGAATTGGCGGGTGGCGAATGGTTTCTGTTCGCTGCTCGCTTTTCAGGTGTAGCCGCTGGCATTACGGCGGCGTTGAGATCTTAGGAAAGGTTCTGGAATGGGCAAGGAAGCCACCCGCGTACGCCGCCGTGAGCGCAAGAACATTGCATCCGGTGTCGCGCACGTGAACTCGTCGTTCAACAACACGACCATCACCATCACCGACGCGCAGGGCAACACCATTGCCTGGTCGTCGGCCGGGACGATGGGCTTCAAGGGGTCGCGCAAGTCGACCCCTTACGCCGCGCAGGTCGCGGCGGAGGACGTCTCCAAGAAGGCGCAGGAACACGGCATGCGCACGCTGGAGGTTGAAGTCGCGGGTCCCGGTTCGGGCCGCGAATCGGCGCTTCGCGCGCTGCAGGCCGCGGGCTTCACCGTTACGTCGATCCGCGATGTGACCACGATCCCGCACAATGGCTGCCGTCCGCGCAAGCGCCGGCGCGTTTGATTTTACGACCGCGGGCGGCATGGCCGTCCCGCGATGACTTTTGCAGTGTATTTGACGCGGCCTGATCCGCGTTCTCCAACGCCAGTGATGTAGACGGCATGGGTGAAACAGTGACGATCCAGAAAAATTGGCAAGAACTTATTCGGCCGAACAAGCTCCAGGTAACGCCGGGCACCGACGCGAATCGCTTCGCGACGCTGGTCGCCGAGCCGCTGGAGCGCGGCTTCGGCCAGACCCTCGGCAATGCGCTGCGCCGCATCCTGCTGTCCTCGCTGCAGGGTGCCGCGGTGCAGTCGGTGCACATTGACGGCGTGCTGCACGAGTTCTCCTCGATCGCGGGCGTTCGCGAGGACGTCACCGACATCGTGCTCAACATCAAGGACATCTCGATCAAGATGCAGGGCGAAGGCCCCAAGCGCATGGTCGTGAAGAAGCAGGGTCCGGGCGTCGTCACCGCCGGCGACATCCAGACCGTCGGCGACGTTGTGGTGCTCAATCCCGACCTGCAGATCTGCACGCTGGACGAGGGTGCCGAGATCCGCATGGAATTCACGGTCGCCGCCGGCAAGGGCTACGTCGCCGCCGAGCGCAACCGTCCCGAAGACGCGCCGATCGGCCTGATCCCGGTCGACAGCCTGTTCTCTCCGGTACGCAAGGTTTCCTACAAGGTCGAGAACACCCGCGAGGGCCAGATCCTCGACTATGACAAGCTGACCATGACGATCGAGACCAACGGTGCGATATCGCCCGATGACGCGGTGGCCTATGCCGCGCGCATCCTGCAGGACCAGCTCAACGTGTTCGTGAACTTCGAAGAGCCGCGCAAGGAAGTGGCGCAGGAGATCATTCCCGATCTCGCGTTCAACCCGGCGTTCCTCAAGAAGGTCGACGAACTCGAACTGTCGGTGCGTTCGGCGAATTGCCTGAAGAACGACAACATCGTCTACATCGGCGATCTCGTGCAGAAGTCGGAAGCAGAAATGCTCCGTACCCCGAACTTCGGCCGCAAGTCGCTGAACGAGATCAAGGAAGTGCTGGCCCAGATGGGTCTGCATCTCGGCATGGAAGTGCCGGGCTGGCCGCCGGAGAATATCGACGAACTGGCCAAGCGCTTCGAAGACCACTACTGATTTCGTCATTCCGGATCGCGCGTGAGCGCGAACCCGGAATCTCGAGATTCCGGATCGCCGCTTCGCGACGTCCGGAATGACTTCCCCGGGCGAACGCAGGCGGCCCACCTGAGCAGATTGTCCGACGAGCCGTCGCGACAGAGTAAAAATTGAGGAATTCAACATGCGTCACGGCAAGGTTCATCGGAAGCTCAACCGCACCGCCGAGCATCGCAAGGCGATGTTCGCCAACATGTGCGCGGCGCTGATCAAGCACGAGCAGATCGTCACCACGCTGCCGAAGGCCAAGGAATTGCGGCCGATCGTCGAGAAGCTTGTCACGCTCGGCAAGAAGGGCGGCCTCTCGATGCGCCGCCAGGCGATCTCCGAGATGCGCGACCTCGACCAGGTCCGCAAGCTGTTCGACGTGATCGCGACCCGCTACAAGGACCGCCAGGGCGGCTACACCCGCATCATCAAGGCCGGCTTCCGCTACGGCGACAACGCGCCAATGGCCGTGATCGAATTCGTCGACCGCGACGTCGACGCCAAGGGCCTCGATTCCGGCCCGGTGCAGGAAAAGTCCGCCGAAGCGGCGTAAGTGACGACGTCGTCGTCCCGGACAAGCGAGCGTTAGAGAACGCGATCCGGGATCCGTCACCACAATTCAAAAGCGGCGCCCGGTGCGCCGCTTTTTTTAATGCTCATCATCCTGCGGCGACTGTGACTGCGATTGCGCTTGTACGCGGGGCTCCCGATATCCCGTCATACCAATGGAGGCGACAGCGCTTTGCAGCGTCGGGAAAATCGCCAATATGGCGATCTTTGTTGAGAGAAGCCTTCGCGACCAACGGCGCGGCACTGCGGGCAGAAGGCGGTATCATCCAGACGATTACGTGAGCGCCGAACCGCCGCTTGATCTTTGCCGCCGGCGTGGTAGTCGCGACTTGGAATGGATGGAATATGAGCCAATTCTGGAGCCGCTTGACGCACGACCTGATGCCTTATGTGCCGGGCGAACAGCCCCGCCTGGTGGAACTGGTCAAGCTCAACACCAACGAAAGTCCACTCGGTCCGTCGCCGCGCGCGCTGGAAGCGATCCGCGGCGAGGCCACCGATACGCTGCGCCTTTATCCGGACCCGCGGGCTTCGGCGCTGCGGGCGGCCCTGGCGAGCTACCACCGGGTTCGACCGGAGCAGGTGTTCGTCGGCAACGGCTCAGACGAGGTGCTGGCGCATGCCTTCGCCGCGCTCCTGAAGCATGATGCGCCGCTGCTCTTCCCCGACATCACCTACAGTTTCTACCCGGTCTATTGCCGCCTGTTCGGCATCGCTTGGGACGCCGTGCCGCTCGATCAGGCCATGCAGATCCGCGTTGCCGACTACCTGCGGCCGGCCGGCGCGATCATCATCCCCAACCCGAATGCGCCGACGGGCGTTGCGCTGTCGCGGGCGGAGATCGCCACCCTGCTGCAGCAGCATGCCGACGTTCCCGTCGTCATCGACGAGGCCTATGTCGATTTCGGCGCCGAGACCGCAATTCCGCTGGTCGCCTCGCACCCGAACCTTCTGGTCGTCCAAACCATGTCCAAGTCGCGGGCGCTGGCCGGCTTGCGGGTCGGCTACGCGATCGGCGACGCCGACCTGATCGAGGCGCTCACCCGGGTCAAGGACAGTTTCAACTCCTATCCGCTTGGCCGGCCAGCCCAGGCCGGCGCCATCGCCTCGCTGCAGGACGAGGCCTGGTTTCAACAAAGCCGTGCCAGCGTGATCGAAGGCCGGGAGCGGTTGAACCGCGGATTGATCCGGCTGGGCTTCGACGTGCTGCCATCCTCCGCCAATTTCGTCTTCGCGCGTCATCCGGCGCATGAAGGCGCCGCGCTCGCCGCCGCGCTGCGCCAGCGGACGGTGATCGTCCGCCATTTTGCCGCGCCCCGCATCTCCGACTATTTGCGGATCACCGTCGGCACTGACCAGCAAATCGACCGGCTGTTGGCGGAGTTGTCGGATATTCTGGGGAGTCCGTAGCGCGGTTCGTAGGGTGGGTTAGCCGAAGGCTTAACCCACCATCTACTTCCAAGTAGGTGAGTTACGCTGCGCTAACCCACCTACGCGAACTGCGCTACCACCCCTCCAGCACGATCTTGCCGCGCGATTTTCCGCTCTCCAGCAGCGCATGCGCGCGCTTCAGGTTCGCCGCATTGATGGTGCCGAACGTCTGGTCCAGCGTGGTGCGCAGCACGCCCTTGTCGATCAGATCGGCGACGTCGTTGAGCAGGTTGTGCTGACCGATCATGTCCGGCGTCTGGAATGATGAGCGGGTGAACATCGACTCCCAATGCACCGAGACCGCCTTGCCCTTGAACACACTGAAAGCGAACTCCTGGGGATCGTCGATCATGCCGAATTTGCCCTGCGGCGCGATGATGTCGGCCAGTGCCTTGTAGTGCTGTTCGGTGTTGGTGAGGCTCGCGATCAGCGCCACCGGCGGCAGCTTCAGCTTTTCGATCTGCTCCTTCATCGGCTTGGCGTGATCGATCACCGCATGGGCGCCGAGATCGAGACACCATTTTTGCGTTTCCGGGCGCGACGCGGTGGCGACGATCGTAAGGCCGGTGAGACGGCGCGCGAGCTGGATCAGGATCGAGCCGACGCCGCCGGCGCCGCCCATGATCAGGAGCGTGCGCGGATCGACGCTCTTGCCGGGCACGACGCCCAGCCGGTCGAACAGCAATTCCCATGCGGTGATCGACGTCAGGGGCAGGGCGGCCGATTGGGCGAAGGAGAGTGTCTTCGGCTTGCGGCCGACGATGCGCTCATCGACCAGATGAAATTCGGAATTGGTGCCCTGGCGCAGGATCGAGCCGGCGTAAAACACCTCGTCGCCCGGCTTGAACAGCGTGACGTCGGGGCCGACCGCATCGACGACCCCGGCGGCGTCGTATCCCAGAATCTTGGTTTCACCCGGCGGGGGGGCCGCGCGCTTGCGCACCTTGTAATCGACCGGATTCGCGGAAATCGCCTTCACGGCGACGCGGATGTCGCGGCCCTTCGGTTCCGGCTTGGCGGCCTCGAAATCGATCAGCGCGTCTGCGGCATCGATGGGAAGTGATTTCTGGTATCCGACGGCCTTCATGGGGCGGTTCTCCTTGTCGCCGGCGGCAATACGCCGGTGTTCCCCGCATTACCTGCTGTTTCGGGGCAAAATTGCAAGGTTTGAGTCCCCCGCATTCTGTCCGCCGAATCACGCCATAACCGGCTCATCGAGCCCTGCAATCGCTTCTATTCACGGGCCGGGACGCCTATATTCCCACCATCATCCCCCAGGGAATTTTTTCATGTTTGCTGTTCGTATCATCGCGGCATTGTCGGTTCTTGTGGTCGCGGCTGCCCCGGCGATGTCGCAGGACCGCCGCGTGCCGACTTCTCCCGTGGAACTGCGACTGTCCTACGCGCCGATCGTGCAGCGGGTGCAGCCGGCGGTGGTCAACGTCTATGCCGCCAAGGTGGTGCAGAACCGTAATCCGCTGCTCGACGATCCGATCTTCCGCCGCTTCTTCGGCGTGCCCGGCCAGCAGCCGGAGCAGATGCAGCGCTCGCTGGGATCGGGCGTCATGGTGGATCCGTCCGGACTTGTGGTGACCAACAACCACGTCATCGAGGGCGCCGACCAGGTCAAGATTTCGCTCTCCGACAAGCGCGAATTCGAGGCCGAGATCGTGCTCAAGGACAGCCGCACCGATCTCGCGGTGCTGCGGATCAAGAATGGCAGGGAGAAATTCGCGACGCTCGATTTTGCCAATTCGGACGAGTTGATGGTCGGCGACGTCGTGCTGGCGATCGGCAACCCCTTCGGCGTCGGACAGACCGTCACCCACGGCATCATCTCCGCGCTGGCGCGGACGCAAGTCGGCATCACCGACTACCAGTTCTTCATCCAGACCGATGCGGCCATCAATCCCGGCAATTCCGGCGGCGCGCTGGTCGACATGAACGGCAGGCTTGTCGGCGTCAACACCGCGATCTTCTCGCGGTCCGGCGGCTCGCAGGGCATCGGCTTTGCGATCCCAGCCAACATGGTGCGCGTCGTGGTCGCCTCCGCCAAGAGCGGCGGCAAGGCGGTGAAGCGGCCATGGCTCGGCGCCCGGTTGCAGGCGGTGACGCCCGAGATCGCCGAGACGCTGGGGCTTCGCGTTCCCTCCGGAGCGCTGGTCGCCAATGTCACGGCCGGCAGCCCGGCGGCGCGGGCCGGGCTGAAACTGTCCGATCTGGTGGTCGCGATCGACGGCCAGGTCATTGAGGATCCCAGCGGCTTCGATTATCGCTTCGCCACCCGTCCGCTCGGCGGCACCTCGCAGATCGAGGTACAGCGCGGCGGCAAGGCCATCAAGCTCACCATTCTGCTCGAGACCGCGCCCGATACCGGGCGCGACGAGATCGTCCTGACCTCGCGCTCGCCGTTCCAGGGCGCCAAGGTGGCGAACATCTCGCCGGCCGTCGCCGATGAATTGCGGATCGATGCCGACACCAAGGGCGTGGTGGTGATCGAACTCGCCGAAGGCGCGACCGCCGCCAGCGTCGGGTTTCAGAAGGGCGACATCATCCTGGCCGTCAACAACCAGAAGATCGCCCGGACCAGCGACCTCGAAAAGGCGACGCGCGAGAGCGCGCGGCTCTGGCGCATCATCGTGGTGCGGGGCGGCCAGCAGATCAACGTCACGCTCGGCGGATGAGCCCGAAGCGCCCACGCGAAAGTACCAACCTGTTCGCGGCCGCAGGCATGGAGCAGGACGCGC
>NZ_JAUYQU010000057.1 GCF_030697065.1 Bradyrhizobium sp.
TCTCGCCGCGATTGGCGATCAGAATTCGTTTGAACATGGGGCTATTTACTTGCAACCGAAGGGCGGGGTCCAGCCCGGCGGGCCGGCTGTCGAGGGGACGTTTTCTCAGTTCCGTCGTACAGCAAAACTGAACGGAGGCAACGGTTTATGCGCTCCAATTCTGCTTCAGGGAGAGATTTAGCGCGCCGTCCCCGCCGGTCGCCGCTGCCTGGGTTCACCAAGCACCTGGACCGCCCGAAGCTTTCGACGATCAACAGGCCCCTCGATCAACGTGCGAACTTCCCGTAACGTTGCCCGAAATATCGCAAAACCGAACAGAGGCAATGGGCTGGATGCGTTTCCTGATCCTGATACTGGCAGTTCTCTGGGCTGGCCAAAGCTGGGCTGCCGGCGCGGTCGTCAAGGACGGCGGCACCGTCGAGACGGCCGGCGTGACCTACCGGCTCGACGGCATCGATGCGCCGGAACTCGACCAGATGTGCATCGACGAGCACGCCGATCCCTGGGCCTGCGGCGTCGAGGCGCGCGACCATCTGAAAAAACTGATAGGCGACCGCGCCGTACGTTGTGAGGATCTCGGGCTGGCGCCTTACAGGAGCCGGCATATCGGGATCTGCACCGTCGAGGGCGAGCCGGTCACGCTCAACCAACTCCTTGTCCGACAGGGGTTTGCCCTGAATTTCGAACCCTATGCCAGAGGCCGATACAAGGACGACGAGGCGGGCGCCAGGGACAAGCGACTTGGACTCTGGAAGGGATGCTTCGCATCGCCCTACGAATTCCGCCGCGCCCGCAAGGACGGCAAGCTGCTGGGCGATGCCTGCAGGCCGGACAAGGATCAAGAGATCCGTGCGGTGCTGTTTCCCGAGCATCCCGTGATGCCGCCGGGCTGCAACATCAAGGGCAAGCTGGCGGTGCGCGCCCGCGTGACCGGGAATGTCGGCCTTTATCACCTGCAGGGATGTCGAAGCTACCCCGGCACGACGGAGCCGGATCGCTGGTTCTGCACCGAGGAAGATGCCCAGGCCGCGGGATTTCGAAAGGCGTATAACTGCCAGGCCAAGCGCAAATAGCGACCACATTCAGGTTCAAGACCGGCGCGCGTTCTCCGGCCGGGGACCCCTCGCCTTGCGCCCGGGACCGGCGCGCGGAAGCTTCGTCCATGGGGATTTTCGCGCGATCTTCTTCTTGATCTGGGTCCGCTTCTTCGGCGGTTTCTTGCGGCCGCTTTTGGCCGGCCCGATTGCTGCCATCGTCGTCTCCCCGCCTTGAATGTCCGGCTAAACCCGCTTGGGTCTCGGTTGACCCGGCTCCTTGACCGGCTCCGGTTCCGGTGAAGGCGGCTCGATCGGGGGCGGCGGCGGGTCCAGATTGGGGACATCGGGGCCCTTCTCGGGTTCGGGGCCTGATCCTTCGATTGCCATCAGATGATCTCCCTCACTCCGTTTCCGTGAGGGACAATGGCGGTTTCGACGGAATGTTCCAGCAAAGGTCCGGGCTGCAACGCCTTCAGTGCGGGACCGCCGCCCTCACGCCACCTCGGCGGCAGCCTCGCGGCCGCACGCCAGCATGTCGCGGATTTCTTGCGCCGGGCGCGCGGCGCTGAACAGGTATCCCTGCATCTGCGTGCATCCGAGCGACTGCACGGTCTCGCGCTGCTGCTCCGTCTCTACCCCTTCCGCGGTCGTGATCATGTCGCGGTCGGCGGCGATGCTGACGACGGCCCTGATGATGGAGGCCGAACCGGTGCCGTGCGTCAGTTCCTTGACGAAGCTGCGGTCGATCTTGATCTTGTCGAAGGGAAACCGCTGCAGGTAGCTCAGCGACGAATAGCCGGTCCCGAAATCGTCCAGCGCGATGTGGACCCCGAGCGCACGAAGCTGGTTGAGCGCCACCAGCGCCGCGTCGTCATCGGCAATCAGCACCGCTTCCGTGATCTCGAGTTCCAGCCGGCGCGGGTCGAGACCGGCATCGGCGAGCGCGGTGGCAACCTTCAGGGACAGCGTCGGCGACCTGAACTGGACGGGAGACACGTTGACGGCAACGCGGATATCGGCAGGCCAGGCCGCGGCTTCGGCGCAGGCGGTGCGCAGCACCCACTGCCCGATCTCCTCGATCAGGCCGGTTTCCTCTGCCACCGGAATGAAATCGGCCGGCGAGACCATGCCGCGCACCGGATGCCGCCACCGCAGCAGCGCCTCGCATCCGGTGATCGCATTGCTGCGCAGATCGACAATCGGCTGGTAGTGGATCTCGAAGCCGCCTCTGGCGATCGCGGTCCGCAGATCCCGCTCGAGTTCGCGACGGAGGTTGGCGTGCGCTTCCATCGACGGCTCGAAGAAGCGATGGGTCCGGCGGCCGGCCGCTTTCGCCGCATACATCGCGAGATCGGCGCTTTTCAGCAGCCCGAACAAATCGGTACCGTGGCGCGGCGCGATCGAAACGCCGATGCTGGCGTCACCGCCGAGGCTGTGGCCGAGGCAATCGAACGGCGTTCGCAGCGCCTGATAGACCTTCGCGATCAGCGCCTCGACGTCGTCGTCGGAGTCGACGTCGCGCTGCAGGATGGCGAATTCATCCCCGCCAAGCCGGGCGACGAAGTCGCTCGGTCCGACGGATTCGAGCAGGCGTCCCGACACGCCCCTCAGGAACTCGTCGCCGATCAGGTGGCCAAGCGAGTCGTTGATCCGCTTGAACTCGTCGATGTCGATGTAGAGGATGGCGAACTGAACGTCGGCGGTCTGCAACAGCAACCCCTCCGCATGCCGCTGGAACAGCGTGCGGTTCGGCAGGTTGGTCAAGGCGTCGTAATGGGCGAGATGCTCGATCTTGGCCGCGACACGGCGCCGCTCGGTGACGTCTTCCAGCGTGGTGGCCCAGCCACCGTCCGGCGACCGCTTGTAGACCAGCCGGATCATGCGGCCGTCAGGGACCGAAATCACGGTGTCGTTGATCAGGTCATCCTTCGGGTCGAGAAATCTCGCGCAATAGGCGTCGACGTCGCCGACGAAGGAACCCAGATCCTGGCGATGACGGATGAGGTCGCGCAGATGGCAGCCGGGCTTGGCGACGTCAGGCGATACGCCGAACATGTCGATATAGCGCTGGTTGCAGATGACGAGGCGGCCCGAAGCGTCGAACAGCAGCAGTCCCTGGGTCATGTTGTTGATGGCCTGGTCGAGATGCTGGCTCTTCTCGCCAAGCAGCCGCTGGGCGGCTTCGTGCTGACGTTTCAGCTGGCGAACGATCAGGTAGATCGTGGCGACGACGACGATCACGGCGAGAAGGGCGGCGGAAAACTGCAGCTTGCTCTGGGCCCGCCAGTCGGCGAGCGCCGACGAAACGTCGGTTGAGGCCACGATCAGGATCGGGAAATTCGTCAGGGACCGGATCGAACCGATTCTTTCCTCGCTGTGGGCGGTATGCTTGAAGCGCCCGGACGAATTGCCGCCCACCGCCAGCGCCTTCTGGAACGACGGCGATGTGCTGACATTCTTGCCGATCAGACTGTCGTCATGCGGATAGCGGGCAATGACCGTGCCATCGCGGTGGATCATCGAGATCGTGGTGTCGCCTCCCAGCGCCAGGGAAGCGACGAAACTCTGAAAATGCGAGGGTTCGACACCCCGGGTCGCAAAGCCGATCAGTTCGCCGTGGCGGCCGGTAATCTTGCGCGCGAAGATCGTCGTCCATTTTTTCGTCACCTTGCTGACGGCCGGCTCGACGATCACGTCGGGAACCGGCTCGCCCGAGGTAAATTCGCGGAAATAGCGCCGGTCCCTGATATTCACATCCTCCACCGGCCACATCTCCGATGTGTTGATCAATTGTCCCCTGGCATTGAACACGTTCAGACCGCCGACATGCGGAAGTGCCGCGAGCTTGGTGCGCAGCATCTCATGCGCGGCCTGGGTCGACATCTGCCGTTCGAAGCCCTCGGCGGTAGTCGCGCTGCCTGCCTGCATATGTCCGACGACGACGCCATGAACATGCTGGAGATCGGCGAGTTGCTGGTCGAAATGACGGGACAGCAGCAGCGCGCTGTTGGTCAGTTCGCGCTCGCTGACCTCGAGCGCGCGCTCGCGGAATTCGAGGGCGAGATACCCGGTGCCGAGCGCGATCGCGACCACGAGCGCGGCACCGCACAGGATGAGCCACCGGATCGCGCCCGGTCTTGCGCTGGAGCGCGCACCATCGCGCGACAGCGGTCGGCCGTCCGAACTGACACTATCCGATGAACCGCTCGACATGTTCCCGTCCCTGCTCACCCGCATCTTTAGCGGGGCCGGTAACAAGAGGCGGTTAGGAAAACGAGTTATCGGGAGGTTAACAGGCTGACGCAATCCGGCGCCGGCGGCAGCAGATTACCGGGCAGCCTGCGCCCGCGCGGAAAAGGTGACGTCGCCGTCCAGGCTGCGACCCGGCCATCCGACGGGCAAATCACTTCCGGTAATCAGAATTAATGTCAAGCCCTTCACGCAAAAATATTTCTGTTTATCAGAATCTACAACCAGGCTATATCAATGGCCATCCCGTCCCACTCCGAGGGGCGTTGCGCAAGGTCACCAGTGCGGGACGGGGATGCGGTGGACGCGGATGGCGCTCCTGACCCGAGTGCCTGAAACGGATGCGAAATCGTGCGGTCCTGACACCTCGGTGCTGGTGTCAAACTTGCGGTGAGACCCGCAGGTGACGGCGGCAAGAAAGCCGATCGCCGGGGAGACCACGTATAAGCAAAAACCATCGCGCGGGGAGTGCCGGGTGATTCCGGTGTGACCTGACAACGCGTGTGCACTCTACCTCTACCCATTGCACACGTGGCTATCGGGCGCATCGGGCGCCCGGCATTCCCCGCGCCCTCTGATTGCAGAGGGCGGGAAATTTCCGGCAAACCTCGGGCGAAAGCTGCCGCGAGATCGCGAAGGCATGTCTGGAGTTTGAGACATGTCCGGAGCTTGAACTTGCCGATGCCCGCCGTACCCTACAACCCGACAAACCCGCGCAGCTTTGACACGGTTTCGGCGGCATCCTGGGCTTCCTCGGTGGTCAGGACGGTGACTTCACCGCTGCGCCGGTGCAACACGCTGTGATGGATGATCGCGCCGGAAGCGCCGTCCTTTTCCGACTTCACCGCGATGTCGTCGATGTCGGAAAGCTCGAACTCGACCGGCTTCTTGTTCCACAGCAGCAGTTTTTTCTGCAGCGTCGCCTTGCCGTAGTCCTTGTCGAGCGTGAGTGTCGTGGAGCCGGCTTTCAAAACCAGCTTGCCGGGAATTTCCTCGATCTGTTTCATGGCACGTTCCCTCGCTACCTCGAAGTGAACTCGACCGGTCCCCCGCCGGTTGCACGCAGCCCCATGCTTTCTTTTGCCGCAGGCTACCTCCGCGCAGCCGGTGTGTCATCAGGACAATTGGTCTCGGCAGTGCGACACTCAGGGTCGGGGCCGCAGCATCGGCGTCAACACCGGAGACGAGCCGCTCTGAATCCTGCCGATGATCCGGAAGCCGTGGCGTTCGTACAGGGAAATATTGCGCGGGTTCGAGCTTTCGAGATAGGCGGCGATGCCCTGCGCGTCGCAGCGCCGCAGCGCGTGTTTCAGCAGCACGGCGCCGAGACCTCGTCCCATCCAGTTCGGATCGGCGGCGATCAGCGGAAGATACCAATGCGGCTCGCGGGGATGATATTCGGCCATGCCTTTCAGGACGGCGCCGATATCCCCGGCGATCTCGGGGCGCAGGGCTCCCTCCATGACGGCGCCCATTTCCGCATCGTCGGGCTCGACGCCCGGCGGCAGCCAAAGGGCGGCGGCCCGGGCCCCGTCGGTGATGTCCGCTGTGCCATGCTCGAAGGCCCGGCCGCCGAAGGCTTTGACAAATCGAGGCATTATTCTGAGATATTGCGACGAGTCCGGCCAGACCCAGCGAGTCATCGGGTCGGTTGCAAAGCCGAGCACGATGGTATCGATCGCGCTCGCCTGGAGGCTCGCGTCCGCGGATCTCACTTCCGGAACCGCCGACATCGTGTTGCCTCCTTGTTTCCGCTGTTGAACCGATGTTCATCAAGATTAAATTTGCTGGATGGACTTGCGCAACCTCCCTCCGCGGGAAACCTTGGGTTAGGTTACAAGTTGGAAGGCCCGGGAAAATTGGAAGGGTTTTGGACATGAAGAAAGCAATAATGGCGTTAGTGACCGCTGCCGTCGTCGGCTTCTCGGCCATGGCGGCGCCGTCTCCGGCGGAAGCGCATTGGCGGGGAAGGGGTTTTGGTCCCGGCCTGGCGGGCGGACTGATTGCGGCCGCGGTGGTTGGCGGCATCGCCTCCAGCGCCTACGCCTACGGTCCGCGTTATGGTTACGGTTACGGCTATGCGCCGGCCTATTACGGCGGCTATGCGCCGGCCTATTATGGCGGCTACGCGCCGGCCTATCGCTATGCCCCGGCCTATTACGGCGGATACCGGTCGACCTATTACGCTCCGGCCTATTACCCCCGGGTCCGTCGTGTCGTTCGTCCGGCCTACGTCTATTATGGCGGACCGCGATACTACGGAGCCCGCTACTACGGCGGCGGACCGCGGATCCATCGCGCCTATCGTCGTTGGTGATCGCCTGGCGCGACAGGACTGATAACTGATAACCAAAAGGTCGCAGATTTTCTGCGACCTTTTTCATGCATGGGTGCTTCCTGCATGGCGGCTTCCGATACGTGGAACTTCTTCCGCTGAGATACCGGTCCGCGCACTGGAACTGCGAAATGTCGGAACATCGCCGCGGTCCAACGGTTGATAGGCATCACCCATTTCATGGAGGTCAAGATGACCAATCGCCTTACCGCTTCAATCATTGCCGCGTCGCTGCTCGCATCCGGCGCCGCGTTCGCCCAATCCACCACCGTCGAGGGTGCGCGGGGTGGAGCTGCAGCCGGTGGTGCCGTAGCGGGTCCGGTCGGCCAGGCCGTCGGCGGCACGGTCGGTGCTGCGGTCGGTCTCGGGCTCGAAATCCCGAACGCCGTGATCACATCGATCGTGGGCGCGCAGGCGCCATCGGTAACCGTTCGCGAGAGAATCGTGGTCGGGGAGCCGCTGCCGGCCAGCGTGGAACTGCGCACTGTTCCAGATCACACCGAGTATCGCTACGCCGTGGTCAATGACCGCCGGGTGATCGTCGAGCCGCGCACGCGCAAGATCATCAAGATCATCGACTGACCGAGGCAACAGAGCATCCATCAATCCTCGCGGGGAAATTTCCCCGCGGGGTTTTTGCGTCTTACGACAATCCAGCGCGGCGCGATCGCACCATGATCCAGCCGACGCCCGCCGCGAGCAAGAGGCCTGCACAGGCCGCCAGCGCGTCGACGACGAAATCCGACCATCTCGCGTGCCGTCCCGGTGCCCAGAACTGCAGGACCTCGATCAGCCCGATCACCGCGATGGCGATCAGCGTGGTCAGCCAGCGGCGCTGCGGATAGGCCAGACCGAAGGCTAGCCCGATCAGCAGGAAGGCCAGCGCATGCTCGCCTTCCTGCCCAAGCTCGGAATGCGGCCGCAACCCCGGCGGTCCCAGTGTGGCGAAAGCCACAGCGGCGGCCAGCAGCCAGGCTAGTCCTTTGAGGAGAAAGGTCATCGCCACCGGATAACACGTTTGCCGGCCGGATATGCTGCAGATGCGAAGTCGCGAGGTCCCTTGGTTAATGCCTGATTCTACAGCGCTTCCCGGACGCCGAGACCGAGCATGAAGCGTTCCCTGATCTGCACGGGATCCCGGCGGGTGGCGCCGACGCCGGGCTTGTCGTCGATGCGAACCCCGATCAGCGTCGGGCCGGAAGCCGCCAGCGACTGGTCGACCAGACGCTCGAAGTCTTCCTCGTCGGCCGCCCAGGCGCTGTTGGCAAGACCGGAGGCCGCGGCGATGGCGACGATATCCGCCACCGCGGCGGCCGGGGTCGGTTGCGCGCCGGTGATCTGGTAGATGCCGTTGTCCATCACGATCAGGGTGAGGTTCTTCGGCGCCAGTGTCGCGATGGTCGCAAGGCAGCCCATCTGCATCAGCAGCGAGCCGTCACCCTCGAGCGCGAACACGCGGCGCTGCGGCTGCGCCAGTGCCACGCCGAGCGCGATCGGGAAACCAAGCCCCATGCTGCCGAGCATATAGAAGTTCTGCGGGCGATGGCCGGCGGCCCAAAGATCGAAATTGGTATTGCCGATGCCGCCGATCACGGCCTCCTCGTGCTTCAGCTTCGCGACCAGCCGCGAGGTGAGGTCGAACCGGTTCATCACCTTGGTGTTGCGAGCAGGGCTGTTGGCGGCCGTATTCATGGCTTCACTCACTTGTCGAAGACCTTGCCGCCGGTCAGCAGCGGCGACAGGATCAGCGCCACCGGCGCCTGCGTGGTGATGGCCTGCTTGATCGAGCGATCGGCGATGAACTCGAACTCGTCGAGCCGGGTGCAGGTGTGATGCTCCATCGCCAGCGAATCCAGCACCGGCCGCATGGTGCGGCAGACCAGCGCCTGGCCGTAGTTGAATTCGCCGAGCGTGCCGCGTTCCGAAACGAACATGATCAACGGAATCTGGTAGGGGACCGCCAGCGACGCAAGCACGTTGGCCAGCGTGGCGAACCCGGAGGTTTGCATCAGGACGGCGCCGCGCATGCCGGCCATCCAGGCGCCGGAAACGATCCCGACCGCTTCTTCCTCCCGCGCGGTGGGGAACGTGGTGAAGAATGGATCGGCGTGGAGGCCCTTGATCAGCGTCGTCAGGATGCGGTCGGGAACGTAGGGCACCAGCCGGATGTCGTTGCGCTTGAGTGTTTGCAGCACCACCTCTTGCCAGCCCGTCCCCTGAGAAGATGGGGATACTGTCTGTGCCTCGGCAGCCGCCATCGTGCTATCCCCTGTTTCTCGACGATTTTTCGATCGCGACATGTTCGCAGCCGCCCCGTCGTTGCGCCGAAACTTGACGCACTCTCCGGGATTGTCAACATGCGCCGCCGCGACGCTCCATGCTTCCCGAAACTGAAGGCTTACAATGTCCGTGAATAACAAGCGTGTGTTCTACGTGAAATATCTGGCGCATCCGATCTACGCCGAAATACTGGCGGCGCGGCCCGATGTGCGGCTGGACCGGCTGGAGAACGAAACGGCCGAAGACGCCTTCGCGCCGATTCTGGCCGCCGCGCATGCCTATCAGGTCGGCGCCGCGCGCGACGAACTCGCGGACCATTTTCACGTTCACGCCGACCTGCTGAAACGGGCACCGAACCTCCTGATCGTCTCCAGCAACGGCGCGGGCTACGATCCCGTCGATGTCGAGGCCTGCACGGCGGCGGGCGTACTGGTCGTCAACCAGACCGGCGGCAATGCCCACTCCGTCGCGGAGCATGCGCTCGGCATGCTGCTCACGCTGTCAAAACGCATCATCGAGGCCGATCGCGCGCTGCGGCGCGACCCCGATGTGAACCGCAATTCCCTGATCGGCACCGAGGCGCAGGGCAAGACCATCGGCATCGTCGGGCTCGGCAATGTCGGCCGCCGTATCGCCGAACTCTGCAGGGGCCTGCTCGGCATGAAGGTGCTGGCCTACGACCCTTATTTGTCGGCGACCGAGATGGCGGCGCGAGGCGGCGAAAAAGTCGAACTCGACGACCTCCTGCGGGCTTCCGACTATGTCTCGATCAATTGTCCGCTCGCCAGGGATACCCGCGGCATGATCGGTGCCCGCGAATTCGCGCTGATGCAGCCGCATGCCTATTTCATCACCACGGCGAGGGGCTTCATCCATGACGAGGCGGCGCTGTTCGAGGTGCTGCGCGACAAGCGCATCGCCGGCGCGGGCCTCGACGTCTGGGACAAGGAACCGCCGCAGCCGGACCATCCGCTGCTGCAGTTCGACAACGTGCTGGCCAGCCCGCATACCGCCGGGGTGACCAGGGAGGCGCGGGCCAATATGGGCAGGATTGCCGCCGAGCAGATGCTCGGCGCCCTCGACGGCAAGCGGCCGCCCCGCCTGATCAACCCCGAGGTCTGGCCCACCTATGCCAAACGCTTTGAGAGGGCCTTCGGGTTCGCGCCGGGCTGACGAGCGAATCCCGGATCGGATTTCGCGGAGAAGAATTCCATCGTCGGTGTCCAGATCGCGGCAATAAATCCATCGTGAATCGGGGCCCGGGCGATGGACACGTCGCTATTTTCGCCGAGCCCTCGACACGCTGCCAGGGTGCGGCCATTTTCCTTTGCAAGCGCTCGCTGCGGACCGTTGGTTCCATTGGCGCCGAAGGAACTGGCGATCATGCGACAGGTCAACTCATTCTTGCACTCGGCATCGTCCCGGATCGGGCGCCGGCTCAGGCTGATCGTCGCCATCGCAGCCGCCAGCCTGCCGTCGGCCGGCGCCTGAGGCCTTCCGGGCGCCCGATGTCGCCTTGTTGATGCCCGTCAAACCATCTTCCCATGATAGCGTTATATGGAATTGTCTTGGCGCGCGGGCGCGAGAGGAAGGTTCCATGGCGCGATTTGTCGTTCGGTTCATGAAGGACGTGCTCGGCGAGAACGGCCGGCAGGCCGAGATCTGCCAGAGCATCGTGGAAGTTGAAGCTTCCAGTGAAGGTCACGCCACGGAACTGGCCAAGCAGAAATTCTGCGAAAACCAGTCGCTTTGCGACTGGTCGCTGCATGCGGACAGGATTCAGGTCAAGCAGACCGAATTTCCGTCCTGATTACTCGCCCGTAACGCCTTGCGCTTGCCGCTTTTCGGCCGCCACCCGCAGGTTGGTGATGGTGGTGCGCGTCGAGATCTGCTCCGGATCGGTGCATAGTTCGAGCAGCGCCGGACGCCCCGCCGCGATGGCGCGCTCCAGCGCCGGCGCAAAATCCGCGGTGCGGGTGATGCGCTCGGCATGCGCGCCCATCGCCGCCGCCATCGCCACGAAGTCGGGATTGACGAGGTCGGTGCCGACGACGCGGGCAGGGTGCTCGCGCTCCTGATGCATCCGGATGGTGCCGTACATGTTGTTGTTGAACAGCAGGATGATCGGCTTGCCGCCGTGCTGCACGGCGGTCGATATTTCCTGCCCGCTCATCATGAAGCCGCCATCGCCGACGCAGCCGATCACCACCCGATCCGGATGGACCAATGATGCGGCCACCGCCGCCGGCACCGAATAGCCCATCGCGCCATTGGTCGGCCCGATCTGGCGGCCCGGCCGGGCGTAGCTCAGAAAGCGCTGCGGCCAGCCGGTGTGATTGCCGGCGTCGAGCGTGACGATGGCGTCGTCGCCGAGCCGCTTGCCGAGTTCGAGCATCGCGGCGGCGACATCCAGCGCCTGGGTGCAGTCGGGCGGAGCGACGGCGTTGATATAATCGGTACGGGCGGAATGGCGCCAGGCGCTCCAGCGGTCCGCGGCGAACCAGCCGGCATTGGCGAGCTCAGCCATGAAATTATCGGAGGACGACAGCACGGCGATGTCGGGCGTGAACACCTTGCCGAGTTCGTCGGCGTCGGCATGGACATGGATCAGTTTCGGCCGCGCCCTTGGCGAGGAAAGAATGCTGTAGCCCTGGGTGGTCATTTCGCCGAGACGCGCACCGATTACCAGCAGCAGGTCGGCTTCCTTGAAGCGCTGCACCAAAGCGGGCGGCCCCGAGGTGCCGAGGTCACCGGAAAAGCATGACGACCGGTTGTCCATGATATCCTGGCGGCGGAACGAGGTCGCGACCGGAATCCCGTTGGCTTCGGCAAAGCTTCGCAATTGGGCGCAGGCGCGGTCGCTCCAGCCGGGACCCCCGGCCAGGATGATCGGTTTCTTCGCCCCCTCGAGCAGTTCGCGAATCCCGGGGAAGACCTGCGCCGCGGGAGCCGGTTGTGTTGCATGATAGCAAACGGCGTCGCCGGACTGCGTGACCTCGGTCAGCATGTCCTCCGGGAGCGCCAGCACCACCGGGCCCGGGCGGCCCGAGGTCGCAATGTGGAACGCGCGCGCGATATATTCGGGGATCCGCGCGGTGACGTCGATCTGCGCCGCCCATTTGGCGACCGGGCCGAACATCTGGCGGTAATCGATTTCCTGAAAAGCCTCGCGATCCATCATGTCGCGGCCGACCTGGCCGATCAGCATGATCATCGGCGTCGAATCCTGGAAGGCGGTGTGGATGCCGACCGCCGCATGGCATGCGCCCGGTCCGCGCGTCACCATGCAGATGCCGGGCTTGCCGGTCAGTTTGCCATAGGCCTCGGCCATGTTGGCGGCGCCGGCCTCGTGGCGGGCGTTGACGAGCTTGAAGCGGTCGCGCACGTCGAACAGCGCATCCAGCACTTCCAGATAGCTCTCGCCCGGCACGCAGAAGGCCATGTCGGCGCCGTGGATCAGGAGCTGGTCGACCAGGATCTTGCCGCCGGTGCGCGCATTGGAAAAGGGCAGGGTCATCGGATTGTTCTCCAGGGAGAGCGAGGTTTGACATCGCCGTTTGTTGTTATCGCTATAGGCATCCATCTGTTGAGGATGCAAGAGTTCGATGTGATTTAACGCGCGGCGGATTTTGCCTTGCCCGCGACTGACGCGTTGGGCCGATATCCCAAAATGCGCGAGACGTTGGTGGTGGCCTCGAGCAGCGGCGCCACATACACCGTTTCAGCCATCGGACGCAGCCGGAAACGCGGAATGCTGATGCTGGCCGCGGCCACCGCGTTGCCGCGACGGTCCAGGATCGGGGCGCCGAAGCAGAAGATGTCGCGCTCGTTCTCTTCTTCGTCGGTGCTCCAGCCGCGCCGCGCCGCGTCCGCGATCTGCGCCCGCAAGGCGTCGCGCGAGGTGATGGAGTGTCCGGTGACGTCTTCGAGCTTCAGCCGCTGGAGCGCGCTCTCGCGCTGATCTTCCGGTGAGAAGGCAAGATAGGCCTTGCCGACGGCGGTCGTGTGTAGGGGGACCGAGACGCCGAGCGAGCACTTCATGCGGACCCGTTCGCGGCTCTCGATATTGTCGACATAGAGCATGGCGTCATTGCTGAACACAGCCAGATGGACGGTCTCGCCGGTGTCATCGCGCAGCTTCAGGAGATGTTCGTGGGCGATGTCGCGGATATCCATCTGGTCGAGCGCGCGGTGCGCGATCGTGACCAGCGTAGCGCCGAGTTGATAGGTGTGTCCCCCCGAGGATTGCCGCACCAATCCCGCTTCCGTCAACGCCGCCAGCAAGCGGTAGACCGTCGGCCGCGGCAGCATGGTCTGGTCGCTGAGGTCGCGCACCGACGGCGGTACTTCGGCGTCGGCGATCGCGGCGAGGAGCTTGATACCCTTGTTGAGTGCCGCGGCGCCTTTGATGCCATCCGGCGTGGGTTGATCATCCATCAAGAAAACGCTCCGCCCCTTCGGGTCTTTCATTGCGCGGGCGATGCAGCGGCGATCCGCCGCTGCCGCCGTTTCGGCATTGACAGGTCTACAACGCACCCACTAAATTATCAAAAATAGGCTGCGATGTCCACATAGTAATAAAAAATGACATCAGAGAGGTCGCCTTCGGGGAGGATAACATGAAAGCACAGACACTGCGATTGAGGATGACGGCGGGCTTGCTTGGCTGCGCCGTCGCGATGGCTCTCGCCGGAACGGCTACTGCCCAGCCGGTCAAGACGGTGCGGGTCTGGCACACCGAAACCAATCCGGCCTCGCAGAAGGCGGTGGCCGAAATCGTCAAGCGTTTCGAGGCGACCCGTCCGGGCGTCAAGATCGAAGCCGAGGCGCTGGCCTGGAACGATCTCGAGGGCAAGATCATGGCGGCGCTTGCCGCCGGCAGCCCGCCCGAATTATCCCACGGCCAGCCCGTGACTTGCGCAGCACTGCTGTCGCAGAAGCTGCTGCTGCCGATCGACGATGTCGTCAAGGCGATCGGCGAATCCAACATCTGGGAGCATTACAAGAAGCTCTGTTTTGCCGACGGCAAATGGTACGGCCTCGTGCATGCGTCCGGCACCTCGCTGATGATCTATCGCAAGGATCTGGCGAAGAAGCAGGGCATCGAGCCGCCGAAAACCTGGGACGATTTCGTCAAAATCGCGGAAAAGCTCACCATCGACGAGAACAAGGACGGCAAGCCCGAGATCTACGGCCTGACCATGCCGGGCGACAATCTGTTCATCAACATCCTGGTCGGCGAAATGATGGCGGCCAATGGCGGCAAGCTGTTCGACGCCAGGAACCGCCCGCTGTTCGAATCCAAGCAGATGCTGGAGACGCTGGAATACTGGAAGCGGCTGGCGAAGTTCATGCCGCCCGGCTGGGAAGGCCACGGTTATCTCGACACCTTTGCCAATCTGTACGGGCAGAAGGCGGCGATGATGTATGCCGGCTTTGGCCGCGGTGCTTCGCTGATCGAGCAGTATGCGCCGGAAAACATGCGCAATACCGATACCTATGACGTCTGGCGCAAGCCCCATGGTCCGAGCGGCACCGCACCGGCGTCGCAGGTCGATGAAGAAACCTGGATGCTGTTCAAGGGCTCGGCCAATCCGGAACTGGCCAAGGAATTCCTGGCGTTCTTCTACAAGGACGAGAACTACGTCGAGTACATCAAGTCGGTGCCGATCCATTTCTTCCCGATCACCAAGTCGCTGCGCAATTCCGCCGAATATCGCGACATTCCGATGGTGAAGCGCTGGGCCAGCTGGCTGCAGGTGCAGCAGGAAGATCTCGACAAGGATCAGGCGCGTCCGACCCTGATCATCGACTGGGAAGATCTGACCAACAAGCCGTATCTGCTGCAGATCCTCGGCTCCGGCGTGTTGCGCGACATGGTGCTGGACGTCGCGGTCGAAGGCAAGCCGGCGGCGGAGGCGGCCAAGCGCGGCCAGCAGCGCGCCGAGCAGATCGTTCGCCAGGCCGGCGCCGCGAAGTGGTGATGCAGGATTGAACCCGCGCCGGCGGTAATGCCGGCGCGGAATTTGCTTCACCCGATGAAGTTTTACAGTTGAACGTTGCGGATCGGCGCGGCGTGCGGATATCCTGATATGCAAACGCGCGGCCTTCCTGGCCTTCTCCTGGTGTTACCGGCGCTGTTGTTGCTGGTAACGCTGACCTTGTATCCGGTTGGATACGGCTTCTGGCTTAGCCTTCATGCCAAGCACTCGCTGTTTCCCACGCAGACCTTCGTCGGCCTGGATAATTACCTTTATCTGCTGAGCGACCCCGAATTCTGGGAAAGCCTTCGTATCGGCCTGATCTATTCGGTCTCCACCATCGTCCTACAGCTGGTGCTCGGGGTCGCGGCGGCGCTGCTGCTGCATCAGAGCTTTTTCGGCCGCAACATCGTCCGCGGCCTCGTGCTGTTTCCCTACATGATCCCGACCGTGGTCGCGGTGATCCTGTGGAAATGGATGCTCAACAACCAGTTCGGCCTGATCAATTTCGGGCTGGTCTCGCTGGGGATCTCGGACGAGCCGATCAACTGGTTTGGCCGCAGCTACATCATGATTTCGCTGATCCTGGTGTCGGTCTGGCAATTTTTTCCGTTCGTGCTGCTCGCCGTGCTGGCGCGGCTACAAAGCATTCCGACCGAACTCTACGACGCGGCGCGGGTCGATGGCGCGGGACCGGTGGCGCGATTCCTGTACGTCACATTGCCGCAACTGGCGTCGGTGCTGTTCATCACCATCCTCCTGCGCTCGATTTGGATGTTCACCAAGTTCGACACGGTATGGCTGATGACGCAGGGCGGCGGCGCCGAGCGTTATATACGCACCATGCCGGTCTACGCGTACTTGCGGACCTTCAACTACTACGAAGCCGGCATGGGGTCGGCGGTGGCGATCGTGATGTTTTTTATGCTGGTGGGGGCGGCCACCACCTATTTCTTCCTGTTCCGCGGCGAGGACCAGTCATGAGCCGCCGATCGGGATGGCAGCGGCTGGGCCTCGGCCTGGCGGTTGCCGTATTGCTCACCTTCGCGGCGTTTCCGCTGCTGTGGATGGGGCTGACCGCGCTAAAACCGTCCGCGGAAATATTCGCCTGGCCGCCGCGGCTGCTGCCGGAGGCGCCGACGCTCTCCAATATCGGGCGGCTGTTCGAACAAACCCACTTCGTTACCTACTTCAAGAACAGCGTGATCGTCTCCAGCGCCGCGGTGTTGCTCACGCTGTTGCTCGCGGTGCCCGGCGCCTACGGGCTGACGCGCTACCGCTTCTTCGGCCGCGAGATGATCGCAGCCACGGTGTTGTTCACCTACATGTTCGCGCCGATCATGATCATCATACCCTTTTATATCGTGATGCGGACGCTCGGTCTCGCCAACACCCACATGGCGCTGGTGCTGGCCTATTGCGCGTTCAGCCTGCCGTTCGCGCTGTGGATGCTACGCACCTTCTTCCAGTCGATCCCGATCGATCTGGAGGAAGCCGCGATGACCGACGGCGCCAGCCGTTTTCGCGCGGTGATCCATGTGGTGATTCCGATGGCGCTGCCGGGCATCATCGCCACCGGCATCCTGACCTTCATCCTGGCCTGGAACGACTACATCTTCGCGCGGATCCTGATCTCCTCCGACAATCTGAAGACGCTGCCGGTCGGCATCGCCGATCTCTACAATGCCAGCGTGGTCGACTGGGGCATGATCATGGCGAGTGGCTTGCTGGTCATCATTCCCGTCGTCATCGTCTTTTCCTATGTGCAGAAATTTCTGGTCGCCGGCTGGGGCAGCGGCGGCGTCAAGGGGTAATGGGAACCAAGACCAATGGCTGAAGTGAAACTGGTCGGACTGGAAAAGAAGTTCGGGGATGTCAGCGTCATCCACCGCATCAACCTCGATATCGCCGATGGCGAGTTCGCGGTGCTGGTCGGCCCGTCCGGCTGCGGCAAGACCACGACCTTGCGGATGATCGCGGGGCTCGAGGAGACCACTGGCGGCAGCATCCTGTTCGACGGCAAGTCGGTCGAGCGGCTTGAGCCAAAGGACCGCGATATCGCGATGGTGTTCCAGTCCTACGCGCTCTATCCGCACATGAGCGTGCGCGACAACATGGCGTTCAGCCTGCGCATGAAGGGTGTCTCGTCGGCAGAGAAAAAGCGGCTGGTGGGTGTCGCCGCCGAGATGCTCGGGATCACGGATCTCCTGGACCGGAAACCTAAGCAATTGTCCGGCGGCCAGCGCCAGCGTGTCGCGATGGGCCGGGCGCTGGTGCGCGAACCAAAAGTGTTTCTGTTCGACGAGCCCTTGTCGAATCTCGATGCCGCGCTGCGGGCGCAGATGCGGATCGAGATCAAGCGCATCCATCAGCGGCTGCGCACCACCATCATCTACGTGACCCATGACCAGGTCGAGGCCATGACGCTGGCCGACAAGATCGTGGTCATGAACGGTGGCAACATCGAGCAGGTCGGCGATCCCCTGACGCTGTACCGCCGGCCGGTGAGCCGCTTCGTGGCCGGCTTCATCGGTTCGCCGAAAATGAACTTCTTTCCGGCGAAGTTGCTATCCGACGAGAGCGGACTCCATGCCGATCTCGGCGACGGCATCCGGATCGAGATGCCGCGGGAGCGCGACGCCGCGTACCGGCCCTATGCCGGCCGCAGCGTCGAAATCGGAATCCGTCCCGAGCACCTGCTCGACGACGCGAGGCTGATCGACTCCGGCGCCATCGCCATGGACGTCACCATCGACGTGGTCGAACCCTTGGGCTCGACCAGCCTCATCACCTTCGTGCTGGGCGGTACCAGCTACACCGCGATCGGCGATATCGCCCTGATGCGCCGGCCCGGAGCCAAGGTGCGGCTCAAGGCGGCGGCGAAGGATATCTACCTGATCGATCCGGAAAGCGGCAGGGTGGTCCATTCCGCCGAACCTGATTCACCCATTGTCCGCCTCGCGGTCTAACCCAGGGAAATACCAGAGATGCTTTATGTCGATCACCGAACCTACACCTTCAAACCGCTGAAAATGGGCAAGTGGCTAGCGCTCTATGAAGAGTGCGCGCTGCCGGTGCAGCTGAAATATCTCGGTAACCTGATCGGATTCTTTCAGACCGAAATCGGCACGCTCAATCAGGTCGTGCATCTCTGGGGCTTTTCGGATCTCAACGACCGCGCCGCGCGCCGCGCCGAAATGGCCAAGGATCCGGCCTGGCACGATTTTCTGCGCAAGAACGAGGAACTCGCCGCGCTGCTACATCAGGAATCCAAGATCATCGTTCCCGTCAAGTTCTCGCCGCTGCAATAACGCGGCCTGAACGCAACCGAACGCAAAAAATCATAAGGGAAAGAATGAATCGTGGGTAGATTGGATGGCCGGTTTGCGCTGGTGACCGGAGGCGGCCGCGGCATCGGCGCCGCCACGGCAAAACTGTTCGCGCGCGAGGGCGCGACGGTGGGGATCATGGGCAAGGGACAGGAAAGCCTGAAGCGGACCAAGGCGGAATGCCGTTCGGAAAATCTAGACATCGAGACCTTTGTCGGCGACGTCGCGGTCAAGGAGGATGTCGTTCGCGCCATCGACGGCTTCGTCGAGCGCTTCGGCCGGATCGATATTCTCGTCAACAACGCCGGCATGACCATGCCGAGCGCTTTTCCGGACAAGACCGAAGAAGAATGGATGCGGGTGCTTCAGGTCAATCTGATCGGCCCGTTCCTGTGCAGCCAGGCGGCGACGCGGCACATGCGCAAGGCCGGTCGCGGCAAGATCGTCAACGTGACCTCCGTGCGGGCGATCGACCATTGCGGCCGCGCGCCTGTCATGGACTATTCGGCGGCAAAAGCCGGCGTCGTCAACATGACCAAGACGCTGGCAAAGGAGCTGGCGCCCAACATCAACGTCAACGCCGTCGCGCCCGGGCATACCGCCACCGATATTATCAGCGGCCTGCCGGAGGCGACGCGGCAGGGCATGCTGGCCGGCACCCCGCTGGAACGCTTCGCTAGCACGCAGGACATCGCCCATGCGATCCTGTTCCTCTCAAGCGCCGAAGCCGACTTCATCACCGGTCAGCAGATCGTCGTCGATGGCGGTTTTTCGCTGAAGGCGGGGTGAGTTCACGCGGCGCCGCCGCCGCGGCCGCTGAAACCACCCGACGAGACTGGGCAAGAACTCGTCATTTTCGAGAGTTGAATGTACGATTCGTTTTATGACGAATCGTACATTCAAGCCCGGCGAGAGTCGGCACCAGGCCTGTCTTCTTCCTCCGCGGGTTGAAGACTATGTGGGACCGGAGAATCCGGTGCGGGCGATCGAGAGCTTCGTTTGTGCTCTCGACCTTGCAAAGCTGGGCTTCCGGCATGCTGACCGGCTTGGATGAGGCGGGGCAGCCGCCGTATGGCGTAGTGGTCCAACAAGTTCGCTCATACCATCCACAATATTGACGGCACGGCGTATGGGTCCCTGCGTTCGCAGGGACGACGTTTCGAGTTGTTGCGACAGTAAATGGCATCATCTCTGCCCGCCGCCGTGTTGCGGACATCACAAGTTGCAAGTGCGCCCCTTTGATCCGATGAATCCCGCAGGCTGGCCGGCATGGCTTGCGTTTGTGTGCACGACTGGTGCAGAATATCATCCAATAAGTGCGTCGCCGGTGCGAGCCGGAGTTTCAACGAAAACAAGACGTCATAACAGTCTGGGAGAGTGAATAATGAAACGAACGGGCAAGACACTCACATTGCTGGCAGGGGTTTCGCTGCTGCTGGGGGTCCTCGGCGGGCCGGCGACGGCGCAGGACAAGCCGAAGGAACTGAAGATCGGCATCACCACGTTCCTGTCGGGTCCGGCGGCCGTGTTCGGCGAGCCCGGCAAGGCCGCCGCCGAGATGATCGCGGCCGATATCAACAAGAAGGGCGGGATCGGCGGGGTGCCGGTGGCGCTTTCCTTCGTCGACGAGGGCGCCGGCGGCGAAGCCCTGGTGTCGAACTATCGGCGCCTCGTGCAGGACGAAAAGGTCGACGCAACCTTCGCCTCGATCTCCTCGGGGTCGTGCAACCAGCTGGTGCCGCTCGCCGAAGACCTCAAAATGCTGAACTTCATGTGGGATTGCGGCGCCGCCTCGATCCTTGAGGCCAAGAAATACCGCTACAGCTTCCGCACCCAGGCCAACGCCACGCCGGAAATGCTGGCCGTGCTGGTCTATCTCCTCAAGACCAAGCCCAACTTCAAGACCATCGCGGTGGTGAACCAGGATTATGCGTGGGGCCGCGAGAGCTGGGAGATATTCTCGACCGCGCTCAAGCAGATGAAGCCGGACGTGCAGGTGGTCGCCGAACTGTTTCCGAAGTTCGGCGCTCCCGATTATTCGACCGAGGTTTCGCGCCTGATGGCGCTGCGTCCCGATGTGGTGTTCACGACGTCATGGGGCGGCGACCTCGACACCCTGGTGCGGCAGGCCGGGCAGCGCGGCTTGCTGCAACAGTCGACGTTCGTGCTGGCGATCGGCGAATCCTCGGTGCAACGGCTCGGCAAGGACCTGCCCGAGGGGCTGATCATCGGCGCTCGCGGCGATCACTGGTTCATGCATCCGGAGAAAAAGAACGACGCCGCCTTCAAGGCCTTCAACGAGGCGTTCAAGGCCAAGACCGGCAGCATGCCGATCTACCCAGTCTACCACATGGCGCAGGCCTTCGCGGCGCTGCAGGGCGCCTATGACAAGGCGATCAAGGCCAATGGCGGCAAGTGGCCGACCCGCGAGCAGGTGGTCGATGCGGCGCCGAATCTGGAGTTCGTCGGCTTCGGCCGGCCGGTCAAGCTCCGTGCCGAGGACAATCAGGGCCTCGAAGCGCAGCTTGTCGGCGTCACCAAGAAGGCCGACGGCTTCAATCACATGGTGCTCGACAACATGATGATCTTCGACGCCGCCAGCATCACCACGCCGGCGGGCCAGAAATCGGTGGAGTGGCTGAAGACCCTGAAGCCCGACTTTGTCAAGATGGACGTGCCGGTGTTCCAGCACGGCAAGTAAATCAGGATGCATCGTGCGGGGACAGGCATCGCTCGCCTGTCCCCGATCTCACCTCGAAACTCCGTGTCCTGATGAATTCCACGCTCTTCGTTCTCGCCAGCCTCGATGGCCTCTCTTATGCGGCGCTCGTGTTCCTGGTATCCGTCGGCCTCAGCCTGATCTTCGGCGTGCTGCGCATCGTCAATGTCGCGCATGGCAGCCTGTATGCGTTCGGCGCCTATCTCGCGGCGACGCTCAGCCTGCTGGTGACGCCGATTTCGCCGTGGCTCACCTATCCGGCGCTGCTGGTGGCCTCCCTGGTGATCGGCATCGTGGCGGGAGGATTGATCGAGCGGCTGCTGCTGAGCCGGGTCTATGGCCGCGAGGAGGTGCTGCAGCTCCTGATCACCTTCGCCGTCTTCATGATCATGGACAATCTGCAGCGAATGATCTGGGGCGTACAGCCGATCTATGCGGCCGAGCCGCTGAAACTCCTGCCGAACGTCTCGATCTTCGGCGTCAGCTATACGTCCTACCAGGTCATCGTGCTGCCTGTTGTCGCGGTGCTGGCGCTGTTCGGACTTCGCTATTTCCTGCGCAGGACGTTGATGGGATCGGTCATTCTGGCGGTCACCGAGGACCGTGAAGCCGCCACCGCCATCGGCATCAACGCGCAGAAAGTCTATCTGATCACCTTCATCATCGGCGCGACGCTGGCAGCGCTCGGCGGCGCGCTGGCGTCGCCGACCACGTCGCTGGTACCGGGCATGGGCACCGAGATGATCGTGCTGTCGTTCGCGGTCGCGGCCACCGCCGGCCTCGGCCAGATCGAGGGCACCGCGATCACGGCGCTGGCCATCGGCATGGCGCGCGCCTTCGTGATCTATCTGCAGCCGGAATTCGAGGTGCTGGTGCCCTATCTGATCATGGTGGCGGTGCTGCTGGTGCGGCCCGAAGGCCTGTTCGGCGCCACCAAGCTCAGGAAGATCTGATGGCCGGTCGATCATCCGCTCTGACCTGGACGCTGGCCGCGGTGGTCGTTGCCGCCGGCGTCATTCCCATCCTGATTCCGAGCATGGCCACGCTGGTGGTGCTGATTCTCGCCAAGGGCATCGTGGTGCTCGGCATCATCATCCTGCTGCAGGCGGGGCAGGTATCGTTCGGGCACGCCATGTTCTTCGCCGCCGGGGCCTATACCGCAGGCTTCTGGGGCAAGTATCTCGGCGTCGGCGATCTCGTCGTCTATCTCGTGGTCGGTACCGTCTTCGCGACCATCCTGGGTCTGCTGGTCGGATTGTTCGTGGTCCGTTACCGCGAGATATTCTTCGGCATGCTGAACCTGGCGTTCTCGATGGTGCTCTGGTCGCTGCTGGAAAAGATGTTTCATCTCACCAACGGGGCGGACGGCATGCGCGTGCCGCGCCCGACCGTGTTCGGCATGGCGTTTTCGCCGGAGAACTTCCAGTACGTCCTGCTCTATCTGACGCTGACGATCGCCATCGTGGCCACGTTCGTCGTTCAGCGTTTCCTGGAAAGTCCGACCGGCAATATGCTGCGCGCGATCAAGTCCAACGAGACGCGGCTGGAATACCTCGGCGTGTCGGCCCGCCGTATCCTGCTGATCGGCTACGTCATTTCGGCGGCGCTCGGCGGCATCGGTGGGGTGCTGGTGGCGGTCGCCCAGCAGATCGCGACGCCGGAATTCGCCTACTGGACCAAGTCGGGCGAGTTCGTCTTCATTGCGATACTCGGCGGCGTCGGCAATGCGATGGGAGCCTTCGCCGGATCGGCGGTGTTCGAACTCGTTCGCTTCTATGCGTCGGCCCAGCTGGCCAATTCGTGGCAATTGATCCTCGGCGTCGTGCTGATCGCCATCATTCTGTTCGCGCCGAACGGTCTGATCGGCCTGTGGAAGCGTCAACGCGCCGCGAGGGATGAGTCATGACAGCGATTGTGCTGCTCGAGGCGAGGGGGCTGGCGATTCGCTTTGGCGGCGTCGTCGCCGCCGATGGCGTCGACCTCGACGTGCTCGAAGGCGAGAAGCTCGCCATCATCGGGCCGAACGGCGCCGGCAAGACCACGTTCCTCAACATCGCCACCGGCTATCTGAAGCCGCAGGCCGGCACGGTAAAGTTCTTGGGTAAGGAAATCACCGCGCACCGGCCGCGCGACATCACCCGCTTCGGAATCGCGCGCGCCTTCCAGATTCCGCAATTGTTTCTCGACCACACCGTGATCGAGAACCTGCTGATCGCGGCGGCCGGGCACAGCGGGCGCACCACCCTGATGCGGTCGCTGCACGATCTGCCCGAGCGTTCCGAAATGGAGAGTCTGCTCGATCTGGTCAGCATCCGCGACGTCGCGGACCGCAAGGCCGGGGAACTGCCCGAGGGCAAGCGGAAGCTGGTCGATATCGCGGTGGCGTTGGCGCTGAAGCCGCGGCTCTTGCTGATGGACGAGCCGACCTCGGGGGTCGCCTCCTCGGAAAAATTCGCGATCATGGACATTCTGGTGGCGGCGCTGGAAAAACAGCGTGTCACCTCGGTGTTCGTCGAACACGACATGGACATGGTCACACGCTATGCGGATCGGGTCGCGGTATGGAGCGCCGGCAAGATCCAGATCAGCGGACCGCCGGCCGAGGTGCTCGCCGATCCTGTGGTCCGCGAGCAAGTGATCGGGATCTGAGACATGCTCAGTTTCAACAAGGTCAATGTATGGATCGCCGGCGTGCACGTGCTGCGCAACGTCACGTTCGACCTGCGCCCGGGCGCAACGGTGGCGCTGATCGGCCGCAATGGCGCCGGCAAGACCACCATTGCCCGCACCACCATGGGATTCACCGACATGGAAGGCGAGGTTCGGCTCGCCGAGGTCGATCTCGGCAAGGTCGCGCCGCACCAACGGCCGGGGCTGGGGATCGGTTATGCGCCGGAAGACCGCCGCTTGTTCTCCGCTTTCACCGTCGAGGAAAACATCCTGCTGCCGGCCCGCGTCGGCAAGCTCGATGCCGCCGAGACGAAGCGCCGGCTCGATCGCGCCTATACCGTGCTGCCGGAACTGGCAGAGCTGCGGGCGCGTCCGGCCGGCTCCTTGTCGGGCGGGCAGGGCAAGATGGCCGCGCTCGGCCGCGCGCTGATGCTCGGCACCAAGCTCGTCATTTTGGACGAGCCGTTTCAGGGCCTGGCGCCGGTGCTGGCGCAGCGCTACGCCGAGGCGCTGCGGCGCCTGCGCGCGCAGGATGCCGACATCACCCTGCTGATCACGGAATCAAATCCGAAACTGCTGGAGACCTTCGCCGACACCACCATCACGATCGAGCGCGGCGAAATCGAAGTGGCCAGCCAGGCTGCGTGATTACGGCCATGCCGCATAGAACGGTCCGCGCTTGGCCTGCTCGGCCCGGGCGCGACGTCGATAGGCGCCGGGCGGCATGCCCTGATGCTTTTGAAAGAACCGGCTGAAATAGCCTGAATCGCGAAAGCCGAGGCCATAGCCGATCTGCTCGACCGGCAGATCCAGTTGCTGCAGGCGGGTGCAGGCTTCGTGAAACAACCGTCCATGGACGATGGCGCGCGGGCTGCGCGCTTTCTCGCGCTTGCAATGCGCATGCAGCCGGTCCTCGGTGACCCCAAGCGCCGCCGCGTAGCGCGAGATCGGCCAGCCGTCGCGGTAATGCAGCTCGACCAGTTGCAGAAAATTCCCCACCAGCCGCGGTCCGTCGCCGCGCAACGTGTCGTCGCTGCCGGATTCGTCCGAAACGGCGGATCGCCACAGATGCAGGCAAAGCTGCAGCAGGTGGGATGCGATCATCGTCATGCTGCCGCGCTGCGGCACGCGCAGCTCCCGCACCAGCATGGAACAGGAATGGGTGACCGCGCCGAGCGCGCCATCGATTTGCGCGCCGCTCATCATCACCAGGCGATCGGTGGTCCGCCGCAGATGCAGCGCCTCGGCGCTGCCGGCTACGGTTCGGGTCAGCAGGTCCTCCGAAATGGCGATGAAATACCCCCGCGCTCCGGCCTCGACCTGAATGTCGCCCTCGAGCTCGCCTGGTAACCAGAGCAAGGCAGGGGCTTCGAATTTCACGGCTGTTCCGCGCAGGGCCGCCGAGCCGCTCCGTGTTTCGACAACGACCAGGTGCGCGCGCGGGATATGATCCTGCTCGACGACCCAGTGACGTGGCGAGAGACCGCCGGAAAAACCTTCCGCGTGCAGGGCCGAGCCCGCCTGTTCGACGAAGCTGGCAGGGCGAGAAAGCGGTATGGGGCTGTAGACCTGAGACAATCCGTCGCTCACATCCAAATGAGATTGACGAACTAGTACAATCTTTGCCCGGTTCCGTCCAATTTATTGTCGGAACTGCTCGACTAGTCTCCGCGCGTCGAACGCCATCCAAGGCGACGGACAGAATGCTCTGGGAGGAGAACATGTTTTCATCAGTCACACGCCTGGCAGCGGGATTGGTCGCGATCGCCGGGGTTGCCAGCTTTTCGGCGGTCGAGCCGGCCCTGGCTCAGACGTCCATCAAAATCGGTTACGCCCTGTCGCGCACCGGACCGAATGCCGGCGGCGCCGCGGTGACGACGCTGCCCAATTATGAAATGTGGGTGAAGGAAGTGAATGCCGCGGGCGGCCTGAAGCTCGGCGACAAGCGGGTGCCGATCGAGGTCGTGCAATATGACGATCGCTCCAGTGCGGAAGAAGCAGCCAAGGCGCTGGACCGGTTGATCACCCAGGACAAGGTCGACTTCATCCTGCCGCCCTGGGGCACCGGCCTCAATCTCGCGGTGGGGCCGATCCTGAACAAGGCCGGCTATCCGCATCTGGCTTCCACGGCGGTCACCGACCGCGCGCCCGAACTGGCGAAGCGCTGGCCCAATAGTTTCTGGTTGCTCGGCACCAGCGCGGGCGCATCCAATACGCTGGTCGAACTGCTGGTCAAGCTGCGTGGCGAAGGCAAGATCGGCGACACCGTCGCGATGGTCAGCGTCGCCGACGGCTTCGGTATCGACCTTTCGGCCGCGGCGCGGCCGGCGCTCGCCAAGGCCAATTTCAAGCTGGCCTATGACAAGACCTATCCGGTCGGCACCCAGGATTTGAGCCCGCTGGTGAACGAGGCCAAGGCGCTCAACCCCGACGTCTTCATCGCCTTCAGCTATCCGCCGGATACGCTCGGGATCACCGAACAGGCGAGGATCGCCGGTTTCAATCCAAAAATATTCTACACCGGCGTCGGCACCGCGTTCCCGCTCTACAAGGGCAAGTTCGGCGCCAACACCGAAGGCGTGATGGGGATCGGCGGCTGGAGCGGCGATAGCGCTGCGATCAAGGATTACCTGGCGCGCCACAAGGCGGCGTCGGCCAATGGCGCCGAGCCGGACCGCTGGGCCAGTGCCGTGACCTATGCCAGCCTGCAGATGCTGCAGCAGGCGATCGAACGTGTCGGCAAGATCGATCGCGCCGCGGTCATCAAGGACCTGCAGACCGGGACCTTCGACACCGTGATCGGCAAGGTCAAGCTCGAGAACAACCTGCCGACCAAATACTGGTGGGTCGGACAGTGGCAGGGCGGCGACTTCTACGGCGTCGGCCCGGCCAGCAACGAAGGTGCGCGTGCGCCTGTTGTTCCCAAGCCGGCATGGAAGGCGCCGTGATCTCGCGATTGCTGCGGCACACCTAACGGAATGACCAACGCCATCTTCACCGGCCTCATGCTCGGGGGCATGTATGCGCTGATCGCCATGGGCCTGACCCTGCAATATGGCGTGGCGCGCATCATGAACCTGTCCTACGGCGAGTTTCTCGTCGCAGCGTCCTTTGCCTCCTACTGGCTGTTCACGGGATGGGCATTGAATCCGCTGCTGGGGCTGGCGATCGTCGTTCCCATCGGCTTCGGCGTGAGCATGATCCTGTATCGCGTTCTGCTCACGCCGCTGGTGCGCCGCGCGCCGACGCGCGACGCCCTCGAAGTGGACAGCCTGCTGGCCACCTTCGGCATGATGTTCATCGTCCAGGGCATAATGCTGACGATGTTCGGCGGCGCCTATTTCAGCTATTCGTTCCTCGCCATTCCGGTCACGCTGTTCGGCGAGACCCTGGCGTTGAACCGGCTGATCGCGTTCGGTCTTGCGGTGGCGTTCGGGCTGGCCTTGTATCTCGCGCTGACCCGCACCCGGTTCGGCACGGCGATCCGCGCCGTGGCGGTCGATCCCTCGGCCGCGCGGCTGGTGGCGATCGACGTCACCGCGATATCGGCTTTCGCCTTTGCGCTCGGCGGCGCGATGGTGGCCGCCGCCGGCGTGCTGGTCAGCATGTTCCTCACCTTCAATGCGTCCTCGGGCGTCATCTTCACCATGAAGGCGCTGATGGTGGTGGTAATGGGCGGCGTCGGCAATCTGCTCGGCTGCCTGGTCGCGGGACTTGCCCTCGGCCTCAGTGAATCCCTGGTGGCGACCTTCGTCGATCCCGGGCTGACGCTGGCGGTGAATTTCGCGCTGTTTCTCGGCGTCCTGCTGGTCAAGCCGGCAGGCCTGTTCGGAAGGGCGCAGCGATGAGCCCGACGCAAATCGCGGCGCTGTTGGCCGCAGGCCTGGGCCTGGTGGTGCTGGCGCTGCTGCCGTACTACGCCGATGCCTATTATCTCTCGCTCGCGATCAGCCTGCTGCAATTCACCGTGCTCGCCACCGCGTGGGGAATGTTTTCCGGGCCGACACGTTACGTCTCGCTGGCGACCACCGCATTCTTCGGCGTCGGCGCCTATACCGTGGCGGTGCTCGGCGAGGTGCTGGCATGGCCGCTGGTGCTGCTGATCGCGACCGCGATCGGCGCGCTGATGGCGATGGTCGTTGGCATCTCCACGTTGCGGCTCAGCGGCCTGCATTTCGTCATTTTCACCTTCGGCCTCGCCGAACTCGTCCGCCAGCTCGTGATCTGGTACGAGGTCAACAAGACGCGGGTGCTCGGCCGCTACGTGTTCGTCGACATTACCCAGAACGACATCTACTGGCAGTTGCTCGCGCTCGCGGTCGCCGTGTTCGCGATCGGCTGGCTGATCGCCCGCTCGCGCCTCGGTTTTGCATTGCGCATCATCGGCGAGGACGAGACCGTTGCAAAACATTGCGGGATCAACGTCACGCTGGCCAAGGTGACGCTGTTTGCGATCAGCGCGGTATTCATTACTTTGGTCGGCGCGATCATGGCGCCGCGCTGGACCTATATCGAGCCGTCGATCGCGTTCAACCCGACGATTTCGTTTCAGGTCGTGATCATGGCGCTGCTCGGCGGCGCGCACCGGCTGTGGGGGCCGGCGGTCGGCGCGATCCCGCTGACGCTGCTGTTCGAGTTTCTGTCGGCGCGCTTTCCCTCTACCTCGACCCTGATCATCGGAATCGTGTTCCTGCTGATCGTCTATGCGCTGCCATCAGGCGTGGTCGGGCTATGGGAACGCGTCAGCCGGCGGAAGCCCGAACCGCCGGCCGCGCCACAGGTGCAGACATGACGGCTGCGTCCTCGGCTCCCGTGCTCGAGGTCTCGGGATTGACCCGCGCCTTCGGCGGGCTCGTCGCGGTCAACGCCGTCGACCTTGCGGTGCAGCCCGGCCAGATCGTCGGACTGCTTGGTCCCAATGGTTCGGGAAAAACCACGGCGCTGAATCTGATTTCGGGCGTGCTGCGTCCGGACTCCGGCAGCATCCGGTTTGCCGGGCAGGCCATCGAGGGCATGCCGGCCCATCGCATCGCGCGTCTCGGGCTGGCGCGGACGTTTCAACTGGTCCGTGTCCTCAACGGCATGAGCTGCGCCGAAAACGTCAAGGCAGGCCTCGCATTCCATCGTCCGCCGCTGTCGCGCGGCGAGATCGACGAATCCGTCGACCGGCTGCTGCGGCGTGTCGGGCTGGCGAACCGTGCCGGGCTGCCGGCATCGGGGCTGACCTATATCGACTGCAAGCGGCTCGAGCTGGCGCGCGCGCTGGCGTTGAAGCCGCGGCTGCTGCTGCTCGATGAATGGCTCGCGGGGTTGAACCCGTCAGAGCTCTTGATCGGCATCGAACTGATCCGCTCGCTCAAGGACGAGGGACTGTCGGTGCTGCTGGTCGAGCATGTCATGGATGCGATCCGCTCGCTGTGTGACCGCTGCGTGGTCATGAACAGCGGCCGCCGTATCGCCGAAGGCCGCCCCGACGAGGTGCTGGCCGATCCCGCCGTCATCGAGGCCTATCTCGGGGTATCGACCGATGCTTGAGGTCTCGGCCGTCAGCGTCGCCTATGGCCAGCACCGCGCGCTGAGCGACGCGGCGCTGAATGTCGACCGCGGCGAGATCGTCGTGATCCTCGGCGCCAATGGCGCGGGCAAGACCTCCCTGATGAAGGCCATCGCCGGTATCATCCCGAGCCTGCCCGGCAAGCGCGTCGCGCTTTCCGGCCGCGATATTTCGCGCCTGCCGGCGCACGAGATCGTCGAGGCGGGCCTCGCCTCGGTGCCGGAAGGACGCGGCATCTTCGGCGAGTTGACCGTTTCCGAAAACCTGCTGCTGGGCGCCAATCCGAAACGGGCGCGGGGCAGCGAGGCCGCGCGCCGCGCGCAGGTGCTGTCGCTGTTTCCCCGCCTCAACGAACGGCTGGGCCAGATGGTCCGCACCATGAGCGGCGGCGAGCAGCAGATGGTGGCGATCGGCCGCGCGCTGATGTCGAACCCGGATATCCTGCTGCTGGACGAACCCTCGCTCGGCTTGTCGCCGCTGCTGGTGCGCGAGTTGTTTTCGGCATTGCGGCAGGTGCGCGAAACCGGCGTCGGGCTGTTGATGGTCGAGCAGAACGCCCGCGAGAGCCTCGCACTGGCCGACCGCGGCTATCTGATCGAGAACGGCAGGATCGTCGGCAGCGGCACGGCGCAGGCGCTGCAGTCCGACCCCGCGGTACGGCGGGCCTATCTCGGCGGCATCGAAACCGGTGCGAAGCCTGAAAATCATGGAGAGGAAACCGCGATGAACAAGATCAACCTGTTGCTTGAAAACCAGGATGTCGAGGCGATCGACGGCGTCACCTTCGAACGCCTCAACCCGATGACGGGCGAGGTTGCCACCCGCGCGGCGGCGGCAAAGATCGCCGACGTCAAGCGCGCCGCCGACGCGGCCGCCGCGGCGTTTCCGGCATGGTCGGCGACCGGCCCGAGCCAGCGCCGCATGATCCTGCTCAAGGCCGCCGACGTGCTGGCGAGCAAGACGCCGCAATTTATCGAATTGATGGCGGCGGAAACCGGCTCCACCGCCGGCTGGGCCGGCTTCAACGTCCATCTCGCCGCCGGCATGCTGCGCGAGGCGGCGTCGATGACGACGCAGATTTCCGGCGAGGTGATCCCATCCGACAAGCCCGGATGCATCGCGATGGCGATCCGCCAGCCCGCCGGCGTCGTGCTCAGCATCGCGCCCTGGAACGCGCCTGTCATCCTCGGCGTGCGCGCGATCGCGCTGCCGCTGGCCTGCGGCAATACCGTGGTGCTCAAGGCGTCCGAAATCTGCCCCGGCACCCACCGGCTGATCGCGGAATGTCTACGCGAGGCCGGCCTGCCGCCTGGCGTCCTCAACGTCATCACCAATGCGCTGGAAGACGCGCCGGCGCTGATCGACGCGCTGATTTCCCATCCCGCCGTGCGCCGCATCAACTTCACGGGCTCGACGCGGGTCGGGCATATCATCGCGCAGACCGCCGCGAAATATCTGAAGCCGGTGCTGCTCGAACTCGGCGGCAAGGCGCCGCTGCTGGTGCTCGACGATGCCGATCTCGATGCCGCGGTCGCAGCTTCGGCCTTTGGCGCCTTCATGAACCAGGGGCAAATCTGCATGTCGACCGAACGGATCGTGGTCGACAACAAGGTCGCCGATGCCTTTGTCGCCAAACTGGCCACCAAGGCGGAAACGCTGGTGGCCGGCGATCCGCGCAAGGGCAATACCGCGCTCGGCTCCCTGATCGGTGTCGAGGCCGCCAGCCGGCTTCAGGGCCTGATCCAGGATGCGATCGGGAAGGGCGCGCGCGTCGTGGCCGGCGGCAAGGTCGACGGCACGCTGATGTCGGCGACGGTGGTCGATCATGTGACCTCGACCATGCGCATCTATGGCGAAGAGTCGTTCGGCCCCGTGGTCTCCATCGTCCGCGTCAACGGCGTCGACGAGGCGGTGCGGGTCGCCAACGATACCGAATACGGATTATCGGCCTCGGTGTTCGGACGCGACATTGCGCGTGCGCTCGATGTCGCCAAGCGGATCGAGTCCGGCATTTGCCATGTCAACGGACCGACCGTGCATGATGAAGCCCAGATGCCGTTCGGCGGCGTGAAGGCATCCGGTTACGGCCGCTTTGGCGGCAAGGCGGGGATTGCCGAGTTCACCGAATTGCGATGGATCACGATCGAGACCGGACCGCAGCATTACCCGATCTGAGGTGTTCCAGGGGCGACTGACCACATGCTTGCCCGTCGAGCCCTCCGCATATCGCCGCATATGGGGGGGAAAGGTATTTATATACCAGATTAGCTGCGCCATCCGCGGCTTGGCGGCGCTGGTCCTGTTGTTCCGTGATGACGGTGGAGCGTAACTCCCGCCCCCAATAGGCCGGAAATTGCCTGCAGTCTTTCGTTAAGACAAATATAACTCCGCCTGAGCGCGCCGAGTGCGATTCATGACCTCGACTGTCGGATCATCGGGGTGATGAGCGTCTTAAAAGTGTGGCGCGACACACCGGCAAATATGAAAGGTATCAAGCAGGCGGGACAAGGTATCACGCAGCGTCCATCAGGGCCGGCGTTCCGAACTGCCTGATCATCGGGGTAATGACGGAAGAAAAGACCAAATTGCTGAAGTCGCTGGCGATCGACCGCAGCGCGAGCGCGGAACCGGTTGCATCCGGCGGCCGGTCCCGCTGGCCGCTCGCGGCGGGCGCTGGCGTTATTGTCATTGCAGCGGCAATGGTGTCCGTATTCGGCTTGCCCGAATTTCACGGCTTTCGTGGCGCCGAACCCGTCGCCGCACCGTCGCCGGTAGCCGTCTCTCCGCAACCGCCGCAGCAAAGCATGGCGAAGAGAGATACCGGAGCGCTGGCCGCGTCCGGATACGTGGTCGCCCGCCGCAAGGCCACCGTTGCCGCCGAGATTACCGGCAAGGTGGTGGAAGTCCTGATCGAGGAGGGCATGACCGTCACCGAGGGTCAGGTGGTGGCGCGGCTCGACAGTGTGCTCGCCGAATCGGACCTGGCGCTGGCGCGCTCGCGCGTCGAAGCGGCGGAGGCGGCAATCGGTGCCATCTCCGCCGATCTGGAGGATGCGACCCGGATACTTTCGCGTGTCAAGACGCTGGCGCAGAAGAATTTTGCAACCGATGCCGAACTGACCAGGGCGCAGGCGCGCGTTGGGGTGCTGAGCGCGCAGCTGCGCCAGTCGCAGTCGCAGCGCGATACTGCGCGGCTCGACGCCGAACGCAGCGCCTCGGTCCTCGACAAGTACATGATCCGTGCGCCTTTCAGCGGGGTCGTGATCGACCGCAGTGCGCAACCGGGAGAAATGATCTCGCCGATGTCGGTGGGCGGCTTCACGCGGACGGGCATCTGCACCATCGTCGATATGGATTCGATCGAGGTCGAGGTCGATGTCAACGAGGCATTCATCGGGCGCGTCGTCGCCGGCGGTCAGGTCAACGCCGTGCTGGATGCCTATCCGGACTGGTCGATACCGGCGTCCGTCATCGCCATCGTGCCGACCGCCAATCGGGAAAAGGCGACCGTCAAGGTCCGTATCCTGTTCGAGCGGAAGGACCCGCGCATCCTGCCAGATATGGCGGTGAAGGTGACATTCCTGCGCGAAGCGAACGCGGGCGCGCTGGCGCCGAACGCAACCGCTTCCGCCAACTGAATTCGATCGGGGAGAACAGAAGTGGCGTCGGAAAATCCAATGGTTGCCCTGGCTGGCGTAAACAAGCGTTTCGTCAAGGGCAAGGAAACGATCACGATCTTCGATCATCTCGACCTCGTCATCCCGCGCGGCGATTTCGTCGCGGTCATGGGGCCGTCCGGTTCGGGCAAGACCACGCTGCTGAACCTGCTCGGCGGGATCGATCACGCCGATGGGGGCGAGGTCCGCATCGCCGACAGCCGCATCGACGGCATGTCGGAGGGCCAGCTGGCGAACTGGCGCGCGGCCAACATCGGCTTCATTTTCCAGTTCTACAACCTGATGCCGATGCTCACCGCTGCGCAGAATGTGGAATTGCCGCTGCTGCTGACCAATCTGCGCAAAAAGGAGCGGGCGAGCCGCGTCCAGACCGCGCTGTCGGTGGTCGGCCTGGCCGATCGCGTCAAGCATCATCCGCGCGAAATGTCGGGCGGCCAGCAGCAGCGCGTCGCCATCGCGCGCGCCATCGTGTCCGATCCGAGCCTGCTGCTGTGCGACGAACCGACCGGCGACCTCGACCGTCAATCCGCCGACGAGATTCTCTCCATCCTGCAGCTGCTCAACAAGGAACTCGGCAAGACCATCGTGATGGTCACGCACGACCCGGCGGCGGCGCGCTATGCGCAGCGGACGCTGCGCCTCGACAAGGGCCAATTCGTCGAACAGGAGCTGGCGGCGTGAACGACTTCGACCTGGTGCGGAAAAACCTGTTCCGCCGCAAACTGCGCGCGATATTGATGATCGTGTCGATCCTGATCGCGTTCATGATCTTCGGCGTGCTCGCCGGATTCTACCGCGCCTTCACGGCCGGCGAGGACCGCGCCGCCGCCGATCGTCTCATCACCGTCAACAAGATCAACTTCACCCAGCCGCTGCCGATCGCCTATTTCAATCGCGTGCGCGCGATGGAAGGGGTGCGGCAAGTGACCTTCGCCAACTGGTTCGGCGGATACTACCAGGAGCCGAAAAATTTCGTGATGTCGCTGGCGATCGAACCGGCGACCTATTTCGATGTCTACCGCAGCGAATTCGAGGTCTCGCCCGAGCAGCTTCAGGCCTTTGTCCGTGACCGCGGCAGCGCGGTGGTCGGTGAATCGCTGGCAAAAAAATGGGGCTGGAAGGTCGGCGACCGTGTGCCGCTTGCGAGCAATATCTTCACCCAGCGCAGCGGCGGGCATACCTGGGACTTCACCATCGCCGGCATCGTCAAGGGCAAGGCGGAGCACGTCGACACCAACTTCATGCTGTTTCAGTACGCCTATTTCGACGAGACCCGCTCGTTCGGCAAGGACACCATCGGCTGGATGATTCTCCAGACCGACTCGCCCGCGAACAACGACCGCGTCGCAAAAGCCATCGATGCGATGTTCGCCAATTCGACCGCGGAGACCTCGACCGATACCGAAAAGGCCTTCGGCAAGGCGTTCGCGGCCCAGTTCGGCAACATCGCCCTGATCGTGTTCCTGGTGGTCGGCGCCGCCTTCGTCACCATCCTGATGATCGTCGGCAACACCATGGCGCTGTCGATACGGGAACGTACCAGGGAGATCGGCGTGCTGAAGACGCTCGGCTTCTCGGGCGGGCGGATTTTGCGGATGGTGCTGGGCGAATCGGTGTTGCTGGCGCTGCTCGGCGGTTTGCCGGGCCTGGCGATCGCCGCGCTGATCACGATGGCGTTGCGCGAAAGCCTGTCCAGTATCGCGCCGGCCTTCGCCGTGTCGCCGGTCATCGCGCTGCAGGGCGTGGCACTGATGATCGCGCTGGGCCTGATCACGGGAATCATTCCGGCGCTCAATGCCATGCGGCTCAAAATCGCAACCGCGCTCGGACGGGGATAATCATGCGCTCGCTCTTGCTGCAGGTCATGGCGGTCACCTCGATCAATCTCAGGAGCATGGGGCAGCGCCGCTGGCTGTCGCTGTCGACCGTGATCGCGGTCGCGCTTGTCGTGGTCGTGCTGCTCGCCTTTCTGGCGATGGCCAACGGGTTCCAGCGCACCATTGCCGGAGCGGGCACCGATGACATCGCCATCGTGCTTCGGGCCGGCTCGCAGGCGGAGATCAACAGCACGGTGAGCCGCGACCAGGTGCGTCTGATCGAGGATGGGCCCGGCATCGCGCGAGGCAGTGACGGCAAGCCGCTGATCTCGCCCGAACTTTATCTCGTGGTCGACGGCCTCAAGCGTTCCACCAGAACCAAGGCCAACCTGCCGCTGCGCGGAATCGGCGACCAGGGCGCGACGCTGCGCAAGGGGGTTGCCATCACCTCCGGCCGCATGTTCAGCCGCGGCAGCAACGAGGTCGTGGTCGGCAAGGCGCTGTTGCGGGAATTCGAGGAGTTCGAACTCGGCAGCACGGTCGCGTTCGGCGCCACACGCTGGACCGTGGTTGGCGTGTTCGAAGCCGGCGGCAGCGTGTTCGAATCGGAGATCTGGGCGGACCTGCCGGTGGTGCAGAGCCTGTTCAACCGCAACAATATCGTGCAGACCGTGCGCGCGCGCCTCACCGCCCCGGCGGCGCTGAACGAGCTGAAGAGCTACAGCGACAACGATCCGCGGCTGAAGCTCGACGTCAAATCGGAAGCCGCCTACTTCGCCGAACAGGCGTCGCAAACCTCGGACCTGATCCAGAAGCTCGGCTGGCCGCTGGCGATCGCGATGGCGCTCGGCGCGCTCGCCGGCGCGCTCAACACCATGTACTCCTCCGTGGCGGCCCGCGCGACGGAAATAGCGACGCTGCGCGCCATCGGTTTCGGCGGCTTTCCGGCCTTCGTCGGCACGCTCGCGGAATCGCTGACGCTGGCGGCGATCGGCGGGCTGCTCGGCGCCGCCGCGACCTATCTGATCTTTGATGGCGTGACGGCTTCGACGCTGGGCGGAAACTTCACCCAGGTGGTATTCGACTTCAAGCTCTCGGGATGGCTGATCGCCGAGGGTGTCGGGCTGGCGCTGGTGGTCGGATTGATCGGCGGACTGTTTCCGGCGATCCGCGCGGCGCGAATGCCGATCGTTGCGGGACTGTACGCGTGATCGTTCGCCCGCGAATGCCTTTGTTCCCGGGCAGGTTGACGGCGCGCGGCGATTCGAAGCGTGAAAACAGCGGCCGGATGGATGGCCCGGCACGGGCCGTCAAGCCCGTAATAATCTTGCCGTAGCGCATTGTGGCCAATAGGATGCCGGTTCGGCCGCCGGCATAATCAAAAAGAACGGCGGCATACCAGGCACTGGAGGGTTCCTGGGCATCGGCAACGACGAAACGACATCGTCGATTTGCGCCGACCCCGCTTCGCGGGCGAGGACGGATCGTGGATGTCGACGAGGCGCTGACGGTGCGGTTTCGGGGGGAAAGCGGTTGAGCGTTGCCGATACGAGCGATGATTTGCGTGCACTGCGGGACGCACGGCCGGAGGTGGCTGCGCCGCTGCTCGAGGTCGATGACCTGCATACCCAGTTCGCCACCGCACGCGGCATCGTTCGCGCGGTAGAGGGCGTCAGCTTCACCGTTGATCGCGGCGAAGTGGTCGCCATCGTCGGTGAGTCCGGGTCCGGCAAGTCGGTAACCGCGCTCTCGATCATGCGGCTGCTGCCGCGCCTCACCGGAAAAATTCCGAAAGGCCGGATCATGTTCGACGGCCGCTCGCTGCTCGATCTCGACGACGAGCAGATGCGCCAGATTCGCGGCCGCGACATTTCGATGATCTTCCAGGAACCCATGACATCCCTGAATCCGATCCTGACGATTGGACTTCAGATCAAGGAGCCGTTGCAAATCCATCTCGGCATGACCGACAAGGAAGCGCAGGATCGCTCCATCGAGCTGCTGCAGCTTGTCGGTATCACCGACCCCGAGCGCCGGCTCGATCAGTATCCGCATCAATTCTCCGGAGGAATGCGTCAGCGGGTGATGATCGCGATCGGGCTGGCCTGCAATCCCAAGCTCATTATCGCCGACGAACCGACCACCGCACTCGACGTCACCATTCAGGCGCAGATTCTCGAGCTGATGAAGAATTTGTCGCGCCAGCTCGATATCGCGCTCATCATCATCACCCACAATCTCGGTGTCGTCGCACGCTACGCCGACCGGGTCCTCGTCATGTATGCCGCGCGCGTGGCCGAGCAGGGGGCGGCCGAAGCGGTGTTCCACGACCCGCGTCATCCCTACAGCATGGGCCTGCTGCGCTCGGTGCCGCGGCTCGACCGCCCGCGCGGCGGCAAGCTGGAAACCATCGAGGGCCTGCCGCCGAATCTGGCGGATGCCTCGACCGCCTGCCGTTTCGCGCCCCGCTGTCCCTTTCGCATCGCGGTCTGCGACCAGGAGCCGCCGCTGTTCGTCACCGATACCGGCAGCCTTTCGCGCTGTCACCGGCACGAGGAGATCGCCTCCGGCAAGATCACCTGGTCGGCCGCCGGCGGCGCCGGATTGAACTTCGCCGCCAACACGACGGCGCCGGTGTTGTCGGTGCGCAACTTGACCAAGAATTTCGCCGCCGCCGGCGGCCTGCGCAGTTCCGCCGGCACGGTGCGCGCGGTGCAGGACGTCTCCTTCGACATCTATCCCGGCGAAACGCTCGGGCTGGTCGGCGAATCCGGCTGCGGCAAGACCACCGTCGGCCGGCTGATCCTGCGCCTGGAAGAGCCGACCTCGGGCGAGATTCATTTCGAGGGCGTCAACCTGTCGACCGCCTCGCCGGCGGAACTCAAGGCGATGCGCCGCAAGGTGCAGGTGATCTTTCAGGATCCGTACTCATCGCTCAATCCGCGCATGACCGTCGGCCAGATCATCGGCGAGCCGCTGCACGTTTACAAAATCGTCGACGGACGCGGGCAGGTCGAGGCGCGCGTCGCCGAATTGCTGGAGAATGTCGGGCTGCGGCCGGAAATGGCCGAACGCTATCCGCATCAGCTTTCCGGTGGACAACGCCAGCGCGTCGGTATCGCGCGCGCGCTGGCGATGGAGCCCTCATTCATCGTATGCGACGAGGCGGTATCGGCGCTCGACGTTTCGATCCAGGGCCAGATCATCAATCTGCTCGAGGAGTTGCAGCGCAAGTTCAAGCTCGCCTTCCTGTTCATCGCCCACGACCTGGCTGTCGTGCGCCACATCTCCGCCCGCGTGGTCGTGATGTATTTCGGCCGGATCATGGAAGTCGCGGACCGCGACACGATCTACGGGGGATCCCTGCATCCCTATACCAGGGTCCTGCTGGACGCCGCGCCGGTGCCGGATCCCTCGATCGAAAAGCAGCGTGAGCCGCGCCTGATCAAGGGCGAACTGCCGAGCCATCTGGCGCCGCCGACAGGATGCGTCTTCAGCACGCGCTGCCCGCAGGTCAGCCAGGAATGCCGGGAGGTGGTTCCGCCCCTCGAGGAAAAGAGACCGGGGCACTTTGCGGCCTGCATCAAGGTCTGACGGCCAGCGCTTGAGAACCGGGAAGACGACCCAATAAACCAAGAAGACGATCACACAGGGAGGATATGCGATGAAGATAACGAGAAGGACGGCCTTGCAAGGTACTGCCGGAGCGCTCGCCCTCGGTTTGGGCGGGTTCAATTTCGACTTCACCAGGGCCACGGCGCAGGCGCCCGCGGTCAAGCGCGGCGGCAATTTGAACTTCGCGATCAGCGCCGAGGCGCCGCATTACGATCCGCACGCCAGCGATACCTACGCCACGCTGCATCTGGCGGCGCCGTTCTATTCGACGCTGCTGCGCTTCAACCTGTCGAAGTTCCCGGCGCTCGAAGGCGATCTGGCGCAGTCCTGGACCGCGGCGCCCGATCTCATGACCTATACGTTCAAGCTGCATCCGAACGTCAAGTTCGCCGACGGCACGACACTCACCTCGGCGGACGTGAAGGCGACCTACGATCGCATGCGCGACCCGCCGCAGGGCGTGGTCTCGACGCGCAAGGCGACCTTCGCCGACATCGGTTCGATCGAGACCCCGGATCCGCTCACCGTCGTCTTCAAGATGAAGGCGGTCAACGCGGCGATGCTCGAACACTTCGCTTCGCCGTGGAACGTGATCTACGCCGCCAAGGACCTCGCCGAGAATCCGGCCCTTCCGCGCACCAAGATCAACGGCACCGGGCCGTTCACCTTTGTCGAGCACGTCAAGGGCAGCCACATCGCCGGCAAGAAGAACGAGAACTACTTCAAGAAGGGTTTTCCCTATCTCGACGGCTTCAAGGGCATCTTCACCCTGCAGGCCGCCGCGATGCTCAACGCCGTGCAGGGCGGGCAGGTGCTGGGCGAGTTCCGCGGCATCTCGCCGGCGGAGCGCGACCGCCTGGTGCAGACCATGGGCGACAAGATCCGGATCGAGGAGTCGAGCTGGACGCTCAATCTTCTGGTCTGTTTCAACGTCGACAAGAAGCCGTTCGACGACGTGCGCGTGCGCAAGGCGCTGCTGATGGCGATCGACCGCTGGGGCGGCAGCCAGGGCCTGTCGAAGATCTCCACGCTGCGTTCGGTCGGCGGCGTCGTTCGTCCCGGCTCGCCCTATGCGACGCCGGAAGCCGAACTGGTGAAACTGCCGGGGTTCTCGAAGGACATCAAGAAATCACGCGAGGAGGCGAAGAAGCTGCTGAAGGAAGCGGGCCATGAAAACCTGTCCTTCGTGCTGTGGAACCGCAACCTCGCGATGCCCTACACGCCGGCCGGAATCTTCCTGGTCGACCAGTGGCGGCAGATCGGGGTTACGGTCGAGCACAAGCAGTCCGACACCGGCGCGTATCTCGCGACCATGAACGCCGGCAATCACGACGTGGCGATCGACTTCTCCAACCTGTTCATGGACGATACCAGCCTCGGTCTCGCCAAGTACCTCTCGGTCACGCGTTCGCCGGAAAACCGCTCGCGTTCGAAGGACGAGGCGCTCGACAAGCTTTATGACGATCACATGCGCGAACGCGATCCGGCGAAGCGCAAGGCGATCGTTCGCGCTTTCGAGAAGCGCCTGTTCGAGCAGGGCTACCAGCAGCCGCTGCTGTGGTGGCACCGCATCGTGCCGACCCACAAGACGCTGATGGGCTGGAAAATGTCGCCGAGCCACAATCTCGGTCAGCAGCTCGAGGACGTCTGGATCAACGCTTAGGCAACAGCCTCACTTGCCTCTCCCCGCCCCGGCGGGGAGAGGCCGCAAAGGGATTCCATGCTTCGCTACACCATCAATCGCGTCCTGCTGATGATCCCGACCCTTATCGGGGTCGCAGTGCTCGTGTTCTTCCTGCTGCGCGTCGTACCCGGCGACATCGTCGAGATCAAGCTGCGGGGCGACGGCGGCAGCGTCACGCAGGAAACCATCGACATGGAGCGCAAGCGGCTCGGGCTGGACCGGCCGCTGCTGACCCAGTTCGGCGACTGGATGGTGGGCATGGCCACGCTCGACTTCGGCAACTCGATGTGGACCGAGCGGCCGGTGGTGACCGAGATCGCCGGCCGCCTCGAACTGTCGCTGCAGGTCGCCATCATGGCGACCTTTGTCGCGGTTCTGCTCGCCATTCCCATGGGGACCATGGCGGCGCTGTTCCGCGACAGCTGGATCGATTACGCGGTGCGGATTCTGACCATCGGCGGCCTGTCAATTCCGTCGTTCTGGTTCGGCATGCTGATCATGCTGACCTTGCTGGCCCTGTTCAACTGGCTGCCACCGATCACGTTCACGCCGATCTATGTCGATCCGATCGCCAACCTCACGCAACTGATCTGGCCGGCTCTGGCGGTCGGCTACCGCTATTGCGCGGTGGTGGCCCGCATGATCCGTTCTTCGCTGCTCGAGGTGATGAACGAGGACTACATCCGCACCGCGCGCGCCAAGGGCGTCTATGAGCGGCTCGTGATCTCGCGGCACGCGCTGCGCAACGCGCTGCTGCCGGCCATCACCGTCATCGGGCTGGAGTTCACCTTCCTGATCGGCGGCCTGGTCGTCACCGAGCAGGTGTTCAATCTCAACGGCATCGGCCAGCTGTTCGTCCAGAGCGTGTCGCGCAACGACTTCACGCTGATCCAGGGCATGGTGATGCTGATCGCCGCCTTCTACGTGTTCGTCAATCTCGTGATCGATCTGCTCTATGCCGTGTTCGATCCGCGAATCCGGTACAACGCATGACGATGGACTCCCCGAGCCTTCCCGCCGTGAAGCCACGTCAGTCGAACGTGTATCTCGACTTCTGCCGCCAGCAGCCGCTTGGCGCCGTGAGTTTCGTCATCATCGTTCTGATGATGTTTGCGGGAATCTTCTCGCCGCTGGTGGCGCCCTACGACCCGCTGACGATCGATTTCGCCTCGCTGCTGGCGCCGCCGTCCGCCGACCACTGGTGCGGCACCGACGCCTACGGCCGCGACATCTGCTCGCGCCTGATCTACGGTTCGCGCACGGCGCTGGTGATCGGCTTTACTTCGTCCTTCGTCGGCTCGACGCTCGGCGCCATCCTCGGCATCGCCTCGGCCTATTTCGGCGGCAGGATCGACGACTGGATTCAGCGTTTCGTCGACATCCTGCTCGCGTTCCCGCTGATCGTCCTCGCGCTGGTGGTGGTGGCGGCGTTCCGCAAGTTCTCGGTGGGCGGTGTCGACGTGAACCTGATTGTCGCCATCGCCATCCCGATCCTGCCGCGCGTCGCGCGCGTGGTGCGCTCGGCCGCGCTGTCGGTGCGCGTGATGCCCTATGTCGATGCCGCGCGCGCCGCCGGCTACTCGCACACCCGCATCATCTTCCGGCACATGGCGCCGAACGTGGTGGCGCCCTATCTCATCATGCTGACCGCCTTCATCGCCCAGGCGATCCTGGCGGAAGCCTCGCTGTCCTTCCTCGGTCTCGGCGTGACCGAGCCGACCGCGGCTTGGGGGCTGATGCTCTCGGGCAACGCCGCCGACTTCTACCGGCAGGCGCCCTGGATGATCCTGTTCCCGGGCATCGCGATCAGCCTGGCCGTGTTCGCCTTCAACCTGTTCGGCGACAGCCTTCGCGACTTCCTCGATCCGCGTTTCAAACTATAGCGGCGCCGGCCGCGTCGCAGTCACCGCTTCCGTCAAAACGTCGGCGGCGTGCAGGCGCTGATCAGTTCGCAGGGGCTGGCGCCGACGCAGCGGAATCGATGCGGCCGGCGGCTCTCGAAATAATAGGCGTCGCCGGGTCCGAGGATGCGGCGCTCGCTGTCCACGGTCACCTCGAGCCGGCCGCTGAGAACGATGCCGCCTTCCTCGCCATCGTGTACCAGCAGGATACGTCCGGTGTCGCCACCCGGTTCGTAACGCTCCTTCAGGATCTGGAGCGCGCGGCCGAACAGATTGTCGCCGACCTGACGAAAGGAGATCTGGCCTTTGCCGATCTCGCTCAACTCGTCGGAGCGGTAGAATGCCTTGCGCGGCCGGTCGGGTTCGAGGGCGAAGAATTCCGCCATTCCCATCGGGATGCCATCGAGAATGCGCTTGAGCGCGCCGACCGAGGGATTCATCTGGTTGGATTCGATCAGCGAGATCGTCGAGTTGGTGACCCCGGAACGTTTGGCCAATTCGCGCTGCGACAGCTTGTTGCGGCCGCGGACGAAACGGAGCCGTTCGCCGACATCGATGCTCATCGTCGCCCCAATGGTTGCGGGTTGGCTGTTGTGAGTGTTGCGGATCGATGGAATATTACCGCTGGAATACAATGAAATCAATGGCTTGGTCTGGGCAAGAAAAGGCCTTGCTGCATTTTCATGAACATGTGTCGATGCGGGCAGCCCGCAGGAGGAGTCGCCCGTGACCATTCATCAGATCCCGAACACCGCCAGCCTCGATTCTTTCTGGATGCCGTTTACGGCCAACCGGCAGTTCAAGGCCGAGCCTCGCCTGATCGCCTCCGCCGAGGGCATGTACTATACCTCGGTCGATGGCCGTCAATTGATCGATGCATCGGCCGGGTTATGGTGCGTCAACGCCGGTCACGGCCGGCGCGAGATAGCGGACGCGGTTCATCGCCAGCTCACAACGCTGGACTACGCGCCGTCATTCCAGATCGGCCATCCCTTGGCGTTCGATTTCGCCGAGAAGCTGGCGGCGGTCGCGCCCGCCGGCCTCGATCGCATCTTCTTTACCAATTCCGGCTCGGAGTCGGTCGACACCGCGCTCAAGATCGCGCTGGCCTATCATCGCGCGGTCGGGCAGGCGACACGTACCCGTTTCATCGGCCGCGAGCGCGGCTACCACGGCGTCGGTTTCGGCGGCATGTCGGTCGGCGGCATGGTCAACAACCGCAGGGCCTTCGCGACGCATCTGCCGGGCGTCGATCATCTGCGCCATACCCACGATCTCGACCGCAACGCCTTCTCCAGAGGCCAGCCCGCGCACGGCGCGGAGCTTGCCGACGATGTCGAGCGTCTGGTCGGGCTGCACGGCGCCGACACGATCGCCGCCGTCATCATCGAGCCGGTCGCCGGCTCGACCGGCGTGCTGATCCCGCCGCAGGGCTATCTGCAGCGCCTGCGGGCGCTGTGCGACAAGCACGGCATCCTGTTGATTTTCGACGAGGTGATCACCGGGTTCGGCCGGCTCGGCGCGCCCTTCGCCACCAACTATTTCGGCGTCACGCCCGATCTCATCACCTCCGCCAAGGGGATCACCAACGGCGTCGTTCCGATGGGCGCGGTGTTTGCGAGCCGCAGGATCCATGATGCGCTGATGACGGGACCGGCCAGCCAGATCGAGCTGTTTCACGGCTATACCTATTCCGCGCACCCGGTGGCCTGCGCGGCCGGGATCGCGACGCTGGAGATCTACCGGAAAGAGGGGCTGCTGACGCGCGGCGCCGAGCTCACCGGGTACTGGCAGGACGCGATGCATTCGCTGCGCGGCCTGCCGAACGTCATCGACGTGCGCGCCATCGGTCTTGTCGCGGGTGTCGAGCTGTCGTCGCGGCCGGATGCCGTGGGAGCGCGCGGCTACGACGTCATGGTCGACTGCTTCAACCGCGGCCTCGTGCTCCGCAACTCCGGCGACTCCCTCGCGCTATCGCCGCCGCTGATCGTCGAGCGCAGCCACATCGACGACATTGCGGCGATGCTGGGCGATGCGTTGAAGCGTGTGGCCTGAAGTTTGCAAAGCTCTTGACCGCCAGTATTTTCGTAGCGATGCGACAGCGGCCACGGCAGGAGCATAGACGATCGTGAAGGTTCTGGTTCTGGGCGGCGGTGTCATCGGCGTGACATCAGCCTACTATCTCGCCAAGGCCGGCCACGAGGTCACCGTGGTCGACCGCCAGGCCGAGCCCGGGCTCGAGACCAGCTTTGCCAATGCCGGCGAGGTGTCGCCCGGCTACGCTTCGCCATGGGCCGGCCCCGGCGTGCCGGTGAAGGCGATCAAGTGGCTGCTGATGAAGCATGGTCCGCTGGTGATCCGGCCCAGGCTCGATCCGGCGATGTGGCTGTGGTTGCTCAAGCTGCTGCGTAACTGCACATCGGCGCGCTATGCCGTCAACAAGAGCCGTATGATTCCGGTCGCCGAATACAGCCGCGATTGCCTGCGCGCGCTGCGCGCGGAGATCGCGATCAAGTATGACGAGCGCAGCCAGGGTACGCTGCAGCTGTTCCGCACCCAGGCGCAGCTCGACGGCACGGCCAGCGATATCGCCGTGCTCGAGCAATATGGCGTGCCGTTCGAATTGCTCGATCGCGATGGCTGCATCGCCGCGGAGCCCGCGCTTGCTACCGCAAAGCCCGAGATCGTCGGCGGCCTGCGGCTGCCGCAGGACGAGACCGGCGACTGCCATGTGTTCACCCAGGCGCTCGCCGTTCACGCCGAAAAGCTCGGCGTCCAGTTTCGTCTCGGGACCACGATCGAGGGGTTGATGGCGGACGCCTCGGGGATCACCGGCGTCGCGACCAGCGCGGGGCTGTTGCGGGCAGATGCCTATGTCATGGCCCTCGGAAGCTGGTCTCCGCGGCTGCTCAGGCCGCTCGGTATTTCGATCCCGGTCTATCCGGTCAAGGGCTATTCGATCACCGTGCCGATTGCCGATTACGATGCGGCGCCGGTCTCGACGGTGATGGATGAAAGCTACAAGGTGGCGATCACGCGGCTCGGCGACCGCATCCGCGTCGGCGGTACCGCCGAAGTGTCAGGCTATTCCGACACGCTGCATCCGGCGCGGCGCGCGACCCTGGATCAGTCGCTGACCGATCTGTTCCCGCGCGGCGGGGTTATGGACCAAGCCACGTTCTGGAGCGGGTTGCGGCCGATGACGCCCGACGGTCCGCCCGTGATCGGCGCAACGCGATTCGCCAACCTTCACCTCAATACCGGTCACGGCACGCTGGGCTGGACCATGGCGTGCGGTTCGGGACGCGTACTGGCGGATCTGCTGTCGGGCCGCAAGCCCGACATCGACGCGGCCGAACTCGCCATGACCAGATACGATCATCGTTTTGGCTGATCCCGGGGGCTGACTCGGAGGCCAGGTGGTGCGACGCTGCCGCACCTGGATCTGTGTCGACCATGGGAGCATCCGCGTGAAGGCTGTCTACAGCGAACTACATCGAAGCCACGATCCGCAATTCTTCCTGGTTCGCGGCGTCGTCAAGCGAACCACCGAGCAACCCGAACGCGCCGACCGGCTGCTGGCGGGGCTGAAGGCCGGCAAGCACGATCTGGTCGAGCCGACCGTGTTCGGGCAGGGGCCGCGGGCCAGGGTGCATAGCCCGGAATATCTCGGTTTTCTCGCCGAGGCATGGGATGCCTGGGCGGCGCTCGGGGATTCAGGTCCCGAGATGATCGCCAACATGCATCCGGTCCGCCATGCCGGGACCTATCCGACTCACATCGTCGGCCGGCTCGGCTGGCACACCGTCGATACGGGCTGTCCGATCGGCCCCGGCACCTGGGCGGCCGTCTGCGCGGCCACCGACGTGGCGACGACGGCCGCCCAACTGGTGCTGGACGGCGAGGACGCGGCTTACGCGCTCTGCCGCCCACCCGGTCATCACGCCTATCGCGATCTCGCAGGTGGGTTCTGCTTTCTCAACAACAGCGCGATCGCGGCGGCGCATCTGCGCCTGAAGCATGAGCGCGTGGCGATCCTCGATGTCGATGTCCATCACGGCAACGGCACGCAGGGCATCTTCTACGAACGGCCTGACGTTCTCACGGTATCGATCCATGCCGATCCAGCCCGTTACTATCCCTACGTCTGGGGCTATGCCCACGAGCGCGGCACCGGGCAGGGGGAGGGCGCCAATCTCAACATTCCGCTGCCGATCGGCACCGGCGATGACGGCTATCTGCAGGCGCTCGGCACAGCGGAGAAGACGATCCGGGCTTTTGCACCCGGCGCGCTGGTGGTGGCGCTCGGCCTCGACGCGTCGGAGCATGACCCGCTCGCGGGGCTCGCCGTGACCACCGACGGATTCCGCCGCATCGGTGCGGCGATTGCGCGGCTGGGGCTTCCCACGGTCCTTGTCCAGGAAGGCGGATACCTGTCGGATATTCTCGGCACCAATCTGACCGCGGCTCTCGCCGGATTCGAAGCGGCTCGCTAATTGCAACCCGATCCCGACGAGCAATGCTGCGCTGTCGTGGCGAGGTTGGCCTGACCCGACGGGATGCGACAAATCAACCCGTCGGGTAGAATTTCGCTTTTCCGGAAACCCGAAACACCGGTATGACTCATCCCATCCTGTTCCTGGGGAAGGGGCGTTGGCCATCGTCACCGAACGTTGGGACAGGATGCGGTGGACGCTAAGGCATCGGGCGCGCGATGGATTGCAGGGCGGGATAAACTCCGTGAGCGATCACAGAACGGGCAGACGAGCGGTG